>DATEOF010000167.1:0-74251 GCA_035274465.1 Polyangiales bacterium
TGGCTGCGCGGAGCGCCGGCCTCGCGCCGTCGAGCCTGCAAGATCCCGATGCCATTGCGGCGGCGATGGTCGAGCTGCAGCGCGAGCGTGGCGTCGAGATCTTCGTCTTCCGCGACGACTACCTGTTCGCCTCGACGAAGCGCAAGAACCTGGCGCGTGTCGACGCGCTCGCAGGCGCCCTCGAGCGGCGCGGTATCCGACGCTTTGCGACCGTGATCCGCGCGGGTGCCGCCGACGTGGAGCGCGAGCTGTTTCGGTCGCTGCGCGATCGGCTGAAGGCGATCCGCGTCGATCTGGACGTCGACGGCGCAGCGCTGCGCCGCTGGTCGCGGCAGCGGCGGAAGCTGCGCGCGATCGAGATCCTGCGCGAGTTGGATCTGTACGGCTGCTTGAACATCGTCGCATTCGCGCAGGACGCCACGTTCGCGAGCAGCCTCGACTTCGCGCGCGAGGCGAGTGACTTCCCGTTCGAGTTCGCGCGCGGGGACTCGCTGTACGAACCCCGCGTCGCGCGCGTCTCGCAACTCGCGGCTGCGGCGTTTCAGCCGCGCGACAGGCTGGTGCGACGCATCATGGCCCTGCGCTTCGAGCTGGAAGTGTTCAGGCATTTCTCGCCCGCGCGCCACGAACGTAGCTGGCGGGCCGAGGCCATCGGGCTGACGCGCGCGCTCGGCGAGGACAGCGTGCGTTCGCTGCGCAGCATCGCGGAGCACGTCGACCGCGCCAGCGACGGTGCGCGGCAGATCGGCGTGCTTTCGCGCGGCATGCGCGCGGCCGAAGCCGAGGTCGAACAGGCCATGGCCGAGCTCGCGGTGGCCATCAGCGAGGCGTCGAGGCGCGCGCATGCGGCGCCGACATTCGCCCTGGATCACGTCGCCGCCCCGGCCTGAGGCTCTCGCGATCGATACCTCGCGGCGCGCGAGCTTTCGAGCTAGCTTCGCGCGCATGAGCACCGCGGGTTATCGATTCGCCAATCTGTTGACGTTGCCGGGCAGTCCGCACCGCTTCATCGCGGCGCAGCTGCGGCAACCCAGTGGACGCTTCGGGCGCTGGGTGATGACGCGCGTGTTGAACAACCGCAACGCCGAGTTGATCACGAGCACGGTGGATGCGCTGCAGCTGCGGCGCGATCAATCGTTCCTGGATCTGGGGTTCGGTGGCGGGCTCGGGTTGCAGCTCGCGGCAGCGCGCACGGACGCGCCGCTGTGGGGCGTGGATTTCTCGGCAGACGTGGTGCTCGCGGGCGTGGACGCGTTCGCGGACGTGATCGCGGCCGGTCGCTTGAACCTGGTACGCGCCGACGTCGCGGACCTGCCGTTGCGCGATGGACTGGTGGAAGCGATCGCGACCGTCAACACCATCTACTTCTGGCCCGACGTGTTGCGCGGCCTCAGTTCGCTGCTGCGCGTGCTCCGCCCGGGCGGGCGCATCGCGATCGGCTACAGTGGCGCGACCAAGATGCGCGACTTCGGCAAGATCACGCAGCATGGCTTCCGAACGTACGAGCCCGCCGAGGTAGAGGCGTTGTTGCGAGACGCCGGCTTCACGCGCGTCTCGACGCAGACGCTCTCGGGCAAGACCAGCCGCGGCGACTACGTGAGCCTGGGCGTGAGAGAAGTCGGAGCTGCTTGACCGGGAGTCCCGGCGGTGCAATGTTAGCTCCCATGCTCGCGCAACCACGTCGTTCGAATTGGTGGCGGCCCTCGACATAGGGCGGCCGGCGAGTCTGTTTTCTAGTTGCGTGTTTCACAGTTCACCAGCCCCCTCCGATGGAGGCTAGGAACTGTTCACTCGTCCGATGACTCCAGCGGAGGCTCCCGAAAGGACCTCGAGAGTCATGGATGACCAGCAACGATCTCACGGTTATACGACCTCCGGCGGCCTGCGCGTCACGCGGACCGTCCTGCAGCTGGGAGCGGCGAAGGCCCAGCAGCTACTCTCGTCGGCGCTCGATCGGCAGCGCGGCCTGTGGCTCGCGTCGAGCTTCGAGTATCCGGGACGGTACAAGCGCTACGACCTCGGCTTCAGCGATCCTCCGCTGAGCCTCGAGGCGCGCGGTCGCCGCTTCCGGCTCGAGGCGTTGAACGAGCGTGGAGAGCTGTTGCTCCGCGCGTGTCTCTCGGCGCTTTCGGCTTGCCCGGAGGTCCGAGGACTCCTCCGCACGACGTCGGCGATCGAAGGCGAGGTCCCGCCGGGGGAGCAGGGGTTCTACGAGGAAGTCCGCACGCGCGTGCCCAGCGTGTTCAGCGTCGTGCGCGCGCTGTGTGCGTTCTTCGCGTCGCCCGAGGACGCATTGCTCGGCCTGTACGGTGCATTCGGCTACGACCTCGTGTTCCAGTTCGAAGCGTTGCGACAATTGCAACCGAGAGCCGCAAGCCAGCGCGATCTGGTGTTGTACCTGCCCGATCGCGTGCTGCTGATCGATCACGAGCGCGGCAGCGCCAGCCAGCACAGCTACGACTTCGAGCTGGACGGCGAGTCGACCGCCGGCTTGCCACGCGCCACAGCGCCCGCGCCGTTCGTCCCGAACGCCAGCGCGAGCGAGGCGCGCGATCACGCGCCGGGAGAGTTTGCGCGCGATGTGGAGCGCGCCAGGCAGGCCTTTGCCGTCGGCGATCTATTCGAAGTCACGCCCAGCCAGGTATTCAGTCGAGCTTGCCGCGCGCTGCCGTCCGCGGTGTTCGATGCCTTGCGTCGCGCGAATCCCGCGCCGTACGGGTTTCTCGCCAACCTTGGCGACAACGAATTCCTGGTCGGCGCATCGCCCGAGATGTACGCGCGCGTGTCGGGCCGGCGCGTGGAGACTTGCCCGATCGCCGGTACGATCCGACGCGGCAGCGACGCGCTGGATGACGCGCGGCAGATCCTGACCCTGCTGAGCTCGGCCAAGGACGAGGCCGAGCTGACGATGTGTACCGACGTGGATCGCAACGACAAGGCGCGCGTGTGCGAGCCGGGCAGCGTGCGCGTGATCGGGCGGCGGCAGATCGAGCTGTACTCGCGGCTGATCCACACCGTGGATCACGTCGAAGGTGTGCTGCGCGACGGCTACGACCAGCTCGACGCGTTCCTCACGCACCTGTGGGCGGTGACGGTCACGGGTGCACCGAAGCTGGATGCGATGCAGTTCATCGAGGGCTGCGAGCGCAGTCCGCGGGCGTTCTACGGCGGTGCGGTGGGCGCGATCGGCTTCGATGGCTCGCTCAACACCGGCCTGACGTTGCGCACGCTGCACATCCGCGCCGGCGTCGCGCACCTGCGAGCGGGTGCGACGCTGAACTTCGACTCGGATCCGGCCGAGGAGGAGCGCGAGTCGGAGCTGAAGGCGTCCGCGTTGTTCGCCGCGCTGGAGCGCGCGGAGCCGCGCACTACGCAGCCATTGGCGGCGGAGTCCATTCGCGTAAGTGCGCGCCTTCCCGTGCTGCTGATCGATCATCGCGACTCGTTCGTGCACACGCTGGCCGACTACCTGCGCCAGGTGGGCTGCACGGTCAGCACCCTGCGCTACGGCTTCGACAGCGCGGAGTACGATCGGCTCGCGCCCGCGCTGGTGGTCCTCTCACCGGGGCCCGCGCGCCCCGATGACTTCGGCATGCGCGACACGTTCGCGGAGCTCGAGCGGCGCGGGCTGCCGGCGTTCGGCGTGTGCCTCGGCCTGCAAGGCATGGTGGAGTACTGCGGAGGGCGCCTGGCACAGCTCGCCACGCCCATGCACGGCAAGGCCTCGGCCATCACCGGCCGCGAGAGCCCCTTGTTCGCAGGTCTGCCGCGCGAGCTGCGGGTCGGCCGCTACCACTCGCTGTACGCCGACCCGAGCGCGCTCCCGGACGAGCTCGAGATCCTTGCGACAGCCCAGGACGGCACCATCATGGCCGTGGCACACAAGCAGCGGCCGTGGTCGGCAGTCCAGTTCCACCCGGAGTCGATCCTGAGCGCGGACCAGGGCCACGGCCTGCGCTTGATCCAGAACCTGGTCGAGCTGATCAAGGTCTGAGGCGTGCTCCGGCGCGCAGCAGCGCAATTGCGCTCTTGGCGTCGTTGACCTCGCCGCGTTCCGCCATGCCGATCGCCTCTGCAAGCGGCAGTAGCACGCACTCCAGCGACTCGTTGTACGCCAGGGCTTGCTGCCCTGGCGACAGCTGTCGCGCCAGGTACAGATGGATGCGCTCGTCGCAGAAGCCCGGCGCCGGGACGATCGTGCCGAGCGAGATCAGCTGACCCGCCAAGTAGCCGGTCTCCTCGGCGAGCTCCCGCCGCGCGCAGCTCTCCAGCGTCTCGCCGGGATCCAGCTTGCCGGCAGGCACCTCCCACAAGGTCTCGTGCACGGCCCAGCGGTACTGGCGCAGCATGACTACCTGGCCGTCGTCCAGCAGCGGCACGACCGCGCAGGCCCCTGGATGCTCCAGCACCGGCAGCGTGAACTGTCTGCCGTCCGGCAGGCGCACGTCTTCTTCGCCGAAGCGCCCGACGCTGCCCTGCCAGAGCTCGCGCCGAGCCAGGCGTTTTCCATCCTCGAATACGCGGGTCACGCTCCCATTCTATGTTCAGTCACACACACAATGCACCCACTCGCCGCTCGTCGGCACCTGCGCGCGCTGCCCGCAGTCGACGTACAGCGCCGAGCTGGTGCAGATCTGGTCGGGCGGCGGGGTGCAGGTGCCGTACATCTCGAGACACGCGGTGTTGCCCGGCGTGCGGTGGATCTCTCGCGTGCGGCCCCGCGCCTTCTTCTTCTGCGCGTCGGGTGCCGGCAGTGCACCAGCCGGAGGCTTCTCTTCCGCTGCCCGCTCCGCAGGCGCGGCGGTCGCTGTCTGCGGCGCATCGGTCGTGCCCTCCTTGGGCGGCGCTGCCGGCGGCGGCTCTGCCTGCGTCGGGGCGGCCGCGGGTTCGGCGCTCGGCGCGCGCGGCGCGATCGGTTGTACGGGCGCGACCGGCTCGGGCGCCGAGCTGCTGCGGCTGCAGCTGATGGCTGCAAGGAGCGCGGACGCGAGGAAGGGGGTAGGGATGCGGAGCACGCTGCAGCATGCCGCATGCAGGCCAGCCCGCGCCACGTTCAAAACTGTCTCACTCGCGAGGCGGGTACTTTTGCAAGATGCGTTGCAGGCTGCGGCGGTGCAGGCCCAGCCGGCGCGCGGCCTCGGACACGTTGCCCTCGCAATCCGCGAGCACGCGGTTGATGTGCTCCCAGCGCACGCGCTCGAGCGAGGGCGCAGGGAACTCGGTGGCGCTCTCGCCGGGTGCCGGAGGCGCGTCGCGCTGGAACGCGGCGATCACGTCGTCGGCGTCTGCGGGTTTCTGCAAGTAGTAGATCGCACCGAGCTTCATGGCATCGATCGTGGTCGCGATGCTGCCGTATGCGGTCAGTACGACGATCTTGGTCTCCGGATCGATCGTCTTGAGCTCGCGGATCAACTCGAGCCCAGATCGGCCGGGCATGCGCAGATCGACCACCGCGAACTCGGGCGGATCCGAGAGCGCCAGCGCGCGGGCTTCGTCGTAGTCACCTGCCGTGCGAGCGTCCAGGCCGCGCGCTCGACACGCCGTGGCCAGCCGTTCACGCAGCGTGCTGTCGTCGTCGACGATCAAGATGGAGGGCGCGTCGGGAACTTCGGTGGGCGGTCTGGGTTGGCTCACGACGACCTCAACGTATGCGGTGCGTTTCAGGTGTGCATGCGGCGATTTGTCGCAGCGGCGAGCGGCAAGACCAGCGCGGCGGTGGTTCCTGCCCCGGGTTGGGAGTCCAGCTTGACGCTGCCGCCGGCGCGCTCGACGACCACACGCGCCAGGAACAGCCCCAGGCCCATGCCGTCTCCCGGAGCCTTGGTGGTGAAGAACGGCTCGCCGGCGCGAGACAAGATTTCCGCACTCATCCCGCTGCCGAAGTCGCGTACCTCGAGCACGCAGCGACCCTGCTGGGTCCGCGCGCTGATCCGCACCGGTTCGGCCTGCGCCGAGGCCTGCAGCGCGTTCTTCAACACGGCGCGCAGGGCCTGCGCCGTGGCCTGGGGCGGGGCATGCAGCACGCTGTCGGCGGTGGCCTCGTCGACGTCCAGCTTCACGTGCAGGTTCTGGCCGAGGCCATCCATCACGCGCTGCAGCAGCTCGCGCACGCGCAGCGGTTCGTCGTCGCGCTCGCCGGGTTGGCCGGCATCCGCCGCCATCCGCTGCAGGATCTCGCGGCAGCGCTCGACCTCGCGGCGGATCAGCTGTGCGTCGTCGCGCGCCGCGCCCGCTTGCATGCCGCGCTCCAGCTCCTTGGCCACCACCGCGATCGTCGACAGCGGCGTGGACAGCTCGTGGGCCGCGCCGGTCGCCAAGGTGGCGAGCGAGGCGAGCTTCTCGCTCTGCGATGCCAGGTTGCGCGCGCGCGCCAGCTCACCCTCGCGCTCGGCCAGGCTCTGGCGCACGCGCGTCACGAAGTAGGTGACCGCGACCGCGGCCACGCCGAACGCGATCCACATGCCCTGCATGTGCATGCGCATCTGCTGGGCGTGATCCATGTGCGTCAATTCCGGCAGCCACGAGGGCTGGGCAAACAGCAGGCCGAAGCCCGCCAGCGCCAGCCCGACCAACGCCCAGGTGTAGCTCGCGGGCAAGACCACTGCGGCCAGCGCGACGTGTACCAGGTACAGAAACGAGAACGGATTGAAGGGACCGCCCGTCAGGTACAGGAGGCCGGTCAACAACACCACGTCGACGGCGATCACGAGTCCCAGCGCCCAGTCGCGCACCACGCGCTTGTGCTTCGCCCACAGCTGACAGGCCGCATTGCTCAACGCCTCGATCGCCAGCACCACCGACAAGCTGAGCAGTGGCAGATCGAAGCGCAGCCCCCAGCTGACCAGCAACAGCGTCAGCACTTGACCGGCGACCGCGAGCCAGCGCAGCCGAACCAACCAGGCCATGTTGATCAGCTGTGCTGCGGAGTCGTCGGTGGACGGTCGAAACGCCAGCGCTTCGAGCGCGCTCGAGCCGATATCCAGAGGCTTGGATTGCATTCGGGTGTTAGGCCTCCGCCCGCGTGATGTTGGTCGTTTCTCGCTTGTTCCCTGCGCGATAAACAACCAAATCACGCGGGCGGAGGCTTGAGCGTGCGAGCTGCGCGCTGAGGCGTCAAGCCAGGCATTGCGCACGGCCCCGGCTCGACTATGCTCGCGCCGCCTTCATATGTCAGAAGCGCCAGTTTCGTTACGGCCCGACACGCCCTTGGACGCCATGCTTTCGATCCCGTTGTGGGGCGCGGGGCTCGCCTGGTTGGTACCCATGATGGGCGCCCAGATGGTGTTGCACCGCCTGGTCGGGCCTGAGCGCATTCAGTGGGTCGAGCGGCTGTACACGCGCGGCCAGGTGTTTCTGACGGGCTCGCGCTGGCGCGCCGTGGTCGATCCGGCGATCGATCCCGGCCGGCCTTACATGTTTTTCCAGAATCACGTCAATCACCTCGATCACTGCACGATGTACGCGGCCACGCCGCACTTCAAACAAGGCGTGGAGCTCGAGGAACACTTCCGCTACCCGGTCTACGGCGCCTACATGCGCAGCCGCGGCACGCTGCCGGTTCGGCGGAATTCGCCGCGCGACTTCTTTGACTTGCGCGACCTGATGCGCGCGGAGTTCGAGCGCGGGCACTCGCTGTTGGTGTTCCCCGAGGGCACGCGCACGCTTACCGGACGCCTCGGAGAGTTCCAGCAAGGCGTGTTCCGCATCGCCCAGGAGCTCGCCGCGCCGATCGTCCCGGTCACCGTCACGGGCATGTACCGGGTCATGCGCAAAGGCTCGCTGCTGATCCGTCCCGGGCACCAGGTCACCGTGTACTGCGACGCGCCCATCGAGACGGCCGGGACTACTCGCAAGCAGCTCCGACCGATCATGGGCGCGGTGCGCGAAGTCATGGCGCGCAGGTTGGATGCGTATTGGTCGGAGTCCGAGCGATAGTCCGCCACTCCCCCGGCGCGTCAGATCATCTCGAGCGAAACCGCGCGGCGCGGCGGTGGGAACGCGCGATCGAGGCGCACCAGGTCGATCTCGCTCAGCGCGAGCGTGAGCGCGGCGTGGTTCTCGCGCACGTGTGCGGCGCTCGACGCCTTCGGGATGGCGATCACGTTGGGCTTCCGCAACACCCAGGCCAGCGCGACTTGTGCGGGCGTCGCCCCGCGCCGCTCGGCGACCTCGCGCAGCGCAGCGTGCTCGAGCAATCGTCCCTGTTCGACCGGCGAGTAGGCCATGATCGGCAGGCTGTGCTCCTCGCACCACGGCAACAGGTCGTACTCGATGCCGCGCCGGCTCGGGTTGTACAGCACCTGGTCGGTCTGCAGATCCCCACCGCCCTCGATGTCCTGCAGCTCGCGCAGATCCGCGAGGTCGAGGTTGCTGACGCCCCAGCCGCGGATCTTCCCGTCCTGGGCGAGCTCGCTGAAGGCGTCGAGCGTCTCGTCCAGCGGCACCGCGCCGCGCCAGTGCAAGAGGTACAGGTCGATGTAGTCGGTTCGCAGCCGCTTCAAGCTGGCCTCGCACGCGCGGATCGTCGCCTTGTACCCGGCATGCGAGGGCAAGACCTTCGAGACCAGGAACACCTGCTCGCGCTGACCGCGAATGACCTCGGCCACGAGCTCTTCCGCGCCGCCGTCGGCGTACATCTCCGCCGTGTCGATCAGCGTGAGACCGAGCTCGACGCCAAGGCGCAGCGCGGCGATCTCGTGTGCGCGCCGACCGGGTCGTTCGGCCATCTGCCAGGTGCCCTGACCGAGCGCTGGCACTCGGACGCCGGAGGGCAGGGCGACTTTGCGGATCGGCTCGACGCTCATGCCACTCGTCATAGCACTCGCGCCGCGCACAGCACTGGCCGGTTATGGTGTGGTGGTCCCACCCTCGGGCTTGGCCGGTGGGTTGCTGTGCGAGCGGACCACAGCCTCCATCAACGCCTGCAGGGTACCGAGCTCCACGAACGCGTAGGCGCCGAGGCCCAGGCCCGCGATCGCCGCGATCGCGGGGATCACCGGCGCCTGCGCGATCGCCCACAGCGCGAAGGCGGTGAGCGCCACGGATGCCAGCGGCAGGAACACCAGCGCAGCCAGCTCGAGCGCCCGCGAGCCGAGGCCCACACGCGGTAGCTTGCTCTCGATCGTGGTGCCGAAGGGGTTGTAGCTCGTGCTCACGTGGCGCATGCGCCCGAGCAGGCCGAGCAAGATCAATGGCAGCACCAGCGGCAACACCTGCAGCAGCGTCATGCCGCCCACGTGCAGCCCGGCCACGTCGGCGTAGCGGTAGTGCCAGGTGAACTTGCTGCGCGTCAGCTCGATGGCCTGCGCGACGGTGCCGCCCTTCACTTCATCCCACAGCTCCGCGTCGTGCGTCGCCGGGAAGTTCGTGCCGCCGAGGGGAGGGAGCTTCGCCTCGCGGATCGTCAGCGCGACCGGGATGCGCAGCTGCGTCACCGCCGAGTTTTCGCCGCGCAGCTCCACCTGGGCCACCGCGTACGCGCTCGGAAGCTTGCCGGTGTAAGTCGCAGGCTTGCCGCCGTTGGCTTCGGCGCGCTTGGCCGAGCTCTCGTACTGGTTGCGCGTGTCCTCGAGGGCGCGCTGTTTCTCGTCGAGCAGCGCCTTGGCTTCCTTGCGCGCTTCGTCGGACTTGACCAGGATCTTCCAGGGTAGCTTGCGCTTGCGCCGCGCCTCGAACAGCTCCTCGGCGCTGGTCAGCTTCTTGGCTGCATCTTCGGCCGCGCGCTCGGCGGCCCGCGTGTCCAGGCGCAGCTGGGCCACCTGGGTCTCGAGCTCGATGTCGGCAGGTGTGAACTCCGCCGCTTGCAGCTTCACGTCCTGCAGCTGGTAGCCGCTGCTGCCGGTCTGCCGAGCCAGGCGCCAGGCGATCGCAGAGCCGAGCGGCGCCGGCGCCAGGCTGCCGATCGACAGGTTGCTGTTGGGCCGGGCGTAGTCGACCACCTCGGCCAACGTGTTCAGGTGGATCTCGGCCAGCGGCTGGACCGGCGTGCTCGCCGCCGCCAGCTGCACCTTCGGCACCTGTGGCCCACCGATGCTGCGCTGCACGTCCGCCGGCGCCACCGCGCCCTGAGCGCGCGCGTAGTCGAGCAGCGACTTCTCCAGGTCGGCTTGCTGGAAGGCTTTTTCAAAAGCCGTCAGCTCATCCAGCGCCAGGCTGTACTCGCGGTTGTGCCCGCGTGGAAACGCCAGCGCCAAGAGCACGAGCGAGGCGAGGACCAGCGCCCAGAGCGTTCGTTGTACGGCATTGAGGCGTGATTTCATCCGCTGGGACCTGCCGCGCCACGGCTGTTAAAGCACTGCGATTCTAAGCGCGGGCTGTGTGCGCGCTCAAGCGCCGCACGCCTACCGCGGGAGTCTCACTTCTTCTTCGTGAAATAGCGCCCAAACGGCAGCGCATTGAGCTTTTGGTCGCGCTGGAAGCTGCGGACGTAGTCGCGAGCTTCGCGGTTGTTTTCGTCGTAAGTCAGGGCCTTTGCGTAGTGCTCGCAGGCGCCGGCCGGGTCGTTGCGCGTGATCGAGATCCGCGCGAAGCAGATCGCCTGCCATTTCAATACCTGCGGATCGCCGGGGTTGTCCGCGAGCATCTCGCGCGCCAGGCGCGCCGCGTCCTCGTAGTGCTTGTGCGAGAGCGCATTGAGCACGAGCTTGAGACGGTTCACGTCGGTGGGTTGCGGCGGAACCTGGGGTTGCTCGCCCTGGCTGGGCGCCGGACCCGAGGGCGCGCCTGGGTTCGCGCTCGGCTTTCCACTGGCCGGTCCGCTCGGGGTGCGCGCGGCGGGGTTGCTCGGGCTCGAGCCGGACGGCGACACGGGTCCAGTCGGCGTGCGCACGATCGGCGTGCTGGCGCTCGACCGCCGGGTCACGCCGGTGACAGGCCCGGTCTGTGGGCGCGTCACCGATCCGGTGGCCGGTCTCGCGATGGGCACCGTCGCAGTGCGTACCGGTGCGCTCGGCGAGCGCGCGGCGGCCGCGGCGATGGCGTTCGCGTCGAGCTGCACGCTCTGGCCGCGCGGCCGCACCGCGGCATTCCCGGGGGATGAGCCGGAGCCCGAGGGCTGAACCGCAGGCATGTTCGTGCGCGACTTGCTGGTACTCGCGGCCCCGGCCTCCGGCATCATCGACAGCCGTGCGGCCACGTCGCGCGTGGGCATGGCCGTCGAGTTCTCGAGCAGCGTGCGGGTCCAGCTCGCGTTGGGGTCGTCGCCGTGGGCGCGAGCAAACTCCACCAGTTGCAGGATCTGGCGCTTCTGCTCGGCGTCGGTGTGGATGAACTCCACCCCCATGCCGGCTGCGTGCCGAAACTGTTCTGCCTGCTCGGGCGTGACCACGTGCACCACGCGTGCGGTGATCGCGATCTCGGTACCCTCGGGCAAGGCCAGCCGCAACTCGACGTTGCTCAGCACCTCGGGGGCCCGATCGCTGCGGATGAACATGCCGCCACGACAGATGTCGTTGGCGTAGGTGTCCACGAACTCCCGCCACGTCTCGCAGCGCAACTGCAACGGCTCGTTCGACGGATAGCGCTGACTGCGGCGTTCCGAGTCCATCCCCTGAGAGTCTCAGCTTAGCACGGGGAGATCGTTTTCTGCCTTCGGCCAGCGTTGGCTGTAATGACAGGTGAGCCGCTCGGTGTGGACAATGCAATTGTCACACTCGCGCGTTAGCACATACACTCGCCGGCGATGCCGCTCCCTGCTGCGGAAGTGCCACCGCTCGATCCCGCGCAAAGTCAGGCAATTTCTACCGCGCGCAAGGCACAGCGCGGTTTCGCGTTCGCCATCAAGCTGGCCAAGTTCAACGGCGTGAGCTTGCTGCTGGCAGCGGCGCTCTCGGTCATGTTGGCGTTGTTCGACCCCGGGCTGCTGCTATCGGCGGCGGGACTCGCGGCCTGCGGTTGGTTCGAGCTGCACGCAGGCAAGCGCCTCGCCCAATACGAGCCGCGCGCACTGCGCTGGCTGGCCGCCAACCAGCTGCTGCTGATGGCGGCGGTGGTGATCTATGCCGGCGTGCAGCTGCAGGCCACGCTGTCGGGGCAGTCATCGCTGTCGGCCGAGCTCGCAAGTCACCCCGAGCTGGCCACAATGCTGGCGTCGATCGACGATCCGGCGGTGCAGGACATGCTGACGTCGATGGACGACATGTACCGCTACGGCAAGCTGCTGGTGTACGCCATCGTGATCGGCGTCACGCTGGTCGCGCAGGGAGGCGCCGCGCTGTACTACCTGTCGCGGCGCAAGCACCTGCGAGAGTTCGTGACCGGCACGCCCGGCTGGGTGCGCGAACACCTGCAGCGCGACGTTTGATCAACCGTGCACGTGCGCTTCCCAGGCGCGTTTGAGCTCGTCCAGCTCGGGCGCGCTGCCAGGCAACACCCAGTGGCGCGCGAACAGCAGGTCGAAGAAGCCCGGGTCGCTGCCGTCTTGCTTGATCCAGCTGAGCTGGCTGAACACGTGCTCGCTGCTGTGTAGCGGCTCCGGCAGTGGCAGCAGGTGCAGCACGGCGCCGAACGGGAAGCCGCGCATGATCTCGGCGAAGCGTTCGGTGGCATCGCCGTGCGCGACGATGCCGCGCGGCCAGTACTCGCTGATGATGTAGTCGGCGCGCGCGAGCGTTTCACGCGCGCCTTCCAGCACTCGCACCTCGGAGCCCTGCGTATCGAGCTTCAGCACGATCGGCCGAGGAAGCTCGCGGCCGCGCAATACGTCGTCCAGCCGCACGCTCGCGACCTCGATCTGTGCCTGCGAGCGGCTCCCGGTGCCCGCCGTCTTCGGCTGCAGGCGGTGATCGCCGAGGTTGTCGCTGGACAGGGCGAGCGCGAGGCGCGCCGGTTCGGAGTAGCACGCGAGCGCGTGGCACTCGATCTGGTCCAATAACCCGTGCCGCGCGATGTTGCGCGTCAGGTAGCCGAAGTTGCGCGGCTCGGGCTCGAAGGCGATGCCGATCGAACCGCTGCGCTCGACCACCGGCACGACCACCAGGCCGATGTTGGCGCCGACATCGATGAAGGTCCCCGGGCCGTCCGAGAACAGGCGTTCGACGAGCGTCACGAGCGTCTTCGCCCAGAAGCCGAGCGTTGCGTACTCGTGCATGACCACGCGATCGGCCTGCGCGCCCTCGAAGAGGCCGTACTCGCCGTTCACGAGAATGGAGCCGGGCGCCAGCGACATGCAGGGAGGTTTGCGATTTCATCCGACATCGTCAACGGGTTGCGTATTCCCTAGTTCACGACTCAAGAAATAAAGAATCGCCTTGCTCTCTATGCCAGCTTTGCTATTTGCGGGGTTATGCTGGGCGATGGGTCTAGGACAGCCTCCATGCACGTGACGATGGTCAAGAAGCAGCTGGCGAGCGGGCTCCCTTGTCGTAAGTGCGCGCAGGCTGAGGACTTGCTGCGCAGCCGCGGCCTTCTGGAGCGCATCGACCGCGTGGTCGTGGCGGTCGAGGGCGAGCCGAGCTCCGAAGGCATGCGCCTGGGGGAGCGCTTCGGTATTGAAAGTGCTCCGTTTTTCGTGGTGCGCGACGCGCAGGGCCAGGAGGAAGCCATGGTCAGCACGCTGAAGCTGATCCAGCTCCTCGCCCCGCCATCGTCTCCGGTAGTCGCCAACGGGCGAATTCCGGCCCAGGAAATATCACGGCTTCTAGGCAACCTCAGCGACCAGGAGCCACAGGAGATCATCCGCGCGGCCTTCGAGCGCTTTGGCGCCGAGTGCGCGATCGCCTGGAGCGGCGCCGAGGACGTGGTGCTGATCGACATGGCCGTGCGCAGCGGCCTGCCGTTCTCGGTCTTCAGCCTGGACACCGGACGACTGCATCCCGAGACCTATCGCTTCATCGACAAGGTGCGGAAGCACTACGGCATCGAGATCGAGCTGATGGCGCCCGAGGCGACCGCGCTGCAAGCGTTCGTGCGCAAGAAGGGCCTGTTCAGCTTCTACGAAGAAGGGCACGGCGAATGCTGCGGCGTGCGCAAGGTCGAGCCGCTGAAGCGCGCGCTGCGCGGCTATCGCGCGTGGATGACCGGGCAGCGTCGTGATCAGAGCCCGACGCGCGCTGCGGTCAGCGTGCTGCAAGAAGATCCGGCGTTCGAAGGCAAGGAGGGCCAGCTGTTGAAGTGGAATCCTCTGGCCAACTGGAGCTCCGCGCGCGTCTGGGAGTACATCCGCAGCCACAGCGTGCCGTACAACGAGCTGCACGAGCGCGGCTTCGTCTCGATCGGCTGCGAGCCGTGCACGCGCGCCGTGTTGCCCGGTCAGCACGAGCGCGAGGGACGCTGGTGGTGGGAAGCCGCCACGCAGAAAGAGTGCGGCCTGCACAAAGTGCCGCCGCCCGAACAGCGCTCCATCTGACAACACATTCGTGTAGGCTGCGCGGCTCATGCGCGCGGCGACGATGCGTCTGGGGGGGCCGGTCCTGCTATGCGCGCTGGCGTGCCAGTCGATCGCGGGCGCGCAAAACGCCCAGGCTCCCAATGATCCGCGCGTGCTGTCGATCACGGTCAGCGGTGGCGTCTCGCTGGGCGCGTTCGAAGCTGGCGTCCTCTATTTCTTGAGCGAAGCCATCAAGCGCAGCGAGGGCGCGGTCGACCTGCGCATCGCCACCGGTGCCTCGGCGGGCAGCGCCAACGCGCTGATCAGCCTGCTCGACAGCTGCAGCGCTCGGGTCGACGACCCCACACAGAGCCTCGGCTTTCAGACCTGGATTCCCGTCGGCCTCCAGCAGCTGTTCAAGCCCGACGAAGTCACACCCACCTCGGTGTTGAGTCGCGAGCCGCTGCGAGAGGCGATGCAGCGCGTGGCCACGAAGTGGCGCGCTGGGCTGCGCGCGGATTGCGACGTGGTGCTCGGCGTGAGCGTCACGCGCAAAGTGCCCGAGAGCTCGGTGCTGGGCGGGAACAATCGCGGACCCGCGGTCCAGGTGCCGCGTTCCGGCGAGAAGTTCGTGGTGCGCATCCAGGGCCGCGGGGCCGGGCGCGTGCCGTTGCTTTCCAACTACGTCGATCCGCACGCGCCCTTACCGCAGCCGTTCCTGCCGCTGTCAGCGGCCGAGGATGACGCCGCGCAGGCCCACAACTTCGAGCAGCTCCTGGATCTGCTCTACGCCTCGGCGGCATTTCCGTTCGCATTCGCGCCGCATGCGATCCTGCACTGTGAGACCGATCCGCGCGCCGACATGACGGCGCAGAGCCTGATCTGCGAGCATCCGGAACGTTCGCTGTTCATCGACGGCGGCGTGTTCGACAACTCACCGCTGCGCCTCAACTACCGCGTCGTGCAGCGTGGGTTGCGCCGCGGCGCGGATGGCCGCGTGGTGTGGCTGCCGCCGGGCACAGAGGACCGGGCGAAGCCACCCGCGGTGCGCTACTCGTACATCGATCCGGCCACGGGCGACTTTCCGGCGCTGGACGTCGAGGAGAAGGCGGCCGAGGAGGGCGATGCGCTCGATCTGGGCGCGCACCTCGCGCAGAGCTTCGTCGAGTCCGCGCGCCGCCGAGAGCTGCTGGCGCTCCTGGAAGACACCGACGCCGCGAACGCGCTTGGCGACATCGGCATGACGCAGAACCAGCTGCCGACGATCTCCAGCCAGCTCGGTGCGTTCTTCGGCTTCTTCGAGCGTGACTTCCGCGAGCTCGACTTCTACATCGGCATGTACGACGGCATGGTCAGCGTGCAGCGCTTCCTCGAGACCAGCGCGCCGAGCCAAGCGGTCAAGGACCTCCTCTCCGCAGCGTTTCCCGTCCTGCAGCAGCCGTTGCGCAACGACCTCCCGCGCGGGCTCTTGCCCTTCGCCTGTCTGGTGTCGCAAGTCGAGCGGGGCTACGCGGGGCTCGCGCCCGCTTGCGACGGACCCGAGCTGCGAAACTTCCGCATCCTCTTGCAGGTCACGCTCGATCGCTTGCACGCCGCATGCAAGCGCACGCCCGCGGACAAGATTCCGCCGCAAGCCTCCGGCCTGTGCTTCGACGCGGCGCGCGGCAAGCCTCGCGTGTTGGTGCGCGGTGTGCCGCCGTTGCCGGTCGAGAGCTGCTCGCGCACGGACGAGGAGCTGGACTTCGCCTACTCGCTGCGCCTGTTCAGCGAATACCAATTCGCCTTTCGCGACCTCGGCCTAGCGCGCGAGGACGCGCACTACGGCCTGGTCAAGATCCGGCGCAGGCTGCTCGAGATCGCCACCAGCTTGGCCGACGCCCAACCGAACCCAGTCAGCCAGGCGCTGATCGTCACCGCCGGCCGCATCGGTGTGAACCAGATCCTGTACGAGCCGCCGCGCAACTTGGTGTACCTCACCGCGGGCACGGCGGTGGAGATCGGCGCGACCCTGATGCCGTTCAAGTGGAACGAGAGCTGGGTCCGCGCCAACCTGGCGCTTCAGATCGGTCACTGGGAGACGATCGTCACGCCCGACCACCTGGCGCTCAACTTTTCACCGATGATCGGCCCGGAGTTCCAGCTCTTGTTCATGTCCTCGCAGGCGCTGCAATGGATGATCGGCGGCCGCGTCGGCTATCAGTTCAGCGTCACCGATGGAGCGGGCTTCAGTGACTGCACCGAGGAAAGCTCGTTCGGGGACGGGCGCAACTGCAGCCAGCTCTTGGTGCAAGGCTACCTGGCCAGCGGGCTACTCGAACGTTTGCGCGCGCAGTTGGTGCTCGAAGTGTACCCCACGGGCCATGCCCCCGAGTACAAGTCGCGGATCGGCCTGCAGCTCTCGTTCGGGCTGCAGCTGTTCTGAGTCAAGGTACCTGGAACGCCTGCACGCTCCGCACGACCTTCGTCAGCACCTTCAACCAGGCAGCATGCACAGTGTTCGGGCTGGCGGCTGCGTTGCGACACATCACGCTGGCTCGATTGGCGTTCAGGTCGCCGCCGGAGACATTCGCGATCGTCAGCGTGATGACGGTGCGGCCCTTCGGGGCCAGCGTGACTTGAGCGTAGTCGCTGGACTTCGTGGTGGAAAGCCAGCACTCGGCCAGCTGTGTGGTGTCAGTCTGGTTCTCGAGCTGCAGCTTCGCGGTGACGAAGGTTGCAGGTGGATCTGCATCGGTGCACGTGTCTTGGACCAGGGTCAGAAAATCGGACGTGTTGCCCGGCAGGGCAGTCGACGTGTTCTTCCAGTGGAGCTGCGCTTCGCCGATCGCTGGGCAGTCGGCCCGTGCGACGGGGCTCAGGGCCGTGCCCAACAACGTCAATGCAAACACCGTGGTTTCAAGCGTGCTCTTGATCATGCCTGCCTCTCCGCTACTTCACTTCGACGGCCTCTGCTGCTGTGACTGCTTCGGTAATGAGCTTGATCCCTGTCACTGCCAGCTCGCCCGTCGCGGGACCGGCGTTTCGACACATCACGGTCGAGGCGTTTGCGTGCTCGGCGCCACCTGCTGGGTTTACGATCTGCAGAAACACGCTGATGATCTCGCGCGCTGCCAGCTGCGGCGTGACGTAGTCGCTCGCCTTGGTGCTCGAAAGCCAGCACTCCGCCGTCTGAGGCATGTTCGTGCGATTGATCAGCTGCAGCTTTGCGCTCACGGTGGTCGCGAGCGGGGTCCCGGCGCATTCGCCGTCGCCGAGCAGCTGGAGAAACTCCGCGCCGGAACCGGGCAGGGGCGTCATCGCGTCGCGCCAGTTCAACTGCACTTCGCCGGATGCAGGGCAGACGGTCGGGCGCTTCAAGGGGCCCGGGTCTGTGGCAGGGGCGCCTGCGATCGGTGCCGCCATGCCGGCCGCGCCACCGTCCCGGCTCGATCCGCCGCTGCCAGCCGCAGGAACGCGCGATTCGCTACCGCCGCGTCCAGCTGCTGCTGCGCCTACGCCGACGTTGTCTCGACCGCCCGCGTCGGCTTTTTCCTGTTCGCCGGCGCCACTGTCCGCTGCATCGTCGGAGGAGGCGTCGCGCTCTGGTTTGTTTCCCGGTTCTCCAGCGCCTGGGTCCACGCTGACCGCTTGGCTTCCGGCGCGTCCGCTCTGTGGGTGGCTGCGATTCTGTAGTGGAGAACACGCCCCGATCGCAGCGAGCGCCATGAATCCCCAGCGTAGGTATCTCGCGCGCCGGCCCTGAGCCATGGCCGACTTCCTAGCGCGAAGTTACCTACATCGCCACCGCTGGTCTGGCCGGCCGATCACCGTCGAATGTGGCGCCGCGGCCAGAGCGCGTAGAGGAACACCGGTGCGAACATGACGAGCTCGGTGAGTGCGGTGGACAACCCGACTGGAGAGAGGAAGCGCCGGCCGATCGGTGCCACCGGGATCGGGTTCCATGGCGCGAAGTAACGGTGGTTACTCCAGGGCCACGCCAATGCGCAGCCGAGGCCCCCGTCAGTGAGGGTATCGAGCAGCGCGTGACTGCCGACGACGCAGGCTGCGAACACCGCGGTGCGAAAAGCAGGCCTGCGAAGTGCCGCGGCGATCGATCCAACCACCACCGCGACCGCGAGCGCGAACACGATCGAGTGCGTCGCACCTCGATGCCCCCACGGATCACGGTAGCGAATGCCAAAGCCGAAGCCGAACACGTCGGCATCCGGCAGCATCGACAGCGCGGACCACGCCACCATGGATCCAAAGAGCTTCCACGAGTCCACGCGCTCGCGCTGGAAGAGTTGCGCGGCGGCCATACCCACGGCGATGTGTCCGATGCTGGCCAGGGAAATTCCGGCTCAGGTTAGCACGGGGCGCTTCGACGGCTGTTAGCCGGCTAGTATAGCGTGTTGGTGGGCGGCGCTGTAGCGTCCGGTGCCATGACCAAGCACATCCGGCACGGCTTCGGTGCCGTGCGTCCGTATCTGTACGGCGATCAATCGTCGATCGATCTCGTGCTCGCGCTGGGCGGCGAGTTGGTCGAGAACGCGCACGGTCACATGGAGATCAAGCTTGGCGACTCGATGCTGGTCGTCGAATTCAAGCCCGACTGGTCGGCGGACCAGCGGCGTCAATCGGTGTACGTGTACGTGCCCGACGTCGACGCTGCCTACACGGCGAGCCTTCGCGCGGGCGCGGTTTCGGTGGATGCGCCCAAGGATCAGCGCTACCAGGAGCGCTCTTGCAGGGTGCGCGACGGCTTCGGTAACACCTGGCACGTCTCGACCTTCACGGGTTCGTGAGCTCGACGCCGACCTGGCACATTGTCCGAGGCTGAGTGGTCGAATCCCACCCGTCAGTCGCAGTTAGATCGCTGCATGGGGTCACGCCGGTTCGTTGGGGCTTTGGTTTGCTGGATGTTGGTGGCGGCAGGCTGCGGAGGCGACAAGGATGCGCCTCGCGGTGACGCGGGTATGCTCGACGGCGCGACCGACGCGCGCGTGGACGACGGCGGCTCGATGCCGAAGCCGGCCCGACCACCGATCCCGCCTGCCAAGACCGAGAGCTGTGCGCCGCTCGCGCCTCAATACAAGGGTGGTGCGTGCACGAGCGCCTGCGCTTCGGTGCGTTGCGCCTGCAAACCATTCCCGTCGAGCTACATCGTCTGTCACCCGGAGCGCGGTTGTCTGACCGCACTCGACTGTGATGTGGCGTGTCAGCGCGACCTCGCAGACGTGATCGAGTGTGCGGGCCGCTACGCGCCGTGCGAGAGCGACTCCGACTGCAAGAACGGGGGTCGCTGCTTGGAGAGCGGCGACTGCACGATGGCCACCACCGGCTCGCCCTGCCTCGACGACGGTGACTGTCGCGATGGTAGCTGCGTCGCGGTCGCGCTCGACGGCGACCGTTCGTGTCAACCCGGGACGAGCGGCGCGAAGTGCAACAGTCGCGAGCAGTGCGACGACGGACTCGCCTGCATACTGCCTCCGGCCACGTTCGTGGGTGGCTGCTCCGATCGCAACAAGGGCGCTCCGTGTCTGACGCGAAGCGACTGCCAGAGCAACATCTGCGTGGGTGGCGGCGATCGCAAGACCTCGTTCGGGACCTGCGGCGACGGTGCGCTCGGTTCACAGTGCTCGAGCAAGGACGAATGCACGTCCGGCTACTGCGGCAAGACATCGAGCGGATCGAGCGAGGGCACCTGCACCGACGGCAAGGCTGGCGCGGTATGCGCGACAGCCGATCAGTGTAACAGCGAGCTCAAGTGCGTGATGGGGAGCTCGGGTGGTGGTCGCTGCTCGTCGGGCGCCGTGGGTGATCCCTGTTCCGGCGACGGGGACTGCAAGACCGGCAGCTGCGCGATGGGCTCCTTCATGGGCTTCTGCACCGAAGGCAAGGTCGGCCAGCCGTGCTCGGAGAACACTCAGTGCACGGACGGCCACTGCGTGCGGAACTACAGCAGCAGCAGCGGGGCGGGCAACGTGTGTACGACCGGAGCGGTCGGCATGCAGTGCGACCGCGAGGACGACGACGACTGTGCGGACGCACGCTGTGCGCAAGACTCCGCGGGTGCAGGCTGGACCTGCAGCGGGGGCAAAGGCGGCGATCGTTGCAGCAAGGCGAGTCACTGCGTCGAGAGCGAATGCGCGCTGACGTCGAACGGTGGTTACTGCACGGACGGTGCCGCCGGCGCGGCTTGCACGAGTGACGCGCAGTGCGACGCCATGCGCTGCGCGATTCGTCCCGGCCGTACCGACGGGACCTGTACCGACGGCGCGCCGAGCTCGCTCTGCACGGAGGACGCTGACTGTGTGTCGAACCGCTGCGCGTTCAGCACCGGCAGCAGCAGTGGCGCCTGCACGGACGGCATGGTCAACTCGCTCTGCATCGAGGATGCCGACTGCACGTCGAATCGCTGCGCGTTCAGCAGCGGCAACGGCTCCGGCAAGTGCACCGACGGTGCGCTCATGTCCACGTGCACCGCTGACGACGACTGCGTCTCCACGCTGTGCTCGTTCGTTCCGGGCAACAGCTACGGCCGCTGTACCGATGGCAAGCTCAAGAGCGAGTGCTATGCGGCAAACGACTGCATCCAGGGCACCTGCGCCTACTCGACCGGCCTGGGCCGCGGCGAGTGCACCGACGGCTCGCTGGGCGCGTTTTGCGTCACGCCCACGCACTGTATGCAGATGCACTGCTACACCGGCGGCAACAGCGCCGGAACGTGCACGACCGGCGCTGCGGGCCAGCCCTGCTATCGCGCGACCGACTGCGCGAGCGGCACGTGCAACGCGTCGACTGGCAAGTGCCAGTAGCTAACGGCGGCGGCGCGCGGCGCTGGGCGAGATGCCGATGTGGCGCTTGAAGGCCCGCGCGAAGGCCGCCTCCGAGTCGTAGCCGAGTCGGTGCGCCAGCTCGGCGACGCTGATCGGCTCGCGTTCGAGGGCGTCGAGCGCGCGGTACATGCGTACGCGCGTCAAGTACTGCTTGGGCGGCATCTCCAGGCTCTCCGCGAAGCGTCGTGCGAACACCGACCGCGACATGTGCGCGACTGCGGCCAGTGATTCCAGCGACCAGTCGTGCTCCGGCTGTTCGTGCAGAGCGATCAGCGCGCGGCCCAGATCGGGATCGCGCAGCGCCCGAAGCCAGCCGCTCTCGGCTGCAGGCCGGCTCTCGATCAGCGTACGGAACGCCTCGATCGTGACGATGTCCAGGAGCCGCCCCATGACCGTCGCGCCGCCCGGTCGCGGGGTGTGCGCCTCGGATATCATCGCATCGAGCGCCAGCCGGAGCGTCGACCCGGTGTCGCCGGGGCCGGTCACGATCAGCGCGGGCAGGAGCGTCCCGAGGGAGCTCGCGACGAAGCCTCCAAAGCGCAGGCCTCCGCAGATCACCAGCGTCTGCGGACCTGCGGCGGCGCCATGCCGCAGAGTCGAGGCGACCTCACTCAGCCTTTGTTCGTGGCGGAAGTCCACGCGCTGTCCGCGCAGGCTCTTCTGACTGCTCAGCTTGTGAGCTGGGCTACGTGACACGAGCGCCATCTGACCCGGCTCGAGCCTTCGCGTGCGCTGGTCGGGTAGGGCGATCCAACACTCGCCGCTGACGACGAAGTGGAAGCTCGCGAAATCGCGTGCCGGTACGTCCATCACCCAGGGCGTCGCGAGCTCGCTGCGACAGAAGAACGTGCCTTGCACGCGCAGCTCGAGCAGCACCGCCGAGACTGGATCGAGCGCGGTCCACATCGACTGGGACGAACGAGCAAGCATGAGCGACGATCTAGCATGGTCGGCCTGCGGTGGCGTTCGTAGAGATGCTCGGACAAAGGAGCTGACGATGGAACGCCATACGCTGTCCTCGGACCTCACGATCCACCAACACGTCTCGACCGAAGGTGGGATCTACGCCAATGCATTCCTGGTCGAGAGCAAGAACGCCGTCGTCGCGATCGACGGCGCGCTGACCGAGAGTGAAAGCAAGCAGCTGCGCAGCGAGCTCGACGCGCTCCGCAAGCCTCTCGCTGCCGTGTTGATCACGCACCCGCACCCCGACCACGTCGCCGGGATCACCAACCTGGTCGCAGGCTTCGAGCCGCGCATCATCGCGACCAAGCCGGTGCTCGAGCTGATGCGGCGCCTGGAAGAGCCGAAGCGCAAACAGTGGGGACCCGTGTATGGACCGGAGTGGGTCGAGCGCTGGACGTATCCCAATCAAGTCGCAGAGAGCGGCGAGCGCTTCAGCTTCGATGGAGTCAGCTACCGCGTCCTCGACCTCGGCGCGGGCGGCGACTCCGACGCCAACTCCGTGTGGTGGATCGACGCGCCCGTGCGCACCGCCTTCCTGGGCGACCTGGTCTTCCAGGGAACCCACTGCTACGTCGCCGACGGCCACGTCCTCGCCTGGCTCGCCAACCTCACGCGCGTCGCGCGCGCCTGCACCGGAGTGGAGCGCGTGTTCCCGGGCCACGGCCAGAGCGCGGAGCCCGGCGTGCTGTTCGCGCAGCAGCGCGACTACTTGTTGCAGCTGGCAGCCGACGTCCAGGAGCTGCGTGCCGGCGGCGCGCAACTCTCCGAGGCGGGCAAACAAGAGCTCACGCGCCGCATGCAGGCGTTTCGGCCTGAAGCGAAGCTCGACTTCCTGATCGCGATGAGCGCCGATCCGATCGCGCGTGAGCTCTGACGCGCAGGTGCTCAGCCTTTCGACTTGCCCTCGCGTTCGGCCTCTTCGAGCTCCTCGGCCTCGTCGTCGTCGAGCGCGTCCTCGGCTTCGCGCGCCTTTTGCTCCGAGCGGCCGGACTTGGCGTGGCGAGTCGCCGCCTCGCGGTACTCGCGGTCCGCAGTCTTGTTCCCTTCGCCCTCGTTCTTGCCAGCTTGGTTGCCCATGGGATTCACCTCGGCTGGACATGAATCAAGATGCATGCCACATGCAGCCCGTCGGTATTGCGGCTGCGAGCGGCGAGGCGGTGGGGCGTTGTGCCGCGTTGCGGCGCGGATGACGCGGGAGGCTCCCGCAGTGCTAGCCTGCGGTCGTGGACCGCCAGGTGCTGCACGCAGACATGGACGCCTTCTACGCCTCGATCGAGGAGCGCGATCGGCCGGAGCTGCGCGGACTGCCCATCATCGTCGGGGCGGTGAGCGCGCGCGGTGTGGTCGCTGCCGCTTCGTACGCCGCGCGCGTGTACGGCGTGCGGAGCGCCATGCCTGGCTTTCGCGCGCGCGAGCTGTGCCCGAACGGCATCTTCCTGCCTTCCGACATCGAGAAATACTCTCGCGTCTCGGAACAGGTGCACGAGGTCTTCGAGGAGTTCACGCCGATCATCGAGCCGATCGCGCTCGATGAAGCGTTCCTCGACGTGACCGCCAGCATGGGCTTGTTTGCGACTCCGCTCGCGCTCGCTGCACGCCTCAAGGCGCGCGTGCGCGAGGCCACGCAGCTCACGGTGTCCTGCGGTATCGCGAGCAACAAGCTGGTCGCGAAGATCGCCTGCTCGCTCAGCAAACCCGACGGCTTGCGCCACGTGCCGCGCGATGAAACGCGAGCGCTGCTCGACCCACTGCCCGTGCGCAGGTTGTGGGGCGTCGGCCCGGTCGCCGAACGCGCGCTCGTCGAAGCCGGGTTCGACCGCATTCGCGACGTCGCGGAAGCCGACGTCGACGCGCTGCGCGCCGTGGTCGGGGATCACGCGCTCGAGCTGATGCAGCTCGCACGCGGCGAAGACGAGCGCCCCGTGATCGCGAACCGCGCAGCCAGGAGCTACGGCGAGGAAAACACCTTCGAGACCGACATCCGCGAGCTCGACGTCATCACCTCCGCGCTCACCAGCCACGCCCACGCCGTCGCGCGCCGCCTGCGACACGACGAGATCTCGGGCCGCACGATCTCGATCAAGATCAAGCTCGCGCGTGCACGCGGCACGACCAGCTCACGCCTCGATGCGGCACAGGACGAGCGCAAGTACCCGCTGCTCACGCGCAGCAGGACGCTGTCGCAAGCCACCGACGACGCCGCATTGATCCGCGACGTGGCGCTCGAGCTCTGGCGCAGCGCCGGGGTGCAGGAGCCGATCCGCCTGCTCGGTGTCTCGGTATCCAGCCTCGAGCCGCACGCCGCGCGCCAGCTGAGCTTGTTCGACGAGGCCCGAGAGCGCGCGCGAAAGCTCGGCCCGGCCCTCGACGCGATCCGGCAGCGCTTCGGCAACGACGTCATCGGCGTGGCCACCGGCGACCCTCAAAAGGCGACGCCCAGCACGCGCCGCAAGCACGGCGAGTAATCAGGGTAACGGTCGACTACGTGACCCGAGTTGCTCAGTTGCTGCACGTTAACGTACATGGATGGAGCGAGTCATGTGTAGCGCGGGCCGGGCCTGGTCGAACGTCGCGCTGATCTTCGTCGTTTCGAGCGTCTCCTGCAGCTCGGAATCCTCAAAGCCGGACACTACGCTCGGTAGCGCGGGCGCGCAGGGCACGAGTCGCGGTTCGGCGGGCGTGTCTGAGGGCGCTTCCGGTCAGGCTGGCGCAACCGGCGGCGCAGCCGGTACCACATCCGCGACTGCTCGCGGCACGAGCGGGAGTGCCGCTCGGAGCGGCAGCGCGGCCGGCACAACTTCCACGCCGTCCGGCGGTTCGAGCGGTGGTGCGGCCCAGGCTGGCAGCGCAGCCGGTGCCTCGGGAGCTCCGGCGAAAGCGGGCAGCGGAGGTCAAGCGGGGGTCGCCGGCAACAGCGGCAGGGGCGCGAGCGGTGCCATGGCCGCAGCGGGCACCTCCGGCGGCGCGGGTGGCAGCACTGCTCCAGCAGCGGGTTGTGAGGTCGCCCCCATCCCCGCTGACATGCGCAGCCGCTACGAGAACATGAACAACGAGTACTACAAGAAGTACGCGTCGGCGAACGGAGTCATCGTCGCGACCGGCTCCGGCGTGGATGACGAGGCGCTCATCCGCTACTGCCGGCTCCTCACCGAGATGATCTCGAACGACCAGGTTCGCGAGGCGATCACCCGCGAAAAGATGTGGTTCACGATGATCGCGGACAACGAGCAACTTTCGAGCTTGCCGCAGATCAACCGCGACTACGGCACCTCGCTCAACCAGCGTGCGCGGGGACTGGGCGGCCTGACGCCGACCATCTGCGCGGAAGACAGCATCATGTGCAAGCCCGGCGATCGCTGGAACGGCGACTGCATCTGTCCGCACGAGACGGGACACACGCTCTACAGCTCGGGCATCGCGAAGGTCTCGGCGTTGTCGAGTCGCCTCAGCGCGATCACCAAGGATGCGAGGTCATCCGGCAGGATCGCGAACTCGTACGTTTGGCAGGATGGCAACGAGTCCGGGATGATGGCCTGGGGCGTTCAGGTTTGGTACGACTGCGCGATCAACGGCACGCGCGGCGCCTATCACCCCGACATCAACACGCGGGCCGAGCTGCAGAAAGAAATGCCGGACTTCTACCAGTTCCTCTCGGAGCTCCTGCCGTCCGACAACGAGTATAAGGACTGCTATGCGAAGCCGTAGAGCTGGGCGATTGATGAATGCAACGACTCCGACAAGCCACTGCGCTTTGCCGATGAAGCGGCCACCGGCGAGATGTGCATCATGTTCGGCGCGTATACCGGCGCGGCCCCATGCACGGCGCCGCAGCGCGTGAAGTAGCGCCCGGAATGTGCAGAGGACGTGGAGAGCTGGTACAAGAGCCCGCATGTCGCAGCAAGCCATGCCCGAGGCGCTGAAGCGCTGGTTCAACACGCCACTCTCCAAGTTGTTTCAGCGCGCCAACGTGTTCGTGTACAAGGCGAGTGGCGCGAAGCTCGGCGGCAGCATGAAGGGTGCGCCGATCCTGCTGCTCACGGTGCGCGGTCGCAAGAGCGGCAAGCCGCACACGCTGCCCTTGTTGTACCTGCTGGATGGCGAGGACTACGTGCTGGTCGCGTCGAAGGGCGGCTGGCCGAGTCACCCGCTCTGGTACGTCAACCTCCAGGCGAACCCGGATGTCACGGTGCAGGTCGGCCGCGATCAGCGTGCGTTGACCGCGCGGACTGCAAACCAGGAAGAGCGCGCGCGGCTGTGGCCGAAGCTGGTCGCGATGTACTCCGACTACGCCAACTATCAAAGCTGGACGGATCGGGAGATCCCGGTGGTGATCCTGAGCCCGCGACGGCGATGAGTGTCGCTCCTGCGTGGATCCATGCGTTGTGCTGCGAGACGAGCATCGTACGGATGCCACGTCCCGCGTAGACGAAGCTGCGAAGTCGCGCACCGATTGAGAAGTTGCTGGTCGTCGCCTTGCCGAGTTTACCACGGTAGACGATATGCTCTTGACTGCATATGCATTGGAGCCCATATTGCCTGGTGCTCCCATGTCATTCGGACCTGAATATCGATGCGGAACCTGGGATCGCGACGGCTTCTTCGTCGTGCCGAGCTTGATCGATCCTCCGCGAATCTCCGCGCTCGGCGAGGCCTGTGACCACGTACTTTCGCAGGTCCGCGCCAAGTCGCAGAGCACCGGCCATTCGACCACGCACATTGCAGGGCTGTTCGCGCCCGAATACTTCACCGACCGGCCGGATCTCCTCGCGCGACTGATCGGCCTCGCGAGCTCACGCGAGGTCCTCGGCCTCATCCAGGACCTGGGTTCACCCCACGACGGTGCTCTCCAGTTCCGCACCGCCCACTACTTTCACGAGCCCTCCTCGCGCGACTACGACGGCGCCTGGCATCGAGACGGCGACGAAGGGCAACTGCCGGCGGTCATTCCCGCTGCGCCGCGCTCGACCTCCTTGCGCGTGCGCCTGCCTTTCGCACACGACGACCACCTCGAGATCGTTGCCGGCTCGCACCGCCGCGACGACACCGCAGAGGAGCTGCAGCTGCGCCGCGGCCGGATCCGTAACGCCAAGAACGCGCCCGGCGCCGTGCGGATCGCCCTCGCACCGGGCGACGTGTGCGTGTTCGACACGTGGACGATCCACCGCGGACGCTATCGCCAGGCTGCGGCGCGGCGCACCCTCGATCTCGTGTTCGGCTTCGGCACGCCCAAGACGAACTATTTCGACCTGATCCGCAGCTTGCGCGCGCTGTAGCTCACTCGCCGGGCTTCGCGTCGAGGTCGGCTCGCACCATGATCTCCACCAGGTGTGCGAATGGAGTTCGGCTCGTCCAGCCGAGCTGCGTTCGCGCCTTGCTGGCGTCACCGACGAGGTAGTCCACCTCCGCCGGGCGATAGAACTCGGGGCTGATGGCGACGCGCACGACGCCCTTGGGATCTCGTCCGCGCTCGTCCGCGCCCGAGCCTTCCCAGGTCAACGGCAGGTCGATGGTCTCGAACGCGTGGTTCACGAACTCGCGCACGGAATGGGTCGTGCCGGTCGCGAGCACGTAGTCGTCCGCGCTCGGCTGTTGCAACATCATCCACATACCTTCCACGTACTCGGGCGCGTAACCCCAGTCGCGCTTCGCGTCCATGTTGCCGAGCACCAACTTCTCTTCCTGTCCTCGCGCGATCGCGGCGACACTCAAGGCGATCTTGCGGGTCACGAACTCCGAGCCTCGCAGCGGCGACTCGTGATTGAACAACAGCCCGCAACAGGCAAACATGTCGTACGACTCGCGGTAGTTGACCGAGATGAAGTGGCCGTACAGCTTCGAGACGCCATACGGGCTGCGCGGGTGGAACGGCGTGAGCTCCGTTTGCGGCGTCTCGCGGACCTTGCCGAACATCTCGCTCGTCGACGCTTGATAGAACTTGATGCGAGGATTCACCGTGCGGATCGCCTCGAGCAGGTGCAGCACGCCGAGCGAATTGGCCTGGGTCGTGACGATCGGTTGATCGAACGAAGCCTTGACGAAGCTCTGCGCCGCGAGGTTGTAGATCTCGTCCGGCTGGACGTCCTGCAGCGTTCGCAGCACGTTCGAATACTCTTGCAGGTCGCAGTACACGATGCGCACGGCCGAACCGATACCGAGCCGCCGGAGCCGCCAGTGGGTCGTCTCGCCGCTGCGCCGATCGGCGCCCACGACGGTGTAGCCCTTGTTCAACAGGAACTGCGCGAGGTATGCGCCGTCCTGGCCGCGGATCCCGGTAATCAGTGCCGTACGCGCCATTCACCACTCCTCTTTGTCGACCTGCAGCTGTAGCCGGCCGGCCGCCCGGAAGGCAACTCCCCGGCCTTGCCCGAGGTGGGGGTCCAGGGGAAAAGAGCCTTCGCGCGCCGGCGCCGCCGTGCTAACAGGCCGCGCGGAGTCACCCTTGAGCTCGCTTCGTCTGTTGATGGTCGCCAGCAACTTCCCGCCCGTAATCGGCGGGATTCAGGCGTACGCGCTGCGGCTCGCCCAGCACTTCCAGGCCCATTGCGACGAGCTGCTCGTGGTCGCGCCGCGTTCGCCGGGCTGTCGCGAGTACGACGCCAAGAGCTCCCTACCGATGCTGCGACTGCCAGCCCTCGGTGACGACCTGGCGCTGTCGGGCATCGCTCCGCTGGCGGCCTTGCTCGCGCGCCGTCGCTTCGACGCGGCCTTCGCCACGCACTGGGCGCCCGGCTTCGGGCTGCTGCAGGCGGCACGACTCGCGCGCGTGGACCTGCCGGTGTTCAGCGCCTTGCTGGGCAAGGAGCTCGTGCACCGCCCGCTCGCGCGTTTCGGCGCGGCGCAGGCGGTCTACGATCGCATTCGCCGCCGTGCGCTGCAGGAGCCGTCCGGCCTGATCTCGATCAGCGCGCGCACCACCGAGCTGGCGATCGAGGCCGGCGCGGCGCCAGAGCGCGTGCACACCACGTACTGCGGCGTCGATCCCGAGCGCTTTCAGCCGAAGCCGCAGCCCGAGCTGCATCGCGAGCTCGCCGGAGACGGGCCGCTCTTGCTGAGCGTCGCGCGGTTGGTGTCGCGCAAGGGCATCGACACCGTGCTGCAGGCGCTGCCGGCCGTGCTCGCGCGCGTGCCGGCGTTGACCTACGCGGTGATCGGCGAAGGTCCCGACATGCCGCGCCTCACCGCGCTCGCGCAGGAGCTCGGCGTGAGCGCGAACGTGCGGTTCCTGAAGCGTGTGCCTGGCGACCTGGTGGAGTACTACAACGCTTGCGACCTGTTCGTCATGCCGGCGCGCGAAGAACCCGGTGACGTCGAGGGGTTTGGCCTGGTGTTCCTCGAGGCGAACGCCTGCGGCAAGCCGGTGATCGGAGCCCGCGCCGGCGGCGTGACCGACGCGATCGCCGACGGTGAAAGTGGTCTGCTCGTGCCGCAGAACGACGTGCCCGCACTCAGCGCAGCGATATTGTCGCTCGTAACCGATCCGCGGCGCGCGCAAGAACTAGGGCGGCTCGGTCGGGAGCGCGTGCTGTCTCAGTTCACGTGGCAGCGCGTCGGCACCAATACGCTGGCTGCGATCGAGTCCAGTGCGCGCGCGCAGCGCTAGCCGCGCAGCCCTCGCACGACGGCGCGCACGAATGGAAAGTAGCCCTGCGGCCCGGTGGTGATGTCCTTCATGTGGACGGTCGTGGAGTTACTCAGCTGAAAGACTTCGCGCACGATGGCGAGCCTGATCTCGAGATCGAGGCCACCACCCATGATCACGTGATCGATCTGCGTCTTCGCGAACGTGGCGCGCAGGTCTTCCATGCTGCCGCCCCCGTACAGCTCGAGATCGGGCAGCTGCAGGTATTCGCGCGCCTCTTCGACGGCGATGCCCCCGCGACCGAGGAGAAGAACGCGCATGGGCTTCACTGGATCCCCCATGCAGCGTGCGATACCCCGTCCCGCCATCGTGCGCAAGGCGGTTCAGCGCCGCATGAACCCGGCGATCGCGTTCGCGACTGCCCGAGGCTGCTCGAGCGGCGCGAAGTGTCCGCACTGCGCGATGACTTCGCCACGGACGTTGGACAGGCCCGACTCTCGCAGCCCGCTCAGGTACGTGTGGATGTCTCCGAAGTCGTGATCGCCGCGCAGGCACAAGACGGGAGTGGGCGCGAAGTGTCCGCGCGCTTCGCGGTTGTCGCGCTCGTCTTCGGCGAACGCTCGGTACCAATCGAAACCCGTGCGCAGCGCGCTCGGCCGCAGGTAAGCCTCGGCGAAGGCCTGGCGGCTGGCGGCGTCGACGCCGCCCGGAGCGGCGCTCAGCGCGTCGTAGAAGAACGCGAAGTACTCGGCCTCCTTGCCGGTGACGAGCTTCTCGGGCAAGTCCGGGACGTTGTGGAACGCGAAGTGCCAGATGCGCGGATTGCGTTCGACCTCCGACCACGGCGCGACACCCGGCACCGCGATGTTCATCAGCACCGCTGCCGCGAGCTCGCCCGGGTAGGTGTGCAAGTAGGCGTACGCGATCTGACCACCGACGTCGCGCCCGACCAAGGTCACGTCGTGTAACCCGAGTTGGCTGAGGAGTGTATGCACCACTGCGGCGAGCGTGCGCTTGTCATTTGCGCGCGTGGGTTCGGGCGAACCGCCGATGCCCGGCAAGTCGAGCGCGATCACGTGCGCGACCTCGCGGAGCAGGTGCATCACGGGTCGAAAGACCGACCAATCCTCGGGCCAACCGTGCAAGAGCACCGCCGCGGGTAGCTGCGGGTCGCCCTGCTCCACGACGTGGATCGGAACGTCGTGAACGATGACGCGCCGGTGGCGAGGGCCCGATGTGAGGTCTGACTGTGGCTGCATGGTGTCCTCCACGTGTTACCCGGACATCGGAAGCATCGAGTGCGCCAACAGCCGCGCAACAATCGACGCGATCAAGGTGTGTGTGCGGCCATTGATTGGCCGTGGGAGGACGACTCCAAGTGATCACTGCGGCGTCGTAGCCATTGTGAGGTTTCCTTGCTACGTCGACGGAATGTCCCGCTGTTTCCTCGCACTCTGCCTGCTTTGCGCAGCCTGTAATAACGGTACGAAGTCTTCGACACAGAGCGTCACCGCTGGCGAGTCGGCATCGGGCTCGATCGCGAGTGGGAGCGCGGGGCTTGGCGCAGGTGCAGTCGCAACCGGTAACGCAGGCGTCGCTGCGGGCGGCAACGCGGGCGTGGGCTCCGCGCGCGCGGGTAACACCGCAATGACCACTGCCGGTGCTGGCACCGCAGCCGGCACATCGGGTGGGGCAGCTGGCAGCAGCACGGCAGGCAGCGGTGACGCTGGCAGCGGCGGGATGAATGCCGCCGGCTCTGGACCCAGCGTCGCGCAAAACCCCGGTGTGCCACCGGAGGTCGCGCAGTCTTTGCACGAGTGGCCGCTGCCCGGCAAGGACTACAACAATTCTAGATTTACGAAGGATTCGTCGATCACGAGCGCCAACGTCAGCAAGCTTCGCGAGGCCTGGCGCGTCGAGCTCGAGGGGTTGGTCATCGCCTACGGCATGTGCTCGACGGTGCCGTTGATCCTCGGTGGCACCGTCTACCTCGAGGATACTTACAGCTCCGTGCGCGCGATCGATCTCGCGAGCGGCAAGGTCAAGTGGGCCAAGACGGACACCAACTTGAACCCCGGCCCCAACGGCGTCGCGGTGGGCTGGGGAAAGGTGTTTGCGATCCGCGGCTCGGACTCGGTGGTCGCGTACAACGCAGCTGACGGCAAGGAGCTCTGGGCCAAGAAGGTGGTCGACACGCCGACGGCCGGCATCGACATTCAACCGACGGTCTTCGACGATCGCGTGTTGGTGAGCACGGTGCCCATCAGCACCAGTGGCATCTACACCCCTGGAGATCGCGGGATCCTCAAGGCGCTGGATCAGAAGACGGGCGAAGAACGCTGGCGCTTCGACACCATCAAGGGCACCGATTTCTGGGGCAACGAGGACGTGAACTCCGGAGGCGGTGCCTGGTTCCCACCGTCGATCGACATCGACGCCGGGCGCGTGTTCTGGGCGATCGCGAACCCGGCGCCGTTCCCTGGAACGCCCGAGTTCCCCAACGGCACGAGCCGCATGGGCGACAACCTGTACACCGACTCGACGCTGGTGCTCGACGTGCGCAGCGGCGAGTACAAGTGGCACCACCAGACCGTCCAGCACGACATCTTCGATCGCGATCTGCTGCACACCATCCTCACGGAGGTGAATGGCATGCCGGTCGTCATCAGCACGGGCAAGGAGGGCCGCGTCTGGGCCAACCGGCGCGATACCGGCGAAGTGTTGTGGGGTCCGGTCTCCGTCGGCGTGCACATGAACGATGAGCTCACGCAACTGACGGGTTCGACGCAAGTCCTGCCGGGCTCCTTCGGCGGCGTGCTCACGCCACCGGCGCTGGCCGATGGCGTGGTCTACGTCGCCATGTTGAACGCTCCGTCGATGTACCTGTCCAATCGAACGTCGTACTTCGGCAGCTCGGTCGGCACCATGAACGGCAACCTGGTCGCGATCGACGTGACCACGGGCAAGATCAAGTGGGAGGTCACGGTCGAAGGCGATCCGACCGGTGGTGCGACGGTCATCAACGACCTGGTCATCACGGCGACCTTTCAGGGCAAGGTGATCGCGTACCAGCGCGACACCGGCAAGGAAGTCTGGCGCTGGACCGCACCGGGCGGGATCAACTCCTGGATGTCGGTCTCGGGCGACACGCTCGTCATCCCCGTGGGTGCGGCGACGCCCGCGGTCGTGGTCGCGCTCCGCCTCAGCGGCACGAGCGGTGCGGCCGGTTCGGGAGGCTCTGCAGCTGGCAGCGGCGCGGCGGGCAACTCCGCGGGCAACTCCAGCGCGTTCTCCGCCATCTACTCGCAGATCATCGCGCCGCGCTGCGCGGGTTCGGTGTGTCACAGCAGCAGCTCGACCGGCGGAAGTCTGAATCTCCCCGCGGGCGCCAGCGCGAGCACGGTTCGCAGCTCATTGCTCAACAAGCCCGCGAGCGGCCCGGAGTGCACGACCTCCGGCATGTCGCTAGTCGTGCCGGGCAACCCGGAGATGAGCCTCCTGTATCGCAAGCTCACCGACACGCCGCCGTGCGGCTCGCGAATGCCACCCACAGGCGCGCTCCCCGCGGCAGAGCTCGACCGCATCCGCACCTGGATCATGAACGGAGCAGCGGACGACTGACCTGCAACTTGCCGGGTCCGGGCTTTTCCGGTAACCCCGAGCGCGTGAGTATCACCGCAGAACTTGTCTCGTATCTCCTGAGTACGATCGGTGCGTTGATCCCCATCGTGAACCCGTTCTCGACCGCGCCGATGGTGGTGACCATGACCGCCACGCTGACGGACGCCGAGCGCAAGTCGCAGGTTCGCCGCGCCTGCATCTACATGTTCTTCATCTTGACGTCGTTCCTGGTGGCCGGCGGCTTGATCATGAGCTTCCTGGGGATCTCGATCCCCGGCCTGCGCATCGCCGGCGGTCTGGTGATCGCATTCGTCGGCTTTCGCATGTTGTTTCCGGCCACGGCTCCGGCGCGCCACGACAACCCCGCCGAGCCGCCTTACAAGCAAGACATCTCGTTCACGCCGCTGGCGATGCCTAGCCTGGCTGGTCCCGGTTCGATCGCGGTCGTGATCGGTATGTCCAGCACGGCCCAGGCGAGCAACTACGCGATCATGCGCCACGCGCTGATCGCGGTCGGGATCGCACTCACGGCCGTGTTTTGCTACTACGTGCTGCGCGGGGCCACCAAGCTCGCGAGGTTTCTTGGGCCCACCGGCGTCACCGCCATGGGCGGGATCATGGGGTTCTTGCTGGTCTGCATCGGCGTGCAGTTCGTGATCAACGGCGTCCTGCACGTGCGGGAAAGCCTGAGCTAATCGATATGACCTGGATTCGTATTCTCGTCGTAGTCGCAAGCACGTTGTCCGCCAGCCTGGCCGCTGCACAGGCAGAGCTGCCGTCGTGGAGCGAAGGGCCGGCGAAGAAGGCCGTGCTCGAGTTCGTCACACGGGTGACCAAGGAGGGCGGGCCGGACTACGTTCCGCCGGCCGAACGCATCGCCACTTTCGACAACGACGGCACGCTGTGGGCCGAGCAGCCCATGTACTTTCAAATCTTCTTCGCGCTCGATCGGGTCAAGGCCCTCGCGCCACAGCACCCGGAGTGGAAGGACAAGGAGCCCTTCGCCTCGTTGCTCAAGGGCGATACCAAGGCCGCGCTCGCCGGCGGTGAGAAGGCGATCGCGGAGATCGTGGCGGCGGCGCACGCCGGTATCACCACCGACGAGTTCGAGCAGGTCGCGCGTAGCTGGTTTGCGACCGCCAAACATCCGAAGCTCAAGCGACCGTACACCGAGCTCGTGTATCAACCGATGCTCGAGCTGCTCGCACTGTTGCGCGCGCACCAGTTCAAGACCTTCATCGTCTCCGGTGGCGGCGTGGAGTTCATGCGCGCCTTTGCGGAGAAGGCCTACGGCATTCCACCCGAGCAGGTGATCGGCAGTGCCGGCAAGCAGCAGTTCGAGCTGCGTGACGGCAAACCCGTGCTGCTGAAGCTCCCCGCCATCGAATACGTCGATGACAAGGAAGGCAAGCCGCTCGCCATCCAGCGCATCATCGGCCGGCGGCCGATCGCCGCGTTCGGCAACTCGGACGGCGACCTGCAGATGCTGCAGTGGACCTGCGCAGGGAAGGGCGCGCGCTTCTGCATGTACGTGCACCACACGGACGACAAGCGCGAGTGGGCGTACGACCGCAAGTCCAGCATCGGCCGGCTCGACAAGGGCCTCGACGAAGCTCAGACCAAGGGCTGGCTCGTCATCGACATGAAGCGCGACTGGAAGGCCGTCTTCCCGGCGAGGCCTTAGAGCGCCGAACAGTTTGAAACGCCGCGCCTGCGCGGTTTATCGGGGCCCTGGGCGCCCGCGTGCCTCCTCAACGTAGGATCTGACTACGCCTCGTCGGCCCGCGGGCCCCCAGAACCCCGCTAAACCGCGCATCCATCGACGTTTCAAACTGTTCGGCGCTCTTCGTCACTCACCCGCATCGGGGAAGAGTTGCAGCGCTTCCTCGATCAGCCGCGGTTGCCCCAGGCGCGTGGCGCCGGCGTGTGCCTCGCGCGCGAGCTCGAGGGCCTGGCGTTGCGCGTCTCCGCTGCGCTGCTTGCGCAGGCAGCGCGCCAGTTGCAGGCGAGTCTCGTGCGCGCGCGCGTTCAAGCCGATGCGCTCGTTGTGGCGCAGCCCGAGCTCGAGGTGCGTGATGGCGGTCTCGTTGCGGCCCAGGTACTCCGCGAGCATGCCTTGCAGCTGCGCGATCGAGCCGTCGCAGAACAGCGTGTAGCCGACCGCGAATAGCTGGCTGTACGGCGCGAGCAGCGCATACAGCGCCTCGGCGTAGTCGGTCATGCGCAGGATGAGCACGGCGCGCGTGAGGTTGCCGAGCGTGCCCAGGTAGTCGGCGTCGCAAGGCAGTTGTGCCAGCTCCGCGGCCGGTACCGCACGCAGCGCACCTCGCGCTTCGTCGAGCCGCCCGCTCTCCGCCAGCGCGCGCAGCTTGATCGCCCAGACGCCGGGCGGATCCGCCGACTCGTAGCGCAGGGCGTCGTGCAGCTCGGTCGATAGCGGCGCCGCTTGCCCCAGTTGCGCGCGCGTGACCGTGCCGTCGAACGCGCAGAACAGCTCCGAGCCCCAGATCGTGCCTTGCTCGGTGTACACCGAGCGCTCGAGCTCGTGCAGCGCCTCGCGGCTGGGTGTGAACTGCAGCCGCGCCAGCAGCGCGAAACGCTCGCAGTACCAGATCTTCTGCGCCGAGTGCAGCACGCGCGCACGCATGCAGCCGCGATCGATCGCAGCCATCAGCGCCATGCGATCACCTTGCTGGAAGGACTGCACGGCGCGATGGTGGGCCAGGCTGATCGGCAGCACCGGCATCTGCGCGGGGTGTTGTACCGCCAGCCGCTCGAGCTCGAGCGCGACCTCTCCGGCCTCGGTGTAGTGCACCGGCCCGCCGACCAGGTACAGCTTGGCCAGCAGTGACGAGTAGTGTGCCAGCGGCGACTGCGACTTGCGCACCAGCGGCATGGCCTCGTCCATCAGCGCGCGGCTGCGCTCCGCCGAGTAGCAATACGGCGTGGCCACTGCCAGCGCCGAGAGTGACGCCCCGCGAAAGCCGACGTCGTGCGGGTGCAGCATGGTGAGGACGTGTTCGAGCAGCGCGGTCTGGCCCGGTAGCGGCGGCAGGCCCGGCGCGACGTTGAACATCATCGCCGCCCGCAGCAGCATCACGCGATCGCCCTGCTCCATCGCCATGTGCGCGACTTCGCGGATGGCGCGCTCGCACTCGCGCGGCGCGTGCCCGCGCGCGTACATCGCCATCAGGTACAACAAGCTCATGCGCAGCCGCAAGCTGGGGCGATCGACCAGCTCCAGCGCCTCGAGCGCGTGCCGGGCGTAGCGCACCACGTCCGGGCTCGCGAACACGGCTCCCGCGGCCGCGGCCGCCGCGCGGCAATACTCGACCGTCTTGCGCGCATCGCCGTCGGGCAGCGCCGAGTGAAAGTGGTAGGCCAATTCACTCGGCGGCACCGAGTCGCCGCTGGCCACGCGCGCATCGAGCACCGCGGCCACGCGCGCGTGCCAGCGCCGCTGCTCCTTCGGCGCGAGCGAGTCGTAGAGCACCTCGCGCAGCAGCTCGTGGCCGAACGCGAATGCGGTCATCGAACCCGGCGCGGCCACGACCACGTCCGACTCGATCGCTTCATCGAGCGCAGTCATCAGCCGGCTCGGCTCGCGCTCGATCACGCTCGCCAGCAGCGGCAACTCGAAGCTGCGCCCGACCACAGCAGCCGCGGACAGCACCTCGCGCAGCTCGGGCTCGAAGCGCGAGACGCGCTGGCGCACCAGCTCGAGCGCTGCAGCTGGCAGCTCGAGGCCGCTGGCCTCGAGGCGTTCGGAGTCGGCCAGCGCGCGCGCCAGCTCGGTCATGAAGAACGGATTGCCTTCGCTCTTCTTGAACACCGCGCGGCCCAGCGCTCCGCCTTCGTCTTCGAGCAGCGCCCCCACGTAACGCACAACATCGACCTCTTCCAGGCGTTCGAGCTGGATGCGTTCGCTGTTACGGTGTCCGATGACGTGCGGCAGGTGCGTGCCCGCGCGCGGGGCGCGGCGCCCCGGCAGATGGCGCAGCGTGGCTATCACCAACAGCCGGCTGTGCGAGATCTCGTCCAACAGCTGGCCCAGCAACTCGAGCGAAGCCGCATCGGCGCGGTGCAGGTCGTCGATCACCAGCACCCACGGGTTGTGCTCGGCCGCGCGGATCAACAGCCGCAGGATGGCGTCGAAGTGCCGGTGACGCTCGGGGCTGGTCGAGAGGTTGATCGTGGAAGCCAGCGACTCCGGACCTGGACTCATGCCCAGGCCGAGGAAGGCGCGCAGCTCCTCGGGCAAGCCACCCAGCGGATTGCCGCCGCGAGCTGCAGGCAACACCTCGGAGATCAATCGCAGCCAAGGCCAGAGCGGCGGCGTGTCTCCCGCCTCGCGGCAGAAGCCCCAGGCCACGCTCAGCTTGTTGTCGCCGAGCTCGCGCGCCAGCGTCTCGGCCACGCGCGTCTTGCCGATACCCGGCTCGCCGAGCAACAGGCAGCAACGGCCACGGCCCGCGCGAGCTTCGGCCAGCGCGCGCCGCAGCTGCACCAAGGCGCGCTCGCGGCCGACGAACGGCGAACCAAATTCGGACTTCGGCAGCGGTTGTGCTGCAACTGGACGCTCGTCGTAACGGACCACGACTTCGCGCACGAAGCGGTAACCGCGGCCGTACGTGGTCGATACGTACTCGTCGTCGCCGCGCTGCTGACCGAGCAACTTGCGCAGGCGCGCCATCGATACGGTGATCGCATTATCGGCCACGGAGCGGCCGTCCCAGACCTTCTCGATTAATTCTTCCTTCGAGATCAGCTTGCCGGCGTTCTGAACAAGATAAGCCAGCAGACGCAGGACCAGCGCATCCGCCTGCAGCGCCTTACCAGTACGGCGGAGCTCCAGGCAGTCGCCATCCAACTCAAAGTCGTCGAAGATGTAGACCACGAGGGTACATGTTGAACTGCCGGTATCCCCTCACGCCATCGCCAGTTGGGGATGACAGCGCGATTCTTGGCAGTGGGTTTGCGCCCCGACAAACACCCTGCGCGCCAGGATCGGCCTCTCAGGCTACAGCCAGCGCTCCAAAACCTGCTGTAAATCTCGACGACTAAACGGCTTGGCCACGTAGTCGTCCATGCCCACGTCGATGCAGCGTTGTCTCTCTTCCGGTAAGACGCTGGCCGAAAGGGCGACGATCGTCAGGTGCTGGCCGTCCGGTTCGCGCCGCCGGATTTCGCGTGTTGCGTCATAACCATTCAGGTTCGGCATGTGGCAGTCCATGAACACCAGGTCGAACTTCTGCTCCTGGAGCTTGGCCAACGCCTCGGCGCCGTCGCCCGCGAACTCGACGCTACAGCCGAAGTGTTGCAATAGCTGCACCGCAAGCGCGCGGTTTTCCACGTTGTCCTCGACCAGCAGAACCCGCCCCTCGAACGCCGGCGGCGGCTTGCTCGGGCGCTTCGAGGCCGCTCGCGGCTTGATGGTATCGTCGATGCTCAGCGGCAAGTGCAGGCGAAACGTCGAGCCGCGGCCGAGCTCACTCTGCAGCGTGATCTCGCCTCCCATCAGCCGCGCCAGCTGCGTGCAGATCGCCAGGCCCAGCCCCGTGCCGCCGTAGCGCCGCGTGGTCGAGGTGTCCGCCTGGGTGAAGGCCTCGAAGACCCTGCGCTGTTGGTCGGGTGCGATGCCGATGCCGGTGTCTTCGACCGCGAACTCGACGCTCAGCTGGCGCTCGGCGAGCGGCGCGCTCTTCACGCGCAAGGCCACGTGACCGTCGTGCGTGAACTTGATCGCGTTGCCGACCAGGTTGGTCAGCACCTGGCGGATGCGCGTGGGATCGCCGACCAGGCGATGCGGCACCTCGGCGGCGACGTCGACGATCAGCAGCAGCCCTTGTTGGCTCGCCTTGACCTCGAGCAGGTCGCGCACCTCTTGCAGCAGCTCGTGTGGATCGAAGCTGACATCCTCGATCGACAGCTGGCCGGCTTCGATCTTGGAGAAGTCGAGGATGTCGTTGACCAGCTGCAGCAGCGTGTTACCCGAGCGTGCGACGGTCTCGGCATAGTCGCGCTGCGTCGCGTCGAGCTCGGTCATCTGCAACAGCTCGGTCATGCCGAGCATCGCGGTCATCGGTGTGCGGATCTCGTGGCTCATGTTGGCCAGGAACTCCGACTTGGCCTTGACGGCACTCTGTGCCGCTTCGTTTGCCGCTCGGAGCTGCGCCTGTTGCCATTGATCGTGCAGCCGCAGCTCCTGCACCTTGCGCTGCTGCGCGATACGCACCCACAGCACGAGCGCGCCGACCAGCGTGGCTTCGATCAACGCTACGCCGAAGTGATACCACTCGGGCTCGACGCGCCGCGCACCGACGACCCACAGCCAGCCCGTCAGCGAGAGCGCGGTCAGGAAGCTGAACCAGCGCATCGAGAACAACAGGCAGCCGAAGCCGATCTGCGCGACCATCAAGTTGGTGGTCTGACGCGGAGCTTCGCTGAGGACGATCAGCACCAGGCAGTTGATGATCACCACCACGCCTATCAGCGCCGCCACTGGATGCGCGAGCAGCGGTGGCAAGCGATTGCGCGCGAACCACACCGCCGCCGCCAGGAGGCCCAGCGAGATCACGCCGGTCGACAGCGGACGCAGCGCGCCTTCCGAAAGTGAAATGGTCGTGCCGGCGAGGTCGAATTCGATGCCGGAGTTGCGCCGCGGGCTGTCGGTCGCCAGATCCAGCACGTACCAGCTGCTGATCAGCGCGTAGAACAGGGCCAGGCCGACGCAGATCGGCCGCATGGCATCGGCGAGCACGCCGTGCATCGCCTCGCGGACCGCAACCTCGCTGATCTCTACACGCCCGGGCGAGGGCTTGCTCGGGGAGCTCGCTTTCGACGCGTCCGCCATGACTTCTCGCACGTTCGGGCGAGTACCGGTATTTTACAGATTATTTGAGTGACTTTGGAATGGCTGCGTCTGGCGGCGCTCTGCGCTCAGCGCAGCCGTGAGCTGCGTGCAGAGGTCTCGGCGACGATCCACTCGAGCGGCACGACCACCTCGGAGCACCCGACACCACCCCAGCGCGGCTCTTCGCGCGTGCTCGGGTTGCCCCAGCCCTCCGGGATGCGCAGCTCCGCACTGCTATATGGTTCGTCCTGAGCGCCGCACCAATAGCCGTACAGCTCCCAACCGGCCGGCGTGAGGATCTCCGTCACGAAGGCCGAGGGATCGCTGGCGTGCGCGCTCGAAGCGCTCGCGAGCGCTGCCAGCATGCACACCACTCGAAGCCAGCGCCGCATCTGTCGAGCGTGCACAATGCAACGCTCGATGAAAACCCGACATCGTTGCAGTGGCTGCCACGTGTCGCGCGTACCGGAAGCGATGTCGCCCGGTCGCCCAGGGTAGACTCGCTTGACCCAGCCGGCGCCCCGTCGCATCGTGGCGCCCGTTTCCATCAGGAGCCGTCGCAATGCGCGTAGTTTCTTCCGTTTTGGTGCTGTCGTCGTGGCTGGTGTCGGCGTGTTCGCCCGACTTGGGCACATGCGATATGAACGCGGCAATCACGACCGTCTACCTGGAGGGCACGCCCTACGTCGAAGGCCAGGCGCTGGTCTTCCAGTCGTGCGCCGGGTCGCAGTGCCACGCCGTGGCCGCGACCGGTACCGCCCGCACCGGTGCACCGCACGGACTCAACTTCGACGTCTCGCCGATCACCAAGACCTCCACGCAGACATCGGTGGACCAGCTCAATGCCGGCATCAGCGAGGTGCGCGACGAGGCCGAGACGCTCTGGCGCGTGATCGACAACGGTTCGATGCCGCCGGGCAAGGCCGGCGAGCGCGGCGACCTGCACTGGACCGACAAGACGGGCACGATGGACGTGATGTTGACCGGGCTCGATCTGGCGGAGGCTCGCGACAAGGTACGTAACTGGCTTGCCTGCGCCGCGCCGATCGTCGCGGCCACCAGTGACGCGCCGCTCAAAAGCTCAGTCATGGGCCTGGGCGCGATCGCAGACCCCGGCACGCCCCCCGCGTCGGCGCCGACCTGGTCGTCGGTCTACGCGAACGTGCTTGCAGGCTGCACGAGTTGCCACAGCGCGATGTCGCCGTACCCGAACCAGAAGCTCGACCTCTCCAACCCGGATACCGCGTACATGCAGCTGGTGGACATGCCCACGTTCTCGGGCAGCGGGGCCTTGTGCGGCGGCCGCACGCTGGTCAAGAAGAGCGACTGCGCGAACTCGGTGCTATGGCAGAAGCTGGTGCCCATGGGCATGACGCCGCCGTGTGGCGCGCCGATGCCGCTGGTCGGCGATCGGATCTCGGACGCCAACCGCAAGGCGGTGTGCGACTGGATCAACGCCGGTGCGGCGAAGAACTGAGCGTCACTCCATGCAGCCGAGCTCGTTCGGCCCGCAGCTGAAGCGCACATGCAGATGGCAGTGGTGTCCGGGCGAGTGCCGGACGATGCCGTACTTGGTGAAGCGCGGGAACTGGATCATCTGCTCCAATTCCTCGGGCGTCGCACCGTCGGCGCGCGCGGCCTTGTAGAGCGCGGCCTGACGCTGGCGCGACATGAAGATGTACTTCACCTCGCCGGTCTCGATGAAAGAGCGCACGAGCTGCCAGGTGGCCTGCCAGTCGATCGCCTCGTCGTTGGGCGCATCGGGTGCGAAGCCGGGCTTCACGAGCAGCGCGATGTCCACGTCGCGGCCGGTGCGGTGCGAGTGGTGAGGTCCGAAGCGGCCCCCGCGCTTGACGCTCATGTCCCAGAGCAAGATCTCGCCCGGGAAGCGGGTGCGCAGCCGGAACGCGGCCATACCGCGCTGCATGACCTCGATCGCGTGCGTCGAGCCGAACGAGTGGTCGACGTTGCGGACCGTGTACAGCGCCGGGTTCTCCGGGATGTTCACGCCGTTCAGCAGCTTGCCGCCGTTCGGCCAGCCGAAGCTCTCTCCACCCTTCGCCACCGGGACGGTGAGGTCCTCGATGCTGGGCTCGATCGGATCTTCCTTGGGCTGAACGCCCGGCTCGAGCCAGATCAGCAGGCGCTGGCCGGGCTCGAGCGCACGGATGTTGCGATTCCAGATCTTCTCGAGCGTGCCGGGGTCGACATGGTAGCGGCGCGCGATCTTCGTCCAACTGTCACCGGTGCGCACCACGTAGCTCAGCTTGTCGCGCTGTTGCGAGGGAAGTTGGGTTTGGATGCGGAGCCGTGCACCCGTCATGTCGCGGGGGCGCTGCGGATCCAGGCCGTTCCAGCGCACGATCGACGTGGTCGAGACCGCGTAACGTTGGGCGACTTCGACCAGCCGCTCGCCGGGGATGACCTCGTGCACGATCCATTGCGCGCTGGACGGCATCGTCGCAGCCATGACACCCGAAGGTGGTGCTGCGCGAAGCGTCTCGACCGGGCTCAAGAATGCCGCGAGCGCGGCCGCCATTCCAACTACAGGACTCACTCGCATGGGCAGCTCATCGGGGGAGGGCGCCGACCGTACCATTCTGTACCAGCGAGGGGAACCTGCGGCTGCGCAGTGGGGCGATTTAGAACTCGCCACGGCCGAAAAATGCAGCATTGGTGCTTACCGATGCACCCAAATTGGGGCAGCAGTGTATGAGCACACGCATGCGCACGTATCACGATCAGCTGCGCAGGTGCTGCAGCTTGTCGGGATTGCTGATCACGTAGATGCCGGTGATGCGCTGCTCGCGGATCTCGAGCACACCCACCACGACGTCGCCGTTCTCGTAGCTCATCAAACAGCCGGGCATGCCGTTGACCCGCCGTAGCTCGACGCGCTGCGGAACGATGAAGTTCGATTTGCGAATCACGCCGGCGAAGAAACGGCAGATGCGTTCAGCTCCGAAGACAGGATTGAGCGCTGCGTGTCGCTTGCCGCCGCCGTCCGAGTACAGCACTGCATCCTGCGCCAGGATCTTCATCAGCCCGGCCGTGTCGCCGGTCGAGCTGGCCTGCATGAACGCGTGCACCAGCTGCTGTTCGTCCTCTTGCGTGGGCTCGAATCGCGGCCGGCCCTCGTGCACCTGCGCCCGCGCGCGCTCGGCCAGCTTGCGACAGCTGGCCTCGCTGCGCTCGAGCACCGACGCCACGCTGTCGTACTCCATGCCGAACACGTCGTGCAGCAAGAAGGCCGTGCGTTCGGGCGGCGACAGGCGCTCGAGCGTGACGAGCAGCGCGTAGGAGAGATCCTCGGCCAGATCGAGCGCGGCGTCGGGTGCAGGGGTTTCGTTCTCCAAGAGCGGCTCCGGCAACCAGGTTCCGACGTACACCTCGCGGCGCGCGCGCGCGGACTTCAAGCGATCGAGGCAGAGCCGCGCCACCGTCCGGGTCAGATACGCCTGCGGTTCGGCGATCTCCTCGGCCGCCACGTCGCGCACGCGCAGAAACGCGTCTTGCACCACGTCCTCGGCTTCTGCGAACGAACCGAGCATGCGATAGGCGAGGCCGATCAAGCGCGGCCGGTGAGGCTCGAAGGGCAGGGTCATGCGGCTGCTGTTTGGTTCACCGCCACGGGTTCGCCCGCGATCTGCAAGCGCGAGCAGGCTTTGCCGTAGCCCAGCGCGTACTTGACCGTCGGGTACAACCGAGCGGACACCATCGCGAACGCCATGGTCAAGAGCCCGCGCTTGCCCCAGCGCGCGATCACCTGGTCGCGCAGCTCGTCGGCACGGAGATCGTGTGCGAGCACGGCGCGCGTGAACTGCACGCCCAGGCGCACGTCGCTGCTCATGGCTGCGGTGTCGCCTCGCGCCACGGCGCGCAGCGTCTCGGAGGAGATGCCCTCGCGCTCGGCCATCGTGATCAGCAGCTGACTACACGGCCCACAGTCCTCGGTCATCACGGCGACCAGTCCGACGGCGTAGCCGACGTCGAGCGGCAGGTCGCGCTTGTAGGCCGAGAGCCGGGTCGCGCGAAAGAAGCGCATGAAACCCCCCAGGTCGATGTCGAGCATCTCCCGGGCGTAGCTCATGTCGTACTGCAGGTCGCGTTCCATGGCGTCGAGCCGGTTCTTGATGAATGCCTTGAGCATGCTGGTTCGCCCTCCAAGCACAAGACGAGGTAGCCCGCCCCCGTGTGACGACTTTTTTTAGCCCTTGAGGGCCTGCAGGCCGGCCCGGTGCACGCGGCCCGGCAGCTCGCGGCGCACGATGGCCTCGGCCACCCGCCCGGCTTCGAAGAGCTTTTCGGGGTCGATGCCGGTCTTCACGCCCATGTGGTGGAGCATGTAGACGATGTCTTCCGTGGCCAGGTTGCCCGAAGCTCCGGGCGCGTACGGGCAGCCGCCGAGCCCGGCGATCGCCGCGTCGAAGGTACGGATGCCGAGCTCCAGGCCGACCAACACGTTGGCCAGGGCCTGGCCGCGCGTGTCGTGCATGTGCATCGCCAGTTTATTCGCCGGCAGCTCGCGCAGCAGCATCTGCATGATCGCCTTGGTCTGACGCGGCGTGCCCACGCCGATCGTGTCGCCGAGCGAGACCTCGTAGCAGCCGAGCCCGACCAGCTCACGCGCGAGGCGCAGCGCGTTCTCCGGCGGCACCGTGCCTTCGTACGGGCAGCCCCAGACGGTCGAGACGTAGCCGCGCACGCGCATGCCGTACTCGAGCGCCTGCGGGATCAGGTCGCGGAACACGTTCAGCGCCTGGTCGATCGACTTGTTGATGTTGCGCTTGTTGTGGGTCTCGCTGGCGCTCAGGAACACCGCGATCTCCTTCAAGCCGGCGACCCGCGCGCGCGCGAGCCCTCGCCCGTTCGGGCACAACGCAGACAGCTGGACGTCGCCGCGCTCGGCGGCGGTCACGAGATCGGCCAGACGGTCTGCATCTGCCAGCTGCGGGATCCACAGCGGCGACACGAAGCTGGTGATCTCGATGCGCTTGAGGCCCGCGTGGATCAGCGCCTCGATCAAGCGCAGCTTGCGCACCGTGCCGATCGTCACGGCTTCGTTCTGCAATCCGTCGCGCGGGCCCACCTCGTAGATCGAGACGTCGCCGGGCAGCTCTTCCAGGATGGCCGTCATACGTCACATTGTCCGGCGCGCATCGCGCTCCGGCAACACTGAGGATGTAAGCCGATCGGAGAATCAGCGGAACTTGTCGGTGGCGGCAATCAAGTGATGCACGATCTCCGGCTCGAACGCCGAGTGGCCGGAGGTCTGTGCCACGAACATTTCGGCCTCGGGCCAGGCGCGGTGCAACGCCCAGGCCGTCTCCATCGGACACACCACGTCGTAGCGGCCCTGCACGATCACACCCGGGATGTGTCGGATCTTGGACGCGTCTTCCAGCAGCTGCTCGTCGCGCTCGAAGAAGCCCTTGTTCACGAAGTAGTGGCACTCGATGCGCGCGAAGGCGAGGGCGAAGTCGTCCTTGCTCATCGAGGCGCGCATCTCGGGGCTCGGGCGCAGCGTGCTCGTCACGGCTTCCCACAAGCTCCACGCGCGCGCGGCGCGCAGCCGCGTGGCGCCGTCGGGGCTGGTCAAGCGCTTGTAGTAGGCCTGGATCAGATCACCGCGCTCGGCCGGCGGGATCTCGGCCAGGTAGTGCTCGAACGCATCGGGGAAGATGCGGCTCGCACCGTCCTGGTAGAACCACGAGAGCTCGCGCTCGCGCAGCGTGAACACGCCGCGCAAGATCAGCTCGGTCACGCAGCTCGGGTGCGTCTCGGCGTAGGCCAGGCCGAGCGTGCTACCCCACGAGCCGCCGAACACCTGCCAGCGTGTGATGCCAAGGTGCTTGCGCAGACGCTCCATGTCCGCGACGAGGTGCCAGGTGGTGTTGCGATCGAGCGAGGCGTGCGGGGTGCTCTTGCCACAGCCGCGCTGATCGAACAGCACGATGCGATAACGCGAGGGATCCCAGAAGCGCGCCTGTGCGGGCGTGGTGCCGCCGCCGGGCCCGCCGTGCACGAAGACCGCCGGCTTACCGGCCGGGTTGCCGTACTGCTCGAAGTGCAACTCGTGCAGGTCGTCGACTCGCAGGCGCCCCGTCTCGAACGGAGCGATCTCGGGGTAGGGACTACGGAGAGGTTGCTCGTGCATGCGCTCGCACAAGCTTACAGCGTCTGAGGCTCCGCGGCAGCACGACGGGCAGGTCCGGCCGGTCGTTTACTGCGCCACGAGCACGTCCCAGCGGCACGCGCTCGTGCCGCCGTGGCCGTCGCGCATGACGAGCCACAGCCGTTCTTCTCCGCCGGTCGCCGGGGCCGTCCACACTTGGTTGCGAAGCGGCGCGCGGGTGCCGTGTTTTTCGAAGCGGCCGCCCGTCGCGTACCAGGCGTAGTAGGCACGCTCGCTGCGTTCCTCGAGCGCGCCGAACGCGTCGATCACGCTGTACGTCTCGAGCCAGCTCTCCCGCCCACCCTCGGTCGCCGGCGCGATCTCCACCCGGGCATCGGGCTCGACCTGCAGTGGCTCCGCCGCGTTGCAAGTCCACGCGCGCTCCGGATCGGCCTCTACCTCGACCTTGCCGAACTTGAACCGAGGCGGGGGCGGGTTGGTGTGCGGCGACGGATTCTCACTCATCAACACACGCTTGACCGCGCGCAGCTCGTGGCCGTCCGCCTGGATGGTGATCTCGACCAGCAGGGGCAGGCCGACCGAAAATCGGACAGCCTCGACCGTCTCCGCAGGCAAGGTCCCACCCAGGATCGTCTGGGCCAGCTGCGTATTCGCCCAAAAGGCGTCGATCGCCTCCTGCGGCAGAGTCCAGGAAGGCCCACTGCCGCGCACCAGGGCGCGCTCGCCGCAGTCCTCGTCGTCCATCTCGCCAAACTGACCAGCGCCCCCGACCGGTCCGTCGAACGCTCCGCAGATCCGGTACTCGATCGACACGTCGCGTGCGTGGGCGACCAGGGGCGTGATCGTGACCGAGTGGCCCGGCGTCACCTCGGGGGGTTCGACGACGACGGCGAGGACGCGAGGGCTGTCGACGACGCTCTCGCTGGGGAAATCCCGCAGACCCAGGCAGGCGGTGGTGAGGAGGGGCAGGGCGAGGAGGAGGCGAGACACAGGGACGGATAGCTTAGCATCCGCTCCGAGCGTGGGGCCGCGGGTCGGCTCAGCCGCCGCCTGCCGCCATCAGCTGCCGGATCTGCACCGCGTACGGGTGCTCGCCGGCCAGCGCTTTCTCGGCCGCCCGGCGCGCCTCGTCGGTGCGTCCCAGCCGCTGCAGCGCCTCGATCCGCAGCAGCTCGCGCTCGGGTCCCAGCGCACCTTGTGGGAAGCGCCGGGCGTGCTGGGCGATCGCCCCGAGGGCCCGCTCGGGCTCGCTCGGCAGCTTGCGGCGGATGGCCTCGAGCTGCCGGAGCTCTTCCATCAGGCCGCCAGCTGCCCGCGCCGTGTCCACCGGTCTCGCAGGTGCGCGGGGCGCGGTTTGCGCGCGTGGCGCTGCAGCTGTTGGCTGCGGCGGCTGCACCGTGACGTGTGGCGAGGCGCTGATCGGCGGCGGCTGCTCGGGCTGCGCGATCGGCGCCGCGGGTGCGGGCGTCGGGGGCGGCACGTTCGTAGCCAGCTCGCGCGGCTGCGTTCGCGTCGCATACCAGATCGCACCCAGCCCCATGATCAGCGCGGTGGCGATCGCCAGCGCTCCGCTGATCGAGGTCCCTCCACCGACTGCCGCGCCCGATCCTCCCGAGCTGGCTTCGGGTAGCGCCGATCCCGCGGCCTCCGCGCCAAAGCCCGGGCCGATCGCCTCCTCGAGCTTGGCTTGCAAGCGTGCGAGTTGCGCTGCCTGCGCGCCGTCGCCTTGGGCGCTGCGCAGCACGTCGCGTAAATCCGACGGGATCTCCGAGTCCAGCCAGCGGCGCGGCGCATCGCTCATCGCGCCCTCCGCAGGGGTGTGCGGGTCAGTGCCTGACGCACCACCTGGCGCGCCGCGTACAGCCGCGAGTACGCCGTGTTGAGCGGACAGCCGACCATGTCGGCGACGTCTTTCATGTCGACGCCCTCGAGCTCGAAGAGCACGAAGACTTCGCGCTTCTCACTGTCCAGCTTGCTCAAGGCGTATTCGAGCTGGGCGCGATCGCGCGAGCTCTGCAGCTGGCTCACCTGATCGCACGGCACCGCCACCTCTTCGAGCTGCGGGCTCGGCAGCTCCTGGCGGCGCTGCAACTGGCGGCGGTAATTCGCCACCACGCGGCGCGCGATGCCGAACAGCCAGCTGCGCACCGGTACGCCGGCCTGCAGATCGGCCAGTCGGCGGTGCACGATCACGAACACTTCTTGGGTCACGTCGTCGACATCGCTGGCGCGCACCCCCAGGCGCCGCACCAAGCGCATCACGAACTCGGCGTGGCCTTGGAAAATCTCGCGCGTGGTGATCCCCGCCGCTGCAGGTTTGGTTGGGGCCAGCAACAGTTCCGGGCGCAACAACGGCTGAGTCGCCCAGGAGGTCATCGATCGCGCCATGTCCGCATCCGACCGGGTTTATCAGAAGATCAGCAGGAGGCAGAGATCGACCTCGGCCCGTACTGGACCCGGATCCGCCACTTCGACCTGTAGGCCGGAATCTTGCAGGCGCAGCACGTAGCGCGGCCGGAGGATCCCCGCGGCGACGCCGACTCCAAGCTGGAGGGCCGCCCAGTCGGTCAGTCCCAGATTGGCTTCAGGACCGAGCCCCAGGTAGAGCGTGGGATCGGTGGGCTGATAGTTCTCGAGCGCGAAGCCCGAGCCGGCCGCATGCGCGAAGCCGACGCGCGGCCCGGCGCACACGCGCAGCCCGATCCGCGGAGCGTCGGCCACGCTGATGCCCAGGCAGGCATCGAGTGCGAGCTCGTAGGCCGAGAACTTCACCGAGCCTTCGGCGACGCTGCGCGACTGGGGAAACAGCAGCAACGCGCGCAGGCGCACGCTGGGCACACCCAGGACGAGCTCCGCGCCGAGTGACACACCGAACGCGGGGTCCGGCAGCATGCCCAGCATCAGGAGCGCGCCGGCATCGATGTTCCAGCCGATCGAGCTCTCGGCCTCTGGCGGAGGTGGAGGCGGCTTCGGGGGCGGGGGAGGTGCCGGTGCCACGACCGGCGCCTTCGGGGTCTCGGTCGGCTCTGCAGCTGGCGGCGGCGGGGTCTCGGTCGGTGCTGCAGCTGGCGGCGGCGACTCCGCAGCGGCGTGCCGCGAGAGCAGCACCAGTACCAGCGCCACGGCGTCCGAGATCGCGGAGCAATCCTCGGCGCGGACGGGCAAGGCTCGCGAGCCCAGGCTGCGTTCGGCGTTGGCAGCGCGGATCTCCAGCGTCGCCTCCCGCGCGGGCGTCTGTGACACGACGCGCACGCGCACCGCGAGCGGCGCCGTACTGGCCTCGGCCTCGCGCGCGGCTTGGTAGCTCGTGTTCAGCGTCGCCTCGGACAGGCAGCGCGGCAACCACTGCGGTGCACCGGGCTCGATCTCCAGGCTCAGCGCATTCGGCTGCGCCCGCGCGACGCCCGGCGGAAGCGCGCCGAGCATGCAGACGAAGAGCCCAAGGGCGCCGAGCCGAATCCACATCGATGGCAACGGTCGCTGGTTGTCACCGGGCCACCGGCCAAACGCAAGTTAGGGGCCGCCCCTAAAGTTGTCCGAAGTTCCCCGCTGCCCCACCGCCATTCGGAGGTGCGGGGTCGATGGCAGGCGAGCCCGCGACGAAGGGGCCCCCGTCGGACGTGCCCGCGTCGGCCGGCGACCCGCACAGGAAGCCGTTCGGATCTTGGAGGCCCGTCTCGAGCAGATCGCCTCGCTCGGAGACATAGAGGTTCAATGGACGGTGCGTGCTCGGGTCGGGCACGGGGCCACAGGCACTGCTGACGGCGCCGAGCAGATTGAAGCCGCCCATCGCCTTCTCGACCTTCGCGGTGCACGGCAGCAGGTAGCCGCCACGCGAGATCGCCCACCACACCGCCTCCGACTTCGTGTCGATCAAGCCGAGCAGGTTGCCGGCCACGCCCGGGTTCCACAGGCGCACGCTGTCGCCGGCAGTGGTGATCAGGTGACGTCCCAGATCAGTGGTCATCAAATCGAGCGCGGCGCGGCAGGCGGCCTTCTCGCTCGCGCTAGCGCAGGGCACGCCCGCCTCGGAAAGGATGGTGGCCTTGGGAGCGGGTAGGCCCGTCTCTTCGACGATCTTCGTCAACCGGTCGGCCACGTAATCAACCTTACGCGCCAGAAGGAAGCCTGGAGCCAGCCGCCAGTCCCCTTTGCCTTCGCATACGGGGTCGGGCGGAACCCAGTCCGGCCCAGCGTCGTCATCGTCCATGACGTGGACCGTCGCGTCCGGCGGCTTGGGCCCAGCATCGGGGATGCCTTGGACCATCGCGTCCGGTTGCATGTGAATCTGCGTCATGCCTGCGGATCCGCCGCCGCCGGCTGCTGGTGCGCCGGCGCTGGGTGCTCCGGCGACCGGATCCACCGGCAACATTGCCTGTGGCGGTGGCGCGTCATTCGTACATGCCGCGCACGCCAGCCCGAAGGCGGTCAAAGCTACACGGATCGAAGCTGGTCGCTGCATGGAAGGATCTCGCTATGTCTGCGGATCACGATCGTTTTGGTACTTACTTCAGTTTCGTTGCGAGTCGATGTTCTTGTGCCGGGTTGTGCCAGAATGCTCGGTAAATTCAGCAAGATTACGTGGACTAACAGCTGGCGTTCGCTCCACACACGTGGTTATCTCACGGCAGCTGATAGCGGCAAGTGCGTTCGGGGAGAACGCGAACAAAAAAACGTGCGAGGAGTGCACCATGTTCGACTCGAGAATCTGGTCCGGCGCCACATGCGCCGTGTGCTTCGGGATGTTGGTCGCCTGTTCACAAGACAGTGCGCCGCCACCAGCTGCACTCGGAGTGCAGCCGCCTGCAGCTCCTAGCGGCGAGAAACCGGCAGTGCAGCCTGCGACGCCGATGCGCGACTCGCCGGCCGTCACGCCATCCGGCACTCCACAGCAGCAGCCGGCTCAGCAACCTGCCCAGGCGCAGCCGAAAGCGTCCGGCGACAAGCCGTTCGACGGCCTGCCGGTCGGTCCGGGCCTGCCGCCCGACCAGATCAACAACGGCCAGTTGAAGCTCAAGCGCCTGATCCCGGTCGACGAGCGCCCCGTCGCGCAGGCAGCGCCCCCGCCGATCAGCGGAGGCACGCTGGCCATCAGCCCGAGCGATCGCCTGGCAGTGGCTGCGGATCCGGATCGCGATCGCGTGTCGATCGTGGACCTGACCAACCTGCGCGTGACGGCGACGATCGCCTTGCAGCCCGGCGACGAGCCTGGCCGCGTCGCGTTCGACAATACCGGTCGCGCGCACGTCGCGCTGCGGCGTGGCGGTGCGGTGGTCAGCATCGACACCACCACGCGCTCGATCGCCGAACGGCGCGCGGTCTGCGCCTCACCGCGCGGCATCGCCTATGACGCGACCGCGCAGCAGCTGGTCGTGGCTTGCACCGGCGGCGAGCTGGTCACGCTGCCCAAGACCGGAACGCAGGGCATCACGCGCACGCCGGTCGAGAGCGATCTGCGCGACGTCGTGCCGACCTCGAACGGCCTGTTCGTGTCGCGCTTGAAGTCGGCAGAGTTGCTCTCACTCGACAGCAAGGGCGCGCGACTGGGCGTGCAGCGCCCCAGCATCGAAGGCCAGTTCTTCGCCGAGCCCGACGGCTCGCAGACCGCGGACACGCTCGAGACACTCGGTGCGCGCCGCACGGTCGCGTCGAGCGACGGCGGATTCGTGATGCTGCATCAGAGCGCGCGCAACGGCGACATCGAGCTCAAGCAGCCCGACAACGTCACTGGCATGAACCCGGGCGCGAGCCCGTACGGCGGCCAGGGCAATTGCAGCGGCGTGGTCGGTAGCGCCATCACGCGCTTCAACGCGCAGGGTCTCCCCGTCGCCACGGGTCAGTTCGGAGCGGCGCTCGCGGTCGACGTCGCCATCTCGCCCGACGGCAGTCAGTACGCGGTCGCGATCGCGGGTGCAGGCGATCCTCTGGCCCCGGTGGTCGCGTTCGCCTCCGAGGGTGACATCGCGGCTGCCGGTGCTGCGCCGCCGCCGAACCCCTCGGTCATCGATCCCAGCATCCCCGTCCAGCTCGCGGGCGTCTTCCGCTTCGATGCCAACAGCATGAGCTTGCCGCCGGAGATCCGGGCCAAGATAGGTGGCAACTGCATGCAGATGATCGGGGCCTCGCCGACGTCCGCACCGGCGACAGCAGTCGCATTCACGAAGGACGCACGCCTGATCATCCAGACCCGCGAGCCCGCGATGATCTACGTGTCGACCAACTCGCCCGAGACAGGCGAGCAAATCGTGCCGATCGACCTCGGCGGTGCCAGCGTGCTCGACACCGGCCACGAGATCTTCCACCGCGACGCAGGCGCCGGCGTTGCCTGCGCCACCTGCCACCTCGAAGGCGGCGACGACGGCCACGTCTGGCGCTTCACCGACCAGGGCCCGCGCCGTACGCAATCGCTCTTCGTCGGCCTCGAAGGCACTGCGCCCTTCCACTGGGTCGGCGACATGAACGACCTCGGAACGTTGATGGAGCAAGTCTTCGTCGGCCGCATGGGTGGCGTCCACCAGAGCACCGCCCGCCTGGGTGCGCTCGAGCGCTGGATGTACAGCGTCAAGTCCCTCCCACCGCTGCGCCAGGCGACCGACGCCTCGGCCATGCGCGGACACGACCTCTTCCAGGGCGAAGCCGAGTGCAGCAAGTGCCACAACGGCCCGAAGCTCACCAACAACGAGACGGTCGACGTAGGCACCGGCTTGGCACTGCAGGTCCCGTCGCTGGTATCGATCGGCTACCGCGCACCCTGGATCCACAACGGTTGCGCAAAGACCCTCCAGCAACGCTTCGACCCGAGCTGCGGCGGAAGCGCGCATGGCAAGACAGCGCAGCTGACCAAAGCCCAAGTCGACGACTTGGTCGCCTACCTGGAAACCCTCTAGCGCGACCTTGGGGGCCGGGCGCCATCGCGCGGGTTGAGGTCCCTCCCTCAACCCGCGCGGGCGCGTCCGAGTGATCGATGTCTCGATGCCGCGGCATAACGAGGTATGAGACGTTTGCTCCTCGCCTCGCTGCTGTTGGCGGCATGCCCACGAGATGACGTGCAGGTTGCCCCGACGACCGCGAATCCACTGGGCACCGGTGTGGTCTGCAATGATCGCTGGACGAGCGACGAAGGCGATTGCCAAGCGAGCTTCGATGACTGTAGCGATGGGCTGACCTACGACGTCGAGTGTGGGGGCAAGAGCTGCGACTGCCTCGCGAACGGCGACAAACTCGGTAAGTTCGTCGCGGACGAGGACTCGGCGTGTCACGTCGAGGATATAGGCAAGCTCAAGATCCTCTGCGGTTGGAACGCGCCCAGTCGGCGTACGCCAGACTCCGAGTGAGGCGCATACCGATCGTCGAGCAGAGGCTATCTAGGGGTGGGTTCGCGACGCGCGCCGGCGTTCATCGGCTAGAGCTGCAGGCCGAGGTCGCGATCGGCGCTCGCGCCGAGAGGCCGCGGCGCTGCGCGCCTCACTGGGGCGTGGCCCCAGCCCCCCGTAGGCTACGCGGGTGCGTGTCGGACTCGGGACCACCGAGCGCGGCCGGTGACGCTGATGCAAGCTTTGGTTCATGACATCAGCACGGATTGCTCTGGGTTTGACGGTTGCCTTTCTGACTGGCCTGGCGGCTGCGACGCTCGGCTCCGCGCACGCGGAACAGCCCGCGCTCGATCGCGCCCTCGTCGAGCGGCTCGTCCGCGCCGAGGAAGCGCAGGCGCGGCAACTCGAAGCCATCGCGCGTGCCGCCGCCAGCTGCAAGCGGTAGCCGGCCTGTCGATCGTGTGACGCTCAGCAGCACTCGGTTCCAAGCCCGGGCGTCCGCTCACGCTCGAACAAGCCCTGAATCGCCCAGTTATAGTCCATCGCCTCGCCACCCCAGTGACAGTCTCCGGTGCGGTGGTTGATCGCGAGCCCCGCCTCTTCATGCGCTTGCTGCAGCCGTTCACACCCCCGCTCCGCTTGCACGGCAGGCGGCACCACCGGCACCAAGCGCCCATCGGCCCTGCGAAACTCCAACGCGCCGTCGATGCGAGCCATGGAGTATCCGTATTCATGCAGGAAGCGGTGATGGAGCCTGCAAAGCAGCGCAATATTATCGAGATCCGTCAACCCGCCGTTCAGCCAGTGCTTGATATGGTGCGCGTCCAGGAACCGCTGGTTCGTACAACCCGGAAACCTACAACCGCGATCCCGGGCCATGAGCGCACGCCGAAGCGCAGTGGATACGGTGCGCGACTTGCGCCCCAGCTTCAGCGGTTCGCCATCGGTGTTCTCAGTGATCTCGATCAGACTCGCGTCGCAAGCGATGCGTCGAGCGGTCGCAGGAGGCACCCCGGTCTGCTCCCCGAGCTCGCAGCGCCCGTCCGCCGCCTCATCGCGCAGAACAACCTCCTCCACGTGAATCGTCACCAACTGCCGATCCGGCCCTGCCACATCGGTCGCGCCGTGCGTGAGAAAGCACTCCGCCATCATCCCAAGCGCATCGGCATTCCGCGCACCGTAGCCATCCAGCGCACGATCGGGGCGACCCAACGATTCACCTGAATCGCGCTCCACCTCCCGCAGAACATCCGCAGCCGCCTGAAGCGCCTTCATGAACGCGGCTCCCTGCTCGGGTGCAAGTCGAGCCTTGATCACCACCTCTCCAGTCTCATCCACATAGCTTTGCAAGTACCGCTCCGCGAAACTCTCATTGCCTAGCTCAAGCTCCTTCCCGCATTCAGCCCGCCGATACAACCGCACCACCTTCTCGACATGCGACACAGTCCCAGCCTCGGCGATCGACAGCAGCATCCCCTCATTCTCAGGCGTAGCGATCCGCGTGATCGCGCGAACCTTGCAGTAACTCAACACCCCCCGCTGCATGGCACCAGCGATGCGAGGCAACCCCTCGAGCGCCCGAGCCACCCGAACCTTCTCCCGCGCCGCGACCAACCCGATCCCACACCGCCAACTCAACCAATGCGCGCAAGAAGCCAACCCAATCCCCACGTGCCCACCGCGGCGCTCGAACTCCGCCAGCAACACAAGGAACCGGTACTCCCCGGCATTGAGATGCCCCATGAGCGTAGTCAGCTCACGCTCAATCGATTCATCGCTCAAGGTCGCAGTGTCAGTCAACATGACACTACTATACGATCCGAACTAACGCCGCGTAATGCAAATCTCTTTGCGTGATCCGCGTTGCCAATTTCATCGCGCAGCCATCAGCGGCGGCGAGGAGGAACTTGGTGAGGAGCAACCGTGTAGCCTTGCGAAGCGCAGGGTCATGCCCGATTGAGCGTGACGAGCGGCGGCCTCGCGGCGTGAGTGCACGCGTGCTTCGAAGTGGGAGCGCGATTCACGTGAAGCGGTCCGGCACATGACAAGGGTCGCGTCGCGGATCCGCCCGCAGTGGTCACGCGCTCGAGTGACACGGCGAAGTGCACGCCGACAGTGCTGCAACGTGTCTTGAGCAGCTGCCGGCGCCTCAAGTGAATCGCTCTCAACCGCGGGGCCTGCCTCGCTGTTACCCATGCGCCTTCGCTCGCGCGCGCTCGCTCAACGGAAGCCCCGGCACACGCGTCCACCAAACCCAGCGAGCATCCGCGTAGCCTACCGGGGGCTGGGGCCCACGCCCCAGTGAGGCCTCTTGGGCGCGAGCGCCGATCGCAACGTTTGGTCGCAGCTCCAGCCGATGAACGCCGGCGCATGCCGCGAACCCATCCCTAGTTAGCTCTGCTCGAGGATCGGCAATCGCGCGGGAGAGAAGGCGCATGGGTAGTCGCGAGCCCCAGCGGTGGGAAGAGGCACCTGACAAGGGTCGGATCGCGAACCCGCGGGCTGTCGTCACGCGCCCGATTGGCACAGCAAAGTGCCTCGCGGCAGCGCGGCAACGCTCTTTGAGCAGCTGCTGGCGCTTCACGTGAATCGTTCTCAATCGGGGGCCAGCGTCGCTCTTACCCCTGCGCCTTCGCTCGCGCGCTCGCTCAACGGAAGCCCCGGCACACGCGTCCACCAAACCCAGCGAGCAGCCGCGTAGCCTACCGGGGGCTGGGGCGCATGCCCCAGTGAGGCGCGCAGCGCCGTAGCCTCTTGGGCGCGAGCGCCGATCGCAACCCCTGGTCGCAGCTCCAGCCGATGAACGTCGGCGCACGCCGCGTACCCATCCCTAGTTAGCTCTGCTAGACGGTCGGCAATCGCGCGCGAGCGACGGCGCATGGGTAACCGCGAGGCCGCCCCGCGGCTGATTGTGATTCACATGAATCGCCTCAAGCAGAGACCGAGCGAAGGCGCATGGGCAACCCGAGTTGGCTCCCGCGTGCGAAAGCCTTCGCCACCGCTCAGAAGCGCCCCGCGCGGTGCCCCCGCGACCGATTCACACCAAGCGCCCGCTCAAAACGCGGTGCAACACCACCCCGCGCACTTCACCCCGCACCCGCCGCAGTTGTTCTTGTCCTTCGTCGTCCCGGGAATACACGGCCACGGCACGCACTCACTCCGCGTATCCACGCAAGCGCCCCCGCAGCACTCGTTGCCATCCGCGCACGCGCCGCTATTGCACGCGCACCCGCCGCCCTGACAGGTCTGCCCGCTGGGACACGCGTTCCCGCAGCTGCCGCAGTTCGCATTCCCGTTCAGCGCGGCCTCGCAGCCATCCGCAACGCCACCCGCGCAGTCATCGTACCCCGCCGAGCACGAAGCGATCTTGCAGCTCCCCGTGCTGCAACTACCCGCAGCATGCGCCGGGTTACACGTCCCGCTGCAACTCCCGCAATGGTCGTTCGTGTTCAACGGCTGCTCGCAGCCATTGTCGCTCCGCCCATCGCAATCCCCCCAACCGGCCTCGCACACCAGGCTCGCGCACTTCCCGGCGCTACACTGGGCCCCCGTCACCCGCGGCAACGCGGCACAGTCATTCCCGCAGCTCCCGCAGTCCTCCACGCTCCCCAGGTTCGTCTCGCAGCCGTTGTCCCGCTGCCCATCGCAGTTCGCATACGCTGCATTGCAGCTCGTGATCGCACACTGCCCCGCGTTACAGCCCCCCTGCGCCTGCGCATAGGGTCCGCACTTCACGCCGCAGGCCCCGCAGTTCCCCGCGGACGTCAAGTCGGCCTCGCAGCCGTTGCTGGCATTGCCATCGCAATCCGCCATGTTCGCCGCGCACTGCGCCGCGCTACACCGCCCACCCGCACACTTGTTCGGCGCCGCACACGGACTGTTGCACGCCCCGCAGTGTTGGGGATTGTCGCTCAGGCTGATGCAACCCGCGCCGCAGTCCGCGAACGTCGGCTTGCACGCCACGAACTTGCACTCCCCGGACTCGCAGCTCGCCTCGCCGCTCGCCAGCGTGCAGGTCATCCCGCAGCTACCGCAGTTGCTCGGCGAGCGCAGCGAAGTCTCGCAGCCATTGGCATCGATGCCGTCGCAGTCGCCCCAGCCGTCCTCGCAGCCGACGGCGGCGGAGCTCTCCCGGCAGTCGCCGAGCTCGTCGTCGTGACATCCGTGATCGATCAAGCACGGGCCCCCGCCCACGTCGGGCGCGCACACGCTGCTCTTCACGTGCTTCAACGCGCAGCTCGCGCCGCACGCGCGGCAGTGCGAGCTACTGGTGAGCGTCTCCTCGCAGCCGCTCTGCGCATCGCCGTCGCAGTCGAAGTGGCCTTCCTCGCAGTGGATGATCGTGCACTCACCGGAGATGCACACGCCTTGCGAGCTCGGTCCGATACAGATGCTGTAGTCCTCGGCGCCTTCGCAGCTGCTCAAGATCGCTGCATCGGGCATGCGCGTGGGACCCGCGTCGACGTCGTCTTGGCCGCCGTCCTCGTGCGAGCTGCGCGGCTTGTATTTGGTCAGCCCTGCGTCGTACGCGCTGCACGCGACGAGGAAGCAACACGCGAGCCATGCGTAGGCGTTCGGGGGTACTCGAGCCAAGCATTTGGAATGTTATGGGAACAGCCATGTGCGTAACGAGCTGCGGGTCAGGCGCGCATGTGCGCCCAGGCGCATAGGACCGTGGCGGCCGTAGTCCGTAACCTGGCGCGGACCTGCGACATTTTGAGCCGGGGCGTGCACGTCGATGCACGTACTCGCGATAGCCCAGTCGTTCAGGGGGGCGTCAGCTCCAGAGTTTTCGCGATTGCGGGGGATCCTGCATGCCAACATTCAACTCCTACCTCCGTCGCTGGCCGTGTGCGCTGTCCACGCTGATCGCCCTCACGGCCCTGGGCTGTTCCGGCGCCGACGACTCCGGCTCTGCGCGTGATCGCGAGCGGCCGGGAGAGTCCCCCGGCAAGCCGGGCTCGGACCCTGACCAGGACACGCTCGAGCCTGGCCAGCAGCCATCGGCGGCGCAGACCAAGACCGATCCTTGCTACACGCCCGAGCAGTCGTTCGCCTGGGAGATGTACGGCAGCGTGTTTTCGCGCTGTATCGGTTGCCACAACTCGTTCGGCCTGGCGCGCCAAGTTGGTGTCGCGCTGAAGTTCACGTTCCCCGGCGAGCCGGACTTCGCGGCCAAGAACGTCACGCTGCTCAGCAGCTACGCGGCATCGCGCATCGACGTCAATGGCGAGAGTGTCCCCCTGCTGCTGGCCAAGCCCACGCAGCGCGTGGCGCACGTCGGCGGTGAGGTCCTGGCGCCGAATGGTCCCGAGGCCAAGCTGCTCGCGAGCTTCGTCGACAAGCTGGTCAACCCGCCGCACTGTAAGGACGTGCCGCCCGATGCGGCCGAGGTCGCGCTCAGCGGGCTCGCGCTCGCGACTCCGAAGCAGACCTACGCGCGCGCCAAGTTCATGCTGGCCGGTGAGGTCGCCACGCCCGAGGAGCTCGATGGCCTGCCGCAAGACGAGGCCATGCTCGACAAGCAGCTCGACCAGCTGATGCAGACCGACGCCTTCATGGCGCGCGTCTCGGAGATGTTCAACGACTGGCTGCTGACCGACGCCTACAGCTCGATCGTGCGCGGCGACGATCTCTTCCCGCAGCTGCGCGACTATCCGCAGCGCAACTACTTCCTGCCGCTCTGCACGCCCGAGCGCACCAACCGCTGCTGCGACGCGGCGATGGGCGCCGCGTGTTGCGCGTCGGTCGAGACCGATGCCAATCGCTGCGGCGACGCCGTCAACGACCTGGCGATCGACGCCGTGGCGCGCGAGCCGCTCGAGCTGCTCAAGTACATCGTCCGGCACGACATGCCGCTCACCGAGTTGGTCACGGCCGAGTACACGGTGGCCAACCCGTACTCGGCGATGGTGTACGGCATGACGCAGGCGCAGCGTCAGGCGATCTTCGATACCGATCCCAACAACGACGCGACCGAGTTCAAGCCGATCCAGCTCGCGCCCACCGCGCAGAACGGCCTGCGCATCAGCGGCGGCGCTGGCTACCCGCACGCCGGCATCCTGTCGATGCCGGTGGTGCTCGTGCGCTTCCCGTCGTCGACCAGCAATCAGGAGCGCACGCGCGGCGCGCGGCTGATCCTCGAGCGCTTCCTGGGTGTGCCGGTCATGAAGCTCTCCGACTTCTCGACCGCCAAGCTCCCGCCCGATGCCGATCTCGAGCTGGCAACGCAGGAATACGCGGCCTGCACTGTGTGCCACGCGGCCATCGATCCGATCGCGGGCCACTTCCGCAACTTCGGCAGCACCGGCCAGTACCGGGTGAGCACGAAGACCAAGCTGGCCGAGCACCTGCCCGAGCCGGAGTTCCTGGGTCAGAAGATGCCGATGGGCGGCGATCCGCTGCGCTGGTTGGGCTCACAGGTCGCGCAGCATCCACGCTTCGGCCTGGGTGTCCTCGCGCCCGTGTTCGCCGACTTGATCGGCACGGAGGTGCTGACCGCGCCGAGCGACCTCGCCGCCGAGGACTACCGCGCGCGCTACCTCGCCTTCCGCATGCAACAGATCGAGATCCAGCGCCTGCGCAAGGAATTCTCCGGCCCTGCCGGCCTGCGCCTCAAGCCGCTGGTCAAGGCGATCGTCAAGGGTCCGTTCTTCCGCGCGATTGGCTCCAACGCCAGCGACGAGATCACGCGCGAGGGGCTGGCGCTGGCCGGCGTGGGCCTCGGTGCACTGCTCACGCCCGAGCAGCTCGCGCGCAAGATCGAGCAGGTCGCGGGCATCACCTATCGCTCGGGCATGAGCGGCACCGGCCGCGATCTGCTGCGCAGCTTCCGCGACTACCGCTTGATGTTCGGCGGCACGGACTGGGACTCCACGCCGGCTCGCTATCGTGAACCCAACGCGATGTCGGTGCGGATCGCGATGCGCATGGGCAACGAGCTGGCCTGCTCGGCGGTGCCGCAGGACTTCTCGATCATCGACGCCGGCAAGCGCAAGCTGTTCCGCAACGTCGACCTGACCACGACGCCCGAGTCGGGTGGCGAGGCGGCGATCAAGACCGAGATCAAGCGCCTGCACTCGCTGGTGCTGGGCGAGCAGCTCGCGGACGGCGATCCCGAGCTCGAGGCGACCTATCAGCTCTGGCAGCAGAGCCACGAGGCGCTGCGTACGGCAGCTGGCAGCGGCAAGGGTGGCCAGAACAGCGCCACGCGCTCGAAGATCAACTGCAAGGCCATTGCCAGCTTCGACGCGGCGCAGACGCCGTATCCGAACGACACGCACCGCGTGGTCGATCAGGATACCAACAACACGCTCAAGCCCTGGGTCGCGGTGCTCTCGTACCTGCTCTCCGACGGGCGCTTCTTCTTGCAGTGATGGGAGGACGAGGATGGAACTCACTCGCAGACGTTTCCTGATCGCTTCCGGCTGCACCGCGGCCACCTTCGTGGTCGACTTCTCGCCGCTGCGTGCGCAACAGGCGTGCGGCTCCAAGTTGCCGCTCGTGATCACCGTGCAGGCCAGCGGCGCCTGGGACCCGACGTTCCTCGTCGATCCCGTGACCGACGACGCGCGCTTCACGCCGTTCGCCGCCGCGCACATCAAGACGGTGGGCAAGATCCGCTACGCGCCCTACGACGTGACCAACGGCGTGGTGCAGTACAACGTGGGCGCCACGCCGACCGACTTCTTCGCCAAGCACGGCCAGCGCCTGCTGGTGTTCAACGGCGTGGACAACGCCACGGTCAGCCACGACGTCGGCCCGCGCGTGGCCTTCACCGGCTCGACCCGCGACGGTCTGCCCACGCTGAGCGGTCTGGTCGCGGGCTTGCAGGGCGCGGATCTGCCGCTCGCCATGTTCGTGTCCGGCGGTTTCGCCTCGACCGGAGGCCTCGTGCCGATCACGCGCGGTGGCTCGCTCACCCTGCTGCGCAACCTGGCCAGCCCGAACCGCGATGGCATTCATCCCGAGGTGATCGACGCCAAGTTGCGCGAGGCCACCCGCGCGCGCGATGCGCGCTTGATCGCAGCCAACAGCCTGCCGCGCGCCAACAAGGCGTTCACCAGGCTGCTGGCCTTTCGCAGCGGCGCGATCGAGGATCGTTTCCGCGAGATCGCCGACGTGTTGCAAGCGGCCTCCGAGACACGTGCGCCCGCAGGCTTCGCCGATGCCGCGTCGGGCATGCTGGCGTTGATGCGCTCGGGCGCGACCGCGGCGGGCCACCTGTCGACGTCGGGCTTCGACACGCACGACAACCACGACGACTTGAACAACGGCCATCGTCCGGCGCTGCAGCGCTTGCTCACCGGCCTCGACTACATCATCGACACGGCCGCCGCGGATCCGGTGTTGAGCGAGCGCGGCGTGTTGATCCTGGTCGGCTCGGACTTCGGCCGCACCACGTACAACGACGGCGGCGGCAAGGATCACTGGCCGATCACCAGCATGATGGCGATCGGCATCGGGCCGAAGCTCGAGCCGCTGATCGGCGGCGCGCGCGTGATCGGCGCGACCACGCCGGCCAGTCAGAACGGCATGACCGCGTTGCCGGTCAAGATCGCCGACGGTCGTACGGTCGTGGCAGAGGACGGCGAGCCGGGCTCGTTCAAGCTCACCCCCGCGCACGTGAACCTGGCGCTGCGCAGCGCGATCGGCCTGTGCCAGACCGATGCGCCCAACGATCCACTCAAGCGCTTCCGCTTCAACGTGTCCCCGCAGGAGCCGCTGCCTCTCGTCTCGTGACCATGAAGCAGTACCTCCCACGCATGTTCGCGCTCGCGGCGCTGCTCTGCAGCTGTACGGGGCAGATCGAGGATCCTCCGCTCACATCGGAGCTCGAGCACGGGACCTCGGGCGGGCCGGCGCACGCCGCACCGACTGCGGGACGCGCGAGCTCCCAGGTCGCCGGTCGCGCCGCCGAAGCGCCGATGATGAGCCCGCTGACCAGCGCCGGCGAGCAAGCGTCCACGCCCGAGTGCGGCACGGGTCTGACCTCGTGCAACGGCTCGTGCGTCTCGCTGAGCAACGACGCCGCGCACTGTGGCGCGTGCGGCAAGGCGTGCGCCTCGGGCTTGACCTGCTACGAAGGCCTGTGCCGCTGCGCTTCGGGCTTCGACATGTGCGGTAGCGGCTGCGTGCAGATCGCCCGCGACCCGATGAACTGCGGCGACTGCGGCCACGCCTGCCGCTCGGACGAGATGTGCATCGCCGGCGAGTGCGGCTGCGGGGTGGGCCAGCTGCGCTGCGGCGACAAGTGCATCTCGGTGACCAGCGATCGCAACAACTGCGGCGCCTGCGGCACGGTCTGCGACACCGGCGACAAGTGCGCGAACAGCGTGTGCGTGCTCGACTGCGCCCAGGGTCTGACCGCTTGCGGCGAGACCTGCGTGAACACGACCAACGACGCGATGCACTGCGGCAACTGCACCACGGTCTGCATGGCAGGCCAGACCTGCTCGCGCTCGCGCTGCCGCGCTCCGTGAGCTACAGCGCCTCTTCTTCGGGCAGCACGCCGGCGAACGTGGACTTGCGGTACAGATGCACAGGGATGTGTTGCTCGATGCGCGCGTGCACCTCGGGCAGCTTCGACCAGTGCACGCCCTGACGGTAGTGGTGTGCCGTGTGATAACCCAGGTTGCCGGTCAGCCGGTTGAACCACGGGCCGAGGTTGTTGTACGACGCCTGAAAGTGGTCGTCGGTGTCCAGGCCCGAATGGTGATCGTACGTGACCCAGGCGGTGTAGAGCATGCTGCAGACCATCGGCAGCGCGAACAGCATGATACCGGCCAGCGGCTTGTACACGATCGCTGACACCACGAGCAGCAGCGTGAGCGCACCGAAGATCAGGAACTGACGCTGGTGCGTCGGAAAGCGCCGACCCACCTGAAACGCGCGCGGATAGGCGGTGAGCGCGACATCCAGCGTGTACTCGAGCACGCCCATGTGTTGACCGTCCGCTCGCTTCCAGCGGCTCTCGTCCTTGGCCTGATCCAGAAAGTTCTGGTGATGGCCCAGCACGTGATGCAGCACCCAGGTGTGCGTCGTCACGCCCGTGTGCAGCGCATAGCTGAGCTCGAGCAGCCGGTTGAGCGCCGTGGAGCGGAAGGTTGGGACGTGCTGGTGGTGGTGATTCCAGGCGCAGAGCACGCCCTTGGGTATCACCATCAGCAACCAGTACCCGCACAGCACCCACGGGCTGCGCACACAGAAGTACATGGTCAAATCGAGCGCGGTCAGAGCGACCGCGACGGCGACTGGCGCGCGGTCCTCGGGATATTTGAACTGCGTCATCTGAAGATAAACGACTCCAGAACCAAGCATCGAACATCGCGGGCCGCCCCGTCTGTCACGTTTTTGTCGGCTCGAGGTAGGGCGCGAGCCACTCCTCTGCGAGCTTCACGGTCGCGGTGACACGTGTCGGGAAGGGCAATGGACGTATCCAGAACACAGCGGTGACGGTGCCACGAATGATCGCACTGTCCGTGACGATCGCCGCGGCGCTGAACTCGCGCGCCAGAACCTTCTCTTGCTTGCCGATCCAGGCTGCCTGAATCTGGCGCTGGGTCGCCGTACCTGCGGCGGCTTGGCTCAGGTCGATCACCGCCGCCTTGCGGCCCGGCGTCTCCAGCACGCTCTCGAGCTTGCGGAGGAACTCGGTGAGCTCTGGGTCGGAGTAGTCCCCGACATAGCGCAAGCGCAGCAGGGGGAGCGTCTCGCGATCGATGTACAGCGGCAAATCGTCACTCCGACTCCTTCATTCTACATGCGGAGCGCGGCGACGCTCCTGGCCAGCGTCGATTGTGCGTGAAGCGGGCGCGCTGCTCTCACTTCAGCACACCGCTGACACGTGTCGGGCACGTGCCGTGGCTGGCCGGGCCGCTTCGCAGAGAATTGCTCGGTTTTCTCCGGGGCGACGCCTGGCACCGCTGCTGCAATGTGTGAAGGGCATGAAAGCGCTCGTCTCCCTCTGGCTCTCGATCTCGCTCCTGCTCACCGCCGCTCTGGCGTCATCCGCTGCAGCCGATGGCGGCGGGCCGTCGGCGGCCTGCAACCCGTGGTCGGCCAACTACTGGGGCGACGCCGTGATCACCAGCCAGGCCGCCGCAGACGAGTACGCCTGCTTCCGGCGCATCGTCGGTTCGCTGACGTTGATCCAATCCGGCCCGGAGTTGATCGTGATGCCCGAGCTGCGCGGCGTCCTGGGCAACCTGCGCGTGGTGTTCGCGCGCAGCCAGGGCAAGCTCGAGCCGCACCAGGCCGTGCAGGCGATGCTGCCCGCGCTCGATGAACTGCGCGGCGAGGCCACGCTGCACTACACGCGCGTCGAATACTCTGCCGCTCTCAGCGGCAAGCGCTGACGCTCACGGCGGCGGGCATTCCGCGCCGGTCTCGATCCAGGCGCCGATCAGCGCGCCGAACTGTTCCTGCGTGCCGGGGGCAGGTGCGCGCGCAGCGCCAGGTTTCCAGGCCCAGCCCACGAGCGTGTCCTTGGCCATGTGCTCGTGGATCTGCGCCAGCGTCTTGCCTCCGTTGCGCTTGAGATCCTTGATCTGCTCGCAAATCTGCCCCAGCGTGCGCCCCTGCCAGGCCATCTCGAGTGGAGCGACGCCCCACAGCGGGTGCCCCGGTACGCGCGCCGGCTCGTAGTTCTCGGCCTGATGACAGGTGTTGCAGCGCATCCCGCCGACTGCACCGTGGCCGTCGGGGCCGCGCACCACCGCGGGCAAGTGCGGCTTGCCCTCGTCGCCCTGCGACGGCGTGTCGCCCGCCGGATGGCAGTTGAGGCAGCGCGCAGAGGTGATCACCTTGCCCGCCTCCTTGAACAACTGGCGCGAGCGCTCCGCCTTGTCCGCCACGCTGTTGAACGAGGCCGCGGGGCGCAGCGTGACTTCTTTCTTCTTGGGCGCGGCCAGCACGTGCGGCCCAGCGCGGAATGCCAATAAGGCGGCCAAGGTTAGGAGCGAAAGGACGAACAGCCAACTCAGCCGGAGTTTCGCGATCGATCGAACGGCCATCTTGCCCTCGTGCGCTCGTGATAGAAATAGTCGCGACGGCGTGGTTCCGGAGTAGCGCACGGGCAGCATACACCAGTATCATGCCGCTGCTGATAGCCTCTGCACCTAACACAAGGAGCAGGTCATGCTTTCACTCGACGTCAATGGTACGCCACGCGAAGTCGACGCCGAGCCGGAGACCCCGCTGCTCTGGGTGTTGCGGGATAACCTCGGCCTGACGGGGACCAAGTACGGTTGCGGCATCGCCCAGTGCGGCGCGTGTACCGTGCATGTGGACGGCGAGCCTCGCCGTGCCTGCGCCACGCCGGTCAAGGCCGTCGTCGGCAAGAAGATCACCACGATCGAAGGCCTCACGTCCAAGACGGCCAAGGCCGTGCAGGGAGCGTGGGTCAAGCTGGACGTGGTTCAGTGCGGCTACTGCCAGTCCGGCCAGATCATGAGCGCGGTGGCCTTGCTCGAGCGCAAGCCCAAGCCGACCGACACGGACATCGATCACGCCATGACCGGTAATATCTGTCGCTGCGCCACGTACCAGCGCATTCGCGCGGCCATCCACGAGGCCGCGAAGGGCGGAGGTTGATCATGCCCCCCGATGCCTCACAAGGCGGCATGAATCGCCGCGACTTCTTGAAGGCGGCCTCGGCCACGGGGCTGCTGATCGCCGTGCAGCTGCCCCTGCCGCGCAAGCTGCACGCCGCACCGGCTGCTTCCGGCTTCACCGCCAACGCCTTCGTGCAAGTCACCAGTGACAACTGGGTGATCGTCACGGTCAAGCACCACGAGATGGGGCAGGGCGCCACCACCGGCATCGCGACCTGCGTGGCCGAGGAGCTCGATGCGGACTGGGCGCGCGTGCGCGCCGAATACGCGCCGTCCGATGCCACGAAGTACAACAACCTCCTCTGGGGTCCCGTGCAAGGTACAGGCGGCTCCAGCGCGATGCGCGCGGGCTATGAGCAGATGCGCAAGGCGGGGGCCACGGCGCGCGCGATGCTGGTGCAAGCCGCGGCGCAAACCTGGAAGGTGCCCGCGGCCGAGATCGCGACCAGCAAGAACACGCTGACGCATCGCTCCGGCAAGAAAGCGACGTACGGCGAGATGGCGCTGGCCGCCTCGAAGCTGCCGGTGCCGGCCGACGTCAAGCTCAAGGATCCGGCCAAATTTGCGCTGATCGGCAAGGAGACCACGCGGCGGCTGGATTCGGTCTCGAAGACCAACGGCACCGCCCTCTACACCATCGACGTCAAGCTGCCCGGCCTGCTGACCGCGGTGGTGCTGCGCCCGCCTGCGTTCGCCGCGAAGCTGAAGAACTTCGACGCGAGCGCGGCCAAGAAGATCCCGGGCGTCACCGACGTGGTCGAGATCCCCGAGGGCGTGGCGGTGGTCGCGACGTCGATGTGGAGCGCGCTCCGCGGGCGCGACGCAGTCAAGGCCAACTGGGACACGTCCAAGTCGCAGAAGCTGTCGAGCGAGCAGCTGTTCACCGACTACAAGGCGCTCACCAACAAGCCCGGCTCGGTGGCCGTGAAGAGCGACAAGACCGACAGCGAGCTGGCGAAGGCCGCCAAGCGCGTCGAAGCCGTCTACGAGTTTCCGTTCCTGGCGCATGCCACGATGGAGCCGATGAACTGCGTGGCCTGGTTGCGCGACGGTCAGCTCGAGACATGGGCGGGCCATCAAGTGCAGACGCTGGATCACATGATGGCCGCGCAAGCCGCCGGCCTGACGCCCGACAAGGTCAAGCTCAACACGCTCGTCTCCGGTGGCAGCTTTGGCCGGCGCGCCAACTACTTCGCCGACTACACGGTGGAGGCGGTGCACGTGGCCAAGGCCATCAACGGCAAGGCGCCGGTGCGCGTGCAGGCCACGCGCGAGAGCGATCTGCGCGCGGGCCTGTACCGGCCGCAGTTCGTGCATTCGGTGAAGGCAGGCATCGACGCGCAGGGCAACATCGTCGGCTGGCAGCACCGCATCGTCGGCCAGTCGATCATGACCGGCGGGCCGCAGGCCGCGATGGTCAAGAACGGTATCGATCCCAGCTCGGTCGAGGGCGTCTGGCCCACGCCGTACGTGATCCCGAACATCAGCGTCGAGCTGCATTCGCCGGAGGTTCCTGTGCGGCCGCTGTGGTGGCGTTCGGTCGGCCACACGCACACCGGCTACGTCATGGAGACCATGCTCGACGAGCTCGCGACGCTCGCGGGGCGCGATCCGGTCGAGTTCCGCCTGGAACTGCTCAAGGGCAAGCAGCGCCACACCTCGGCGCTCAAGCTGGCGGCGGAGAAGGCCGGCTGGGGCAAGCCGTTGGCGGCGGGCATGGCGCGCGGCCTGGCGGTGCACGAGTCGTTCGAGACGGTGGTCGCGCAGGTCGTCGAGGTCTCGCTCACGGCGAACGGTCAGCCGAGGGTGCACCGCGTCGTGGTCGGTGTGGACTGCGGCCTGGCGATCAACCCCGACGTGGTGCGCGCGCAGATGGAAGGCGGCGTGGGCTTCGCGCTCTCCGCTGCGCTGTACAGCGAGATCCAGATCGAGCGCGGCGAGGTCGTGCAGAGCAACTACCACGACTACAAGGTGCTGCGCATCGACGACATGCCGAAGGTCGAGGTGTACATCGTGCCGAGCAAAGCCGAGCCGACCGGTGTGGGCGAGCCCGGCGTGCCTCCGCTCGCGCCGGCCGTGGCCAACGCCGTGTATCAGTTGACCGGGCAGCGCGTTCGCCGCCTGCCGTTCGCTCGCCACCAGCTCAAGCCCAAAGCCTGAGGAGGTCCGATGAGCGAGCTCAAAGCCCTCACGGCTGCTGCGAGCCAGCTTCGCGCGCGCGGGCAGTCGTTCTTGAGCGCGACGGTGGTGCGCGTGCGCGGCTCCGGCTATCGCCGGCCGGGCGCGCGGATGCTGGCGGACGAGACCGGTCTATTGGCGGGATCGATCAGCGGTGGCTGCCTGGAGCGCGACGTCGCGACTCGCGGCGCCTTTCGTACGCGCAGCAGCCGCTGCGTGTTGGTGACGTACAACGAGGGCGAGGACGCGCTCGACGAGCGCAGCGGCAGCGGTTGTCAGGGCGTGATCGACGTGCTGGTCGAGCGCCACGACCCCGCAGACGACGACGTGTTTGCGCTGATGCAGCGCTGCCTGCGCGAGGAGACGCGCGCGCTGAACCTCAGCGTGTTTCGCTCGACGCACCCCGCGGCGCCGGTCGGAGCGCGGCTGACACTGCGTGAGGGCGAGTACACCGGCAGCCCCGCGCTGCGCGAGGCGTTCGAGGCCGAGGCCGCGCTGGCGCTCGCCGAACGGCGCAGCACGTACGTCAGCCAGCGCATCTGCGCCGAGGGCGAGATCGAAGCGCTGGTCGAGGTGATCGAACCGCCACCGCACCTGTTCGTGTTCGGGAGCGGACACGACGTCGGGCCGCTGATCGGTGTGGCGCAGCAGGTCGGCTGGAGCTGCAGCGTCTGGGACGCGCAGCCGCGCATCTCCACCCGCGAGCGCCTGCGCGCGGCCGATCACTACTGGAGCGGCAGTCTGGCCGACGTGCTGCTCGGCCTGAACGGCTGCGCGCGCCCGATCGCGGTGGTCATGGGACATCACCTGGAGCAAGACCGCGCGGTGCTGCGCGGGCTGCTCGACTCGCGCGCGCACTACATCGGCGTGCTCGGACCGCGCCGCCGCACCGAACAGATGCTGGCCGATTGTCAGGCGGAAGGGCTCTCGATCGAGCCTGCCACTCGCGCGCGCATCTACGCGCCGGTGGGGCTCGCGCTCGGTGCGGAGACGCCCGCGGAGATCGCGCTGGCGATCGTCGCCGAAGCCCAGTCGGTGCTCACGCAATCGGACGCGCGCGCGCTGCGCAGCGACCCCGGCTCCATCCATCCGCGCGCGCTGCCGGCACGCGAGTGGACGCTCGACGCCGAATGAGTGCGCCCGAGATCGCCTGTGCGCTGCTCGCGGCCGGTGCTTCCACGCGCCTGGGCCGGCCGAAGCAGCTGTTGATGCGCGCGGGGATGCCCTTGATCGTGCACGTGCTCTCGCAGCTGAAGGCGGCGGGATGCGCGCACCACGCGGTGATCCTGGGCAGTCGCGCCGAGGTCATCCGCCCGGTGCTCGCCGCCGAGAGCTGCGAGCTGTTCGACAATCCCGACTGGACCGAAGGTATCGCCGCCTCGATCCGTCTGGCGGCTGCTTGGGCCCAGCGCCAGCGGGCGGCGGCGCTCTTGCTCGCTGTGTGCGACCAGCCGCGCCTCGGCGCCGAGCACGCCCGTGCGCTGTGCGCGGCATTCGCAGCTGATGGTTGCGCGGTGGCGTCCGGCTACTCTGCCACGCTCGGTACTCCGGCGATCTTCCCCGCGTCCTGGTACCCGCGCTTGCTGCAGCTGCGCGGTGACCGCGGTGCGGGTGCGTTGCTGCGCGCCGATCCCAGCGTACGGGTCATCGACTGGCGCGACGGCGCGATCGACATCGACATCGACACTGATCTCAGCGACGGCGGCTGGCACTGATCGAGCGCCTGCCGCCGATGGCGGCACAGGCCATGATGGGTACGTCATGTTGGCCGGCGCGGGCAATTGCGTGAACTCCATAGTTGCTTCAGTAATCGACTGGACTCCGAGCTTAGCGGAAACGGTCATCGATGAAGCGCACACGTCGTGCAAGGTCCTTTGATCACTCCCTGCGATGCGCGTGGGGGCTCTTGCTGGTTGGTTGCACGACGATCAGTACTCCGACCAAGCCACCTGCGGGCGACGCCACCGACATGATCCAGGAGCCGTCCAGCGCCTCCGACGGGGGCCCGGGCGATCGCGGCGACGCGAGTCTCGTTCCCGTTCCGACTGGACCTGCTGCTGGTGCAAGCAACAGCGCTGGTGTCGGCGGTCAATCCATGCCGGTCGCGGGTACGAGCGGGGCATATGCGCCGATCATGGCGGGTACTACGGGCGCTGGCCAAGGCGCCGGTGGTGCCGGGCAAAGCGCTGCCGGGATGGCCGGAGCTTCCGTCACGGATCCCGGCTGTCTCCCGGGACAACTTCTGTGCAACGGGAGTTGTGTCCCTGACGGCGAGCACAACTGCGGCTCCTGCAACCACGACTGCACGGCATTGCCTCGCGTAACCGGCAACGTGAGCTGCGTGAGTGGCGTTTGCCAGTTCGACGGGGCCGCTTGCGCGAAGGGCTGGCTGCACTGCGAAGCGGACCCCGAGCTTGGCTGCGAAACGGATGCGACGCAGCCGACGAACTGCGGTGGCTGTGGTGTGCAGTGCAGTGTGAGCGAACCCATGTGCTCGAATGGTACTTGTGTGTCGGGCTGCCAGCCCGCTGCACCGACGCTCTGCGGGCAATCTTGTGTCGACTTGCAATCGGACGCGCTGCACTGCGGCACATGCGAGAAAGCGTGCACGACGAACATCGCGCGCGCCCAACCGACGTGTGCACGCGGCAGCTGCGGTTTCGAGTGCACGAGTGGTTTGATGGCGTGCGGAAACGCCTGCGTCGACACGAGCCGTGATGCGCAAAACTGCGGCACCTGCGGTCAACGCTGTACCGGCGGCAAGCAATGCATGGCTGGCAGCTGTGAGTGCCCGACGGGTACTCACGACTGTTCCGGCTCGTGCGCGAGGGACGACGCGGTGACCTCGTGCGGCACTTCTTGCACGGCGTGTCGCTCCGGAGTCTCGCGCGCTACCGACCTCTGTGAAGGCGGTCGCTGCACGTATCGATGCGCCTTCGGAACCTCCGACTGCGGCAGAGCTTGTGTCGATCAGCTCAGCGACAATCGAAACTGCGGCGCATGCGGGAAGATTTGCACTGGGGGCAAGACGTGTTCAGTCGGCGTGTGTGTCTGCCCAAGCGGCAGGCACGATTGCAGCGGCACATGTGTCGACAACAACTCGAAGCTTACCTGCGGCTCGTCGTGCACCCCCTGCCCAGAGCCCGCGGGTGCGACGGCATCTTGTGATGGCACGAGATGCAGCTCGAGCTGTGATAGTGGCGTGAGTTGTTTCGGCGCCTGCGCGGACACCAACACCGATCCGCGGAACTGCGGCGGCTGCGGCATTACGTGTGAAAATCTGACGACCTGCAATCAAGGCTGGTGTGAGTGATCCTGATTCGTGGACGCTCTGGACAGGGCCGCGCTCCTCCTGCAGCGCTCGAGGGCGACGTGCGCGCGCGCATCGACGGGGAGCCTGCGCTCCAGGGAACGGGCACCGAAGAATACGCCGACGACATCTACTATTTCGAGGAAGCGCCGCAATCGAGCCCGTTCGTGCAAGCCTGGGGAGTGCAAGGCGACGAGAACCCTGGCCGAGCGAACCTCTGTCGCTGGCACGTGCTCGGCACCGAGCTCGACTATGCGAAGTCGATCCAACTGACGTTCGATCTGGGCGGCTCCCAAAACCCGGAGATCGTCCAGCGTTTGCGCACGGTCGCGTACCTGTATCAGTAGTCACGGGCCACTTTGGCTACAACTCGCGTCCGACTGCGAAACGTGCCATCGTCTCCACCGACTGCTCTTGAGCCGCGCCCATCGTCGCTTAGCGTCTAGCTCCAGCACGGAGGCCGAGCGATGCAAAGTCGAGCGAGCGCGACCGTATTTGCTCTGTTGTTGTCCGTCTCTGCAGGAAGCTGTTCGAGCAGCGGGATGCAGCAGGCCCCCGCCGGACTGAGTGGGATGGGCGCCGTTCCAGACAGCGGAGCCCCGTCCTCGGTCGCCGGTGCGGGCGGGGCAGCGCTGCCTGTATCGGGTGCCGCCGCAGGCGAACAGAGTGTTGCGGGCGGCGGCGGGGCGGGAGCGAGCGCGGTCAACAACGCGGTGGGTACGGCGGGCGGTGCCGGTGCTGCGGGGAGCGGCGGCGCAGCGGCGGTGGCGGGCGCTGTGGCTCCGAAGCCGATGATGAGTGAGGACGGCATGCGCGACGTGCTGCTCGTCGGTAACGGAGTCGAGGGGAGCGTCAGCTTCGTCGACGCGCACAGCTTCATGAACCTGGGCAGCGTGAACGTGATCTCGGATCGCAGCGAGGTCATGATGCTGATCAGTCGGGATCCCTTGCGCTCGGTGGCCTCCGCCGCGATCAAGAACGCGCAGCTGTTGCATCACTTCGAACCTTCGGGTGGCGATCGCTTCGTCGATGACGTGTTCGTATCGCCGGACGGTACGCGGCTCTACGTGTCGCGCTCGAACCTTGGCGATGTCGCGGCGTTCGATCTCAGCAAGCCGGAACATCCACGCATCTGGCGCACCTTCGTCGACGGCTTGAAGGCCGATCATGCGACGATCTCGCCCGACGGCAAGCGCTTGATCGTGTCGGCCACGACCGCCACTGTGGCCGACGTCATCGACGCCGACAAAGGCACGATCGTCGGCATGTTCGCGACCGGCGACTATCCGCACCAGAACGACTATTCGGCGGACGGTAAACACATCTACAACTCGAGCATCGGCAACGTCGGCTACGAGGCGGTGTCGTACGCGAACAACGCGCAGAAGGGCAATCGCTGGTTGGTGCAGGTCGATGCCACCTCGCTCAAGATGCTGAAGACCTGGAAGTTCGAGTGGGGCATTCGGCCGAACATCGTCACCGCGGACGAGAAGCTGCTGTACACGCAGCTCTCCTACCTGAACGGCGTGGTCAAGTACGACCTGGTTGCCGGCAAAGAGCTCGCCCGCAGCGATCAACCGCTGAGCAAGTTCGCCATGGATACCTACGCCACGTACGACGAGTATCCGCACGACTCCGCGCACCACGGGCTCGCGCTCTCGGCCGACGGCAAGAAGCTCTGCGACTGCGGCACGATCGACAACACGGTCTCGATCGTCGACACCGGCGACATGAAGGTCCGCACGACGATCGAGGTGGGCATGATCCCGTACTGGGCGACCAACAGCCCGGACGGTCGCTACTGCTTCGTCTCACTCAGCGGGAGCGACGCCATCTCCGTGATCGACTACGACTCCGAGAAGCAGGTCAGCACGGTCAAGGTCGGCAAGTTTCCACAGCGCAGCCGCCTCGGTCGCGTGCCGCAGCGCGTGCTCGACCTGTTGGCACACTGATCGCGTCAGTAGGGCTTCTGGCCGATCACGTTGCCCGGCGGGCTGTAGTTGCAGATCCAGATGTCCCAGGTGGCGCCGCCGGACTGGCAACTGGCCACGCCGCAGCCGAGCTGCGTGGTCGCGCGCCAGACGATTGCCGTGTAGTGGCCGCAGCCATCGCTGCGCATCTGCGTGTAGCACTGCGTGTCGCACTTCTCCGTGCCGCCGATCGTGCCAGGGGTCCAACACTTGACCTCACCTGCCCAGCCGTCGGTGGCCCATTGCGCGGTGGTCATCGGCGCAGGCACGCCGCCAGCAGCTGCGAGGTTCTCGCCGTAGCGCTTGGCCTGGAGCTCTTGCTGGCTGCGGTGCATCGGTCGATTGCACTGCGTCTTGGCCAGGCTGTCCGCCCACTCCTGCGCGTAGGCGGCCAGGGTCGGCGACCACGTGAGCGGCGGCAGCGGCGGCGTGGTCATCACCATCGCGCGTACCGCGTTGTGCGCCGAGGTCATGCCGACCATGCGCCCGGTTTCACCGCTCGCTGCCATCGCGCCGCCCGCTCCGGTCGCGCCGCTCATGCCCGCCGTTGCGCCAGCCATTCCGGCCGCGCCGCGCATGCCCGCAGCG
>DATEOF010000168.1:0-16768 GCA_035274465.1 Polyangiales bacterium
GGGCCGAACGCGTCTCCGATCCCGTCGCGACCGCGGCCGAGCGAATCGGGCGCGGCGAGATCGTCGGCGTGGTCCAGGGCCGCTTCGAGTGGGGCCCGCGCGCGCTCGGCCAGCGCTCGCTGCTCGCGTCGCCGGCACCACTGTCGATGCGCGAGCGCATCAACCGCGCGATCAAGCGTCGCGAAGACTTCCAGCCGTTCGCTCCCGCGGTGCTGTCGGCCGACGTCGGAGCCTGGTTCGGGCCGCACGCCGAGTTGCTCGCGCCGTACATGACCACGGTGGCCGACGTGCAGCCCGCGGCGCGCGAGGCCCTGGCCGCGGTCACGCACGTCGACGGCAGCGCCCGGCTGCAGACGGTCGCCAACGACAGCTTCCTCGGCCGCGTGCTCGGGCAGCTGCGAGCGGCGGGTCATCCGCCCGTGGTGCTCAACACCTCGCTCAACGGTCGCGGTGAGCCCATCGCGGCTGCGGCGGCGGACGCGCTACACTTCTTCGTATCGCACCGCGCTGACGCGCTGTTGGTGGAGGACATGCTGGTGACGCGGAGCAACAAGCCATGAGCGGCCGCATTCGAGCGCGGTTGACGTCGATCGGCGAGCTGCTCCACCACTTCGCCGCGCGTCAAAAGCTGTTCTTCGTGCCGCTGGTGGTCGTGCTGATCCTCGCATCGCTCCTGCTGCTGGTCAGCTCCGGTCTGAGCTACGTAGCCCCCTTCGTGTACGCACTGTTCTGAGTAGGCGCTCCACGGCCGCGCTTGACGACTTTTGGCGCTTGCCCACTCGACTGCCCTCCGGCCAAGGTGTGCTCATCGTGGGCCTCCGATCACACGTAGCGGTCGCCGCGCTCGGCGCGTGGATCTCGATGGCCTGCGCTGCCGAGCCGGAACGGCCCGAAAAGGCTGACGGCGGCGCGGACAGCCGTGCACCCGGCCTGCCCGAGGCTTCGGGGCGTCCGGCGTTTTGCGAGCGGGTCGGAGAGGACTCCGTGCGCGACAAGTTCTGTGGCAGTGACGACGTCTCCATCCGCGGGGCGACCGACCTGATTGACTTCTTGGGGCTCGACGCCACGCCGCGCCCCGGCCCGCCGGTGATCAATGGTCCAGTCGCGGGTGCGGCCTACGACCGCGCCTACGTGGTTGCGCTCGGTCACTCGACGGCGCTGCCGGGCCACGTGGTGTCGCCGATCAACCCGCGGGCGCTGCTGATCAGCCAGAACACCATGCTGGCGTACGCGCGAGGCGTGCAGCGCATCGAGCTGGCGGCCCGTGCGCGCGACAAGCCCGGGTTCAACTTCTACCTGCTCGAGTTCGAGCAAGCTTGCAACGAAGGCAAGCGCGGCTGTTCGCCCGGCGATCTCTACACGCCCCGCATCGAGCGCGACTGGCTGCGCGTGCGCGTGCGGGACGACGAGGAGCTGAAGGACACTGCCTTCGACTGTCGCCAGTGCCACCAGCGTGCACGCGACAGCTCGATGTTGTTGATGCGCGAGCTCGAGAATCCCTGGACTCACTTCTTCTTCACCGTCGACAGCTTGCCCGGCGTCAACGGCAGCGAGTTGGTCGCGGACTATCTGCGAGCCAAGGGCGATGAAGCTTACGGCGGCATCCCGGTCGCGCAGATGAAGCAGAGCTCACCGGTGCTGCTGGAGGGTCTCGTCGGCCCGATGCAGCCGCTGGTGTTCGATGCTCCGCGCATCCAGGACGAGCGCTGGCCGCCCGAGCGAGCCGCGGAGGCGACGGAGCCGGAAGGCAGCCCGACCTGGGAGGACGCCTACGCTGCGTTCAAGCGCGGCGAACAACTGGCGCTGCCGTACCTCGAGACGCGCGCGACCGATCCGGAGAAGCAAGCGCAGCTGAGCGAGGCGTACGCGCAGTATCGCGCGGGTGAGCTCGCCGCCGAGGACCTGCCCGATCTCGGCGACATCTTCCCGGACGACCCACGTCTGCGCGCGCGCATCGGCCTCCAAGTCGAGCCGGACGCCTCACCCTCCGAGGCGTTGATTCAAGCCTGCGGCGGCTGTCACAACGACATCCTCGATCAGAGCCTGTCGCGCGCACGCTTCAACATCGACGTCGCGCGCCTCGATCGCACCGCACGGGCCCGCGCCATCGAACGGCTCGAGCTGCCGCGCGGCGCCGAGGGAGCGATGCCGCCGCCGGACGCGCGCCAGCTCGACGGAGACACTCGCGCGCGCCTGATCGCGTACCTGCGCCAAGCCGGGCCATTGCCGAAGGACGATGCGCTCGAGCGCGCGGCAGCACTCGGCATGGCCGGCACCGCGCAGCCCTGACCCGACAGGCCGATGAAGAAGAGAGAGTTTCCTGTGAAATCAAACCGCGAAGTGAGGACGCGAGCAGCCAGAACTAGAGCGAGTCGAGGGCGTCAAGATCGAGCGCGCGCAGGTCTCGGCCGCTGCTGTGGCTCTCGAGCCAGGCCTCGATGATCGCAGGATCGGCGTGGGCCCGTGGCCGGTACCAGGGCATGAGGTAGCTGAACAACGGTGGCAACAGGCCCTTCGCGAACGCTCGGCGCACGCCCTTCACGCGGCGCCGGCTCTCCGGATCGTCCCACAGTCCGTCGGCGCTCAGCATGAGCCGAGTCATCGCGCGAATGTCCTGGACCGACCGCACGAGCGCGCTCACGAGCCCCAACACCCGCATGAAGTACCCGCCGTGCACGGCCTGATAAACATCGAACGCCACGCACTTGTGCTCGACTTCCTCGGCAGCGTGCCAGGTCAACATCGCGACCACGCGCGGGTCCGCACCTTTCAGCCAGGCGTGACGATTCGCCATGATGAAGCAGACGATCTGGTAGGTGATCGCTTCGTACCCGGACGTGTAGGCCAGGCGGAACGCCAGCGAATCGCGCTGCTTGCTCTCGCTCAGCCGCCGTTTCAACGCGTCTTCCAGCGCATCGAACCCCGGGTAGCGGCGCTGCAGCACCTGGTTCCACGCGCGGTGTTGTTGCGCGTGCCGCGCCTCTTGATGGATGAAGCCCTCTGCCTCGGCCTTCAAGGTTGGATCGGTCAGTGTCTCGGCCGCCGTGCGAATGTTGTGGATGAAGTACGGCTCGAGGTACGGCAGCGCGGCCATGAACGCGTTCGCGACGTGGCTGAACTCGCGCTGGTCGGGCGACCAGTGCACCGGAATGGTGTCCGAGAGCTCGAACTTCAAATCGCGTGACACGATCGCCATCACGATCAGCTTATCATCGTGTGACTGTCGCAGGCCCGCTCAGTACGTGCGAGGTTGTAAGCAGGCCGCGTACTCGCGCAAAACCGTTGTAGACGCTACGATTTGTCGTGTTCGGACGCTCGAGTGGCGAGGTGCCGCGATCGGCTGCGGCGGCTGTCGCCTCAGGCGACATCATCGGCGACCGCTATCGCGTCGAACGCCAGCTGGGCAGCGGCGGCATGGCCCAGGTGTTCGAGGTCTACGATCTCGTGAGCGATCGCAACCTCGCGCTCAAGCGCATGTCGTGGCAAGCCGAACGCCGCAACCTCGCGCTGTTCGAGCGCGAGTACTACACGCTGACCAGCCTGCACCACCCGAACATCGTCGATGTCTACGACTACGGCTCGGACGCGAAGGGCCCGTTCTACACGATGGAGTTGCTGCAGGGCAGCGACGTGTCGAAGCTCGCGCCGCTGCCCTGGACCGAGGTCTGTCGGCTCCTCCGTGAGGTCGCGTCCGCCCTCGCGCTGATCCACGCCCGGCGCTACTTGCACCGCGACATCAGCGCGCGCAACGTCTGGATGACGCCGCAGGGGCGCCTCAAGCTGATCGACTTCGGCACGCTCGCACCCTTCGGCAAGCGCGGCGACGTCACGGGCACTCCGCCGTTCATCGCACCCGAAGCGCTGCACGGCCGCGAGCTCGATCAGCGCACCGACCTCTACTCGGTGGGTGCCCTCGGCTATTTCCTGCTGACCGGCAGGCAAGCCTTTGCCGCGCGCTCGCTCCACGTGCTGGACGAGCTGTGGACCAAGCGGCCGCGCGCCGCGTCGCTGCGGGTCGCCGAGCTCCAGCGCCGTGATTTACCCGAGGTGCCACCCGCGCTCGACGCGTTGCTGGACAGTCTGCTCAGCGTCAGCGCGCGCGATCGCGTGAACGACGCGGCGGAGTTGATCGACGAGCTGTGCGCGATCTCGGGCTTGCCCGCCGAGAGCCATCCGCTCGTGTTGGAGAGCTACCTCAAGACGCCCGTGCTGGTGGGCCGCGCGGCGCACACGGAGTTATTGAACGCCGCATTGCGCCGCGCGCACGAGGGCCGCGGTGCGAGCGTGTTGGTCGAGTCCGCCGCGAGCCTGGGCCGGACGCGCTTGCTCTCGGAGCTCGGGATCCAGGCGCGCCTGACCTCGGCAGTCGTGTTGCAAGTCGAAGCCGCGGGCGAGCAGTCGAAGCACGGCCTGGCCGAACAATACGCGCGCAAGCTGCTCGATGCGCTGCCGCAGGTGGCGCTCGGTGCCGCGCAGGCGTACGCGGCGGTGCTCGGCCACCTGTCGCCGCAGCTGCGCCAGCGGCTGGGTATTCCCGAGGCAGAGCTCGCGGAGTTGCCGAAGGCGCACGGCGAGGCCCGCATGCGTATCCAAGCGGCGCTCTCCGAGTGGTTCATCGAAGTCGCGAACAAGCACACGCTGTTGCTGCTCGCAGACGACCTGCACGAGTTCGACCCGGGCACGATCGCCTGGCTGGCTGCGCTCGGCCGCCAGGGCAGGGCGCAGAGGCTCTTGATCGTGGCCGCGTTGCCGGCCGATCAATCGGGACCTCCCGCGATCGAGGCGCTGCGCCGGCACGCGACGCTCGTGACGCTGGCTCCGCTCACGGCGCGCGACATCGAAGCCATGCTGCAATCGGTATTCGGAGAGGTGCAGCACGTGCGCCGGCTCGCGGACATCGTCAGTCAGCAGGCCGAGGGCAACCCGGGTCACACGCTCGATCTGATCCAGCACCTCGTGCAGCAACGGCTCGTTCAATACGTCGAGGGCGCCTGGGTCTTGCCCACGGCGATCTCCGCGGCGCAATTGCCGCGCAGTCCGGGCGAAGTGCTGGCGGCGCGTCTGGAGCGCTTGCCGGCCACGGCTCGCGCGCTCGGTCAGGCGCTGAGCGTGCGCGAGGGCTCGATTCCGTTCGAGGCCTGTGCGGCGCTCGCCGAGCTGCCGCAGGCCGAGGCGTTCGCGGCGCTCGAGCAGCTCGTGCGCGAAGGCGTGCTCGTCGGCTCGGCCGAAGGCTATCGCTTCACGCGCGACGCGGTTCGCACGGCGCTGCGCGGCGAGCTGGACGACGCGCGCAAGCAGCGCGTGCACCGCATCTCCGGCGAGCTCCTGCTGCAGGCTGCATCGCCGACGCCGCTCGAGCGCCTGGAAGGCGGGTTGCACCTGCTGTTGGGTGGCGACAGCGAGCGCGGCACGCAAGTCTGCGCGGAGGCCGGCCTGCACTACGGGTTGGTCGATCTCGCGGACGTGGGGCAAGCCGCGCCGGCGCTCGAGCGCGCGCTCGAAGTGTTTCGTGCGCTCGGCCGGCCGAAGCACGAGCTGCTCTCGTTGTACGCGCCGCTGGCGCTCGCCGGGTACTACGCGGAGCGACGCTATTCGGACCGCTACGCCGAGCCGACGCTCGCGCTGTTGCAGGACTTGCTCGGGCTGGATCGCGCGCGACGCTGGCGGCGCGTGGTCGGCAGGAAGCTGGGGTTGCTGCTCGCGCTCGGCTGGTCCGTGCTGAACTTCCGCTGGCACGCGCGCAACCCGCGTGTCCCGAGCTTCCGGCGAGCCATGATGCTGCTCTTCAACTGCGTGGCTGCATCGACCGGCGTGTGCGCGGTGTGCATCGACTCGAAGCGCGCACATCGCTACGCGGACGTGCTCGAGCCGATGCGCGCGCTCGGCAGGAACCACGTCGCCACGTTGATGCACGACTTTTGCCTCAACCTGGCCGCCACGGTGCAAGATCGGATCGGGCTCGCACGCTCGCGCTGGCAGTCGATGATCGAGCGACTGGAGCGCCGCGAGCCAATCCGCGATCTGACCGAGGACGTGCGCATCCTGTACCTCGCTGGTGCGCTCTACGCGTGCGGCGTGATCGAGTCGTGGCGCGACTCGTCGAAGGCGCTGCAGTTCGCTCAGCGCCTCGAAGACTTCAAGCTCAAGCTCTACGATCTGACTGCGAACCAGATCCGCATGATGTACCACGCGCATCAGGGCGACTTCATGCAGGCCGCCATGTACCGCGAGCGCGTGGAGGTGCACGCGATCCAGCGCGGCACGGCCTGGCAAGCCGAGACCTGGGCGTTCGCGGCGATGGTGACCGTGTACTCGCGCTCGGCCGACGCGATCGGCGTCAAGCACTGCCTCCAGCAGCTGCAGCAGCTCAGTCAAGAAGTGCCTTCACTCGAGCGCGTCGCGAAGCTCGCGCAGGGCACGTACCTGTTACTGCGTGGCTCGCCGGAGGAGGCCCTGCCGTGGCTCGACATCGAGGAGCCGGTGCTCGAAAACGCCGGCTGGTCGCGCGGTCGCGGGACGCTCGCCGCAACCTTGAACGCGCTCGGCCGGCACGAGCGCGCGAAGGAGGTGTGCCTGCACGCGCTGGGTCAGATGACGGAGGTCGACTTCGAGTTTCCGGCGATGACGCTGAGCGTGCTGGTCGAGCTGGCGATCGCCGAGGCAAGCTTGGGCGCGCATGCGAGCGCGGTCGCGAGGCTCGACGCGCTGCTGAAGCAACACGGTCCGTTCGAGGGCCCGCTCACGTTGAGCGCGCTGCACGAAGCGCGCATGCGCGTGGCCGCGATGATGCAAGACAAGCAGGCGCTCGAGCATCACCTCGCGTGCATGGAGCGCTGGCAGCGCGCGACCGGGGTGCGCTCGCTGATCGCGCGTGGCGAGCGTGCTGCCAAGGCTGCGCGCGTGCTCGCCGGCTACCCGAGCGAACCCGTGCCGGAGCAGCAGGGCGAGGGCGCAGACGCAACGCAGGCAATGACGGTCATGCACCAGATCCGGCACGGCGGAGACAGCACGATCCAGGGCAGTGCGGAGTGGATCCTCGACCTGCTGATCGCCAACGCCGACGTTCGGGCGGGCCACATCTACCTGTGGAACGACGACAGACTGACCAGCGTCGCCTCGCGAGGCACGCTGCCCGAGCCTGCGGCCTTCGAGATGTGGTTGATGCAGCGCTTGTGGAGCGATCTCGACGAGGCCACGGTCCAGATCAAGGTCGGTGGCGTGCGCCCGCCGCAAGACGAGACGTTCACGGCCGGAGACCGCAGCTATCGGATGCATCGGCTCGTGACCTCCGCCGGCTCCGGCTTCCAGCTGGCCGGCGTGCTCGTACTCTCCGAGGAGACGAGCTACGAGCTCTCGCCGGCCATGTTGCGAGCGATCGCCGAGCGCCTGCGCGACAGCGCGACCACGCTCGGCTAGTCGTTGGCCACGCCGACACACGACCAACCGGTCGAGGCGATCGGAGCGAAGATCAGCGACGTCGGTTTGCCACTGGCCACGTCGCGCCCGTGCGCGTGGCCGGTTTCGCCGTTGCGGATCCGCGCCGCCACGCCCGGCCCCGCGATGTCTCCGCTCAGGCGTCCGATCGAGTTCGTCGCGGGGAAGCGCAGGCTCGGATCCGGATGGCTCAAGAGCGTGCCGCTGGCCGTCGTGACGAACGCGTAGGCGCCCCTGTGGGTGCGAGAGTTTCGCAGCGAGCGATCGAGCGCCACGAAGTAATCGAGCGAGAGATCTGCCGTGACCACGCCCGCCCACTTGCCGTCGCGCATGAACGGCGTCGAGAACGTGGCCATCGGGATGCCGCCACCGCCCGTGTCGACGTAGGGCTCGCTCCAGCTGCTCGCCCCACCGCGGGCGTCGCGGTACCAGGGCCACTCGCGGTAGATGGGCGTGTACGCTGGAGGCAAGAGCTGCTTGGCGATGATGCCGTTCGCGCCGCGGTACACGTACAGCGAGAAGTCCTCGACGTCGTCGCGGAAGGTTCGAGGCTCGAACGCGATGGCCATGCCGAAGATGTGAGGTTGACGTTCGAGCTGTGCGCGCAACCAGTGCTCGAGCTGCGCCTCGGTCCAGTCACTGCGTTCTTGCAGGGCGTCCGCGACCACGCGCGGCACACTCGCAAGTTGGCGCAGGTCGGCGTCGATGTTCTCGGCCGTGCTGCGGATCAGTCGAATCCGCAGATCGTTGCGCGCGTCGGTCGCTTCCTGCCGGGCCTGCTCGGTCGCGAGCAGCTCGCGCTGCAACGCGCTCGTGAACCAGGCACCGGTCGCGATCAGCGCCATGAGCGCCAGCGCCGAGACGCTCAAGAAGCTGGCAGCGGCGGGGTTGCGGCGCGCCCAGCGCCAGGAGCGCTCGGCGAAGCTGATCGGCCGCGCATGCACCGGCTCGTTGCGCAGCATGCGCTCGAGGTCGTCGGCCAGCGCGAGTGCCGTGTCGTAGCGCCGGTCCGGCGACTTCTCGAGGCAGCGCAGCGTGACCACTTCGAGGTCGCGCGGCAGCTTGGGCTGCAGCGCGCGCGGCGAGACGGGCTCTTTCTGGATGGTCTGCACCATCGTGTCGAGCGTGCTGTCACCTTCGAACGGTGGACGACCCGTGAGCAGGTCATAGAGGATCGCGCCGAGGGCGTAGATATCAGTGGCCGGCCCCACCTGCTTGCCGCCGAGCGCCTGCTCCGGCGACATGTAGCTGGGTGTGCCCAGGATCTTGCCGGTCTGCGTCTGTTTGGCGGCGCCCATGCGCTTCGCGATGCCGAAGTCGGTGATCTTGGGCGTGCCGTCTTGGGCCAGGAGCACGTTGCCCGGCTTGAGATCACGGTGGACGATGCCCTGGCGGTGGGCGACGTGCACGGCGCGCGCGAGCGTCGCCACCAGCTGCACCGCCTCGCGCCATGGCATCGGCTTGCCGCCCGCGTGTTGCTCGAGGGTGCCGCCATCGACGTACTCGAGCGTAAAGAACGGCCGGCCGAGGACCGCGCCGATCTCGTAGATCTGTACGATGTTCGGATGCTGCAGGCGCGCGACGGCCTCCGCCTCGATCGCGAAGCGCTCGCGGTCTTCGAGCGGCGCCTGGTCCGACAGCACCATCTTGATGGCTACGCGCCGGCCCAACGCGGTCTGGATCCCGCTGTACACGACGCCCATGCCGCCCTGACCGAGCAGGGACTCGATCTCGTAACCGTCGATGACCGGCGGAGGGCCTGGGTCCGAGCCACGGCTGCTCGGCTCCGAACGCATGAGCGTTCGGGCGGTCTCGACCGTGGAGTGTCGCGTGGCCATCGGCCGCATGCTTGCAAGTCGAGGGGGGTTCTTCAAGACCCGTTGTTAGTTGACTCACAGGCGGCCGGCACGAGCCGGGCACGTGCCCGCCTGCACGGGCGCACTCGCACCGTTTCCGTCGAATTTCCAGCGTTGCGCGCTCGGCACGCCGCTTGCGCTAGCAGTCGACATGACGACGACCCAAACAACCAAACGCGACTACATGCTTGGCCACGAGCAGAATGAGCTCGAACGTCTCATGCGGCAGGCCGAGGCGCTCGGCCCGATCAGCCGGCACCTCTTACAACTCGCCGGGCTCGGCGCCGGGATGCACGTACTCGATCTGGGCTGCGGACCCGGCGATGTATCATTTCTTGCCGCGCGCCTGGTCGGCCCCCATGGAAGCGTGGTCGGCGTCGATGCGTCCGCCGACGTGATCGCGCTCGCCAGGCGCCGTGCCGAGCGCTTTGGTTTCGACAACGTGCACTTCATTGCGCGCGATGTCACCCAGCCGCAGGCGCAGGACCTGTCGCACGAGCTCGGCGCGGGCGACGCGCGCTTCGATGCGTTGATCGGCAGGCTGGTGCTGATGTACCTGCCCGACGCGGCTTCGGTCCTCCGGCGCCTGGTAGGGCTGCTGCGACCTGGTGCGATCGTCACGTTTCAGGAGTTCGAGTTGGCAGGCGCGCGCTCCGAGCCGCGCTGCGATCTATTCGAGCACACGGTAAAAACCATTGAGGCCGCGTTTGCTCACAGGCGGCTGGATCTGAGGCTCGGCGCGAAGCAGGTCTCTATCTTCCGCGCGGCGGGTCTGCCCGCGCCCGAGATGCGCCTGGAGGGCAGGGTGGAGAGCGGGCCGGACGCATTGGTCTACGACGCCCTGACCGAGGTGATGCGGACGATCTTGCCCGTCGTCACGAGTGCCGCGATCGCCAGCGCCGAAGAGGTCGGCGTGGACACGCTCGCGCACCGGCTGCGTGAGGAGGCGATAGCCCGCAACGCGACCCTCGCCTATGTGCCACTCGTCGGTGCATGGACGCGCGTGCCGATGACCTGAGTGGCGACGAACTCCTACATACCGGGGTCCCACGTGGCCATGTGACAATCCAGCACATGGACCTCGAACAGCCACCAGCAGTGGGGGACTGTATCGCGGGGCGTTTTCATGTGGAGGAAGTGTTGGGCCGCGGTGGCATGGGCACCGTGTTCCGTGTGCGCGATGAGCGCAGCGGAAAGAAGCTCGCACTCAAGCGCGGGTGGGTTCGCGACCAGCGCCGCTCCCCTGCACGCGGCGACTTGCTCGAGCGCGAGTATCACACCCTGATCCAGCTCGCGCATCCGCGCATCATCGAGGTCTACGAGTACGGCATCGACGAGCACGGTCCGTACTACACCATGGAGTTGCTCGAGGGCGAGGACCTCCACGCAGCTGGTCCACTCGCCTGGGCGCGGGTCTGCGCGCTGCTCTACGACGTGGCGTCCTCGCTGGCGATCCTCCACGCTCGCCGCCTGCTGCATCGCGACGTGTCGCTGCGCAACGTGCGCTGTACGCCCGACGGTCGAGCCAAGCTGCTCGACTTCGGCGCGATGATCCCGATGGGTGTGGCCAAGGACATGGTGGGCACGCCGCCGTTCGTCGCGCCCGAAGTCATGCAGATGCAGGAGCTCGATGCGCGTGCGGACCTGTTCTCGCTGGGCGCCGTGGGCTACTACCTGTTGACCGGGCGTCACGCGTTTCCCGCGCGGCGCATGCGCGAGTTGCGTGACGTCTGGCGCTCGAAGCCCGCCGCACCCACGCGCTTCGTACCCGAGGTCCCGCCCGGCCTCAGCGCGCTGATCATGCAGCTCCTGATGCTGGATCGGAACGCGCGCCCCAAGAGCGCCGCCGAGGTGATGGAGCGCCTGTCCGCGCTCGCGGATCTGCCCACGCAAGAACGCGTCGAGGTCTCGCGCGCGTACCTGACGACGCCCGCGCTGGTCGGCCGCGACAAGCAGCTGCTGTGCGCGCGGCGCGAGATCCTGGCGCTGATGCGCGGTGACGGTGGCGCGCTGCTGATCGAAGGCGCCGAAGGCTCGGGCCGTTCGCGCATGCTCGATGCTTGCGTGCTGGAGGGCAAGCTCCTGGGCGTGATGGTCGCGCGCGCAGACGCGACCGACGGTGCGCCCGGTGAGTGGGGTGTCGCGCGCGAGCTGTGTCAGCAGTTGATAGCGCAGATCCCCGCCGAGGCCGCGGAAGCCGTGCGCCTGTCGCGCGACGTGCTCGGGCACGTGATCGACGAGCTGGCGAGCGATACTACGGTCACCGCCAGTCAGCCGGAGCGCAGCGTCCTGTTGCGCGCCTTGCGCGACTTCGTGTTGTCCTTGTCGCGAAAGCAGCGGCTGCTGCTGGCGATCGACGACGTGGACAAGATCGACGAAGCATCCGCTGCACTGTTGGCCGCGCTGGGCAACAAGAGCGAACGACACGCGGTGATGGTCGTCGCGACCATGGAGCGCGAGCAGGGGCCCACGGTGTCGGCATCGTTGCGCCTGCTCGGGCTCGTGGGCCAAACCATTCAGCTCGAGCCGCTGTCGGACGACGAGGCGCAGAGCTTGATCCGCTCGATCTTCGGCGACGTCGCCAACGTGGGCTTCGTGGCGGGTCGCGTCCAGACGCTCGCGCAAGGCAACCCGCGCGCGATCATGGACCTGGCGCAGCACCTGGTCGAGCGCGGGCTCGCGCGCTACGCCGCGGGCAGCTGGCTGCTACCGCCGCACTTCGCCGAGGACGATCTGCCGGCGACGCTCGCGGACGCACTGGCCGAGAGGTTGCGCGACCTGACTCCGGACGCGAGCGCGCTCGCCGAGGTGCTGGCGGTGACCGACGCCGATCGCCTGGGCGTCGCCGAGCTCGCCGAGTTGGCGGGTTTTCACGACCACAAGCGCGCCTTCGCCGCGGTCGATCAGCTGATGGCGGCGCGCGTGGTTGCAGCCGATGGTGACGGCTTCCGCTTCGCGCAGCGCGGGTTTGCGCACGTGGTGGAGGTCGGCATCGCGCAAGAGCGACTGCTCGACCTGCATACGCGCATCGCGGATCAACTGGAACGCCGCGGCGGCGACGCGCTGCGCGTGGTCGATCACCTGCTCAGCGCCGGCAAGTCCCGCCGAGCGCTCCAGCTGCTCGCCAGCCTGGATCTCCAGCTGCGCTTGCCTCCCGTGTCTCTGCTCGAACGCGCGATCGCAGCCGCCGAAGCCGACCACGCCAGCCCACGCGAGCTGCACCAGCTGCGCTCGAGCCTGCTGAGCAAGGCGTCGATGGTCCTGGCAGGCGACTCCTTCCGGCGCATGTTCCCGCTGGTGCTCGCGCAGCTGGAGCGGGACAGCGGCCTCGCTTTGTATCGCGAGCTGTCCGACTTGCCCGCGGACGAGCGCCTGCGGCAAGCCCTGTCTCGCGCGCAGGAGCGCTACGTCGGGACTCCGGAATCGGAGCGCGTGTTCGCACCGTTGGATGCGATCCGCGAGCTCGCGCGCCTCGCGGGTTCGATCTGCTCGTTCGCATCGCAGACGGCGGACCTCGCGCTGCTCGATGTGCTGCCGTCGTTGCAACCGCTCGAGGTCCTGTCGCCCGCGATGGGCATCGTCACTCAAATCGTCGAGGCCAGTAAGGCGATGATCGCCGGCCGCGCCTTGCTGCATCGCGAGATCTCCGATCGGGTGTTGGCGCGCATCGCCCAGCCGGACCGGGGCGGTCTCGACGAGGCGCAACGGCGGCGCACGCACATGGGTTTGCAGCACGCCATCGGAATGTTCGAGGCCACGCTCGGCAGCAAGGACGCCGAGGCGCGTATCGCCTTGCTGGAGAGCGATCGCGAATACCGAGTGTCAGGTGCGCGCCTGCGCATGCTGCTGAACTTGAGGCGAGGGGACACCGAAGAGGCGCGCAAGTGCGAGCGCCGCGCGGAGTTTTTGCTGTTGCAAGACGGCAACGAGCAGCGCTACCCGCGCATGACCGTGGGCCACGAGTTGGGCGCACGCGCCGAGGCCGGCGACATCCTCGGCGTGAAGAGCTGCCTCGAGACGCTCGGTTTGCTTGCGGAGCAGGTTCCGTCGTGGCGCGGCATGCACTTCTACGGCCGGGCGCGCTTCCGCTGGCTCCAGGGTGATCTGGAGGGCGCGCTCGCCGACGCGGTCGCTGGCCACCCGCACCTGCGGCGTGGACGCCACCAGGGCTACGTCGCGATCACGGGGATCCACGTGAGAATCCTGGCCGAACTGGGGCGCAACGAGGAGGCGATTCGCCACGCGCGCGAGTACATCGAGATCTACGAGCAGGAGCGGCTGAGCGGGCCGGACTACAGCGTCTGGCTCGGCTACTGTCAGGCTCTGTCCGCAGAGCGCCAGCACGACGAGGCGGTGCGATCGGCGGATGCGCTGATCGAGCGCTTCCGCGGCCTGGGTTGCGAAGGCCTCGCGCTCGGCGTCGTGTATGAGCTGCGCGCGCGCATCGCCCTCGGCATGGACGACCGCGCCGGATACCAGCGCTACTCGGAGCTGTGCGCCGACGAGTTCCACAAGGCGCGCAATCCGCTGCTGAGCGCCAGGTTTTCGCGCCTGCTCGAGGAGGGTCGGCAGCAAGACGTCGCCGAGGTCGAGCCCTTGAACGAGCGCCTGCAGTCGTTGCAGATGGTGGTGAGCGAGAGCGAGTACAACACCGTGCACAGCCGGATCGTCGAGTGCGTCGACGGAGGTGATCGCGCGCGCTGTGCCCTGACGCTGTTGCTTCAGAACAGTGAGAGTGCGGCCGGCTATCTGTACGGCGTACGCAGCGGGCAGGCGGTGCTGTTGGCGGCGGTACCAGATCTGCCCGAGGACACGCGCATGACCGAGTGGGCGAACGAGTACCTGAAGACGGCGAGCGCGAGCGACGAGGCGGTCACGAGTGACGCGGGCAGCGAGCCGACGCACACGGAGAGCTCGCTGTTTTACACCGACACCCAGGGCCGGCGACTCGAGGCGCTGTTCTTGACCGCCGGAGGCGAGCAAGACGTGAGCGTGGCCGCGCTGCTCCTACTCGACGTCGATCCGGTGCGGCGAGTCGTGCCTTCGAGGCTGCTGATGAGCGAGATCGCGCGGGAGCTGGTCGAGCACGGCGACGTCAGCGGACTCGGGCGTGGCTGAGGGCGACGCGGCGCGAGCTCCGGCGACTCATCGCACCGCGTTCTCGTCGCAGGTTCGCGCCGAGTCCAGCTCGCCCAGGGCGATTGGAGACTCGGCGTGTGCGAACTTGCACCAGTCCATGTCTTGCTCGTCGCAGCGAGGTGCCTCGCCCGCCTCGAGCAGGATGGTTTGAGTTCCGTCCTCGCACGTGACGCCCGGCTCGGTGCCGCCGTGTTGGATGTAGACGAGCTGTCCGCTGCGGCGCTGGTAGATGAACAAGTCGTACGTATGCCCGATGCGCTCCACGAACCATGCGTGGCCGCAGCCGCTGCCGAACGCTGCGTCGTTGCTCCGATCGGAGAGCGCGTGCTCGAGGTCGATCGCGCAGTGCAGAGAGCTGCAGAGACAGCGCAGGGCCTTTTGCGGCGAGAGTCCCTCGCCGCACGGAGTACAGCCGGCTTCGGGCACGACGCTGGCGGTTGTCGGTGCAGCGCTGCCGGCTGCCTGACGAGTCACGCCGCTCGGGATCTCGGGCAATGCGGAGCGCGCACAAGCGCTCGCGCTCGCGAGTAGAACTGCGATCCCGATCCGTGCCGACCGCGACATTCGTCTCCGACCCGCATTGGTGGCACGCGGCGTACGGCCTGGAAAGTCCCTGATCGGACTCTGACCAGAATCTGCTGGGATTTATGACTTGGTCCGACAGGTTTTCTTGGCAGCGCTGGGGAAGGCTTCGTGCATGCGAAGCCTATTCTTGGCGGTATTTTTGCTCGCTGCGTGTAGCGAATCGAACCCTGACGGACAACACACGGGAGGCATGCAGATGGCCGGCAACGGAGCGTCGGGGACGGCGTGCGATCGCGCCTGCTTGACCGAGCTGAACACCGCGTACCTTGCCTCGCTGGTCGCGCACGATCCGAGTCGGCTCGCGACCCGCGCGGACGTGCGCTTCACGGAGAACGGCCAGGTGTTGCCGCTCGGTGAGGGGCTGTGGAAGGTGGCGCGCACGCTCGGCAGCTATCGTCAGGATTTCGCCGAGGTGCCCGCGGGGCAGACGGCCGGCTTCGCCGCGCTGGATGACGACGCGGGTCCGGTGTTGCTGGCGTTTCGATTGAAGGTGGTCGAACGCAAGGTCGTCGAGATCGAGACTCTCGTCTGCCGCACCGGCCAGGCTTCGTTCTTCGTGCCGCAGAACCTGACTGCGCGCGATCCGCTCTACGACTCGGAGGTCGAGCCGGCGATGCGCTCGCCGCGCGAGAAGATGATCGAGATCGTCGACGCGTACTTCCAGGGCCTCGATAGTGGCGACGGCTCGAAGATCGCGTTCGCGCCGGGTGTGATGCGCAATGAGAACGGCATGGTCACCGCGACCGAGGCCAACATCTCGAACCTCGCCAACTTCAGCTACATCGAGCAGATCGATCGACGCTACGCGCTGGTCGATGAAGAACGCGGCAACGTGTTGCCGTGGGTGCTGTTTCAAATCCCGATGGGGCGCACCGGAGCGCGCACGTTGCACCTGGCCGAGCTGTTCAAGGTGGCGAACGGCAAGATCGTCCAGATCCTCGCGATCATGGTCAACCAACCGCTCGGCTCGCCGTCCGGCTGGGAATAGTGATCAGTGCAGCATGTCTTTGATGGCGGCGTACCACTTCTCCGCCATGCGGCTGTAGCCCTGCTGGTTCGGGTGAACGCCATCGCCGAGCTCCGACGTCGGAAAGTCCTTGAACTGATCGATGAGCACGAGGTGTTTGCCGGCATCGATGCGCTGTTTCACGACCGCAGGAATGGCGTCGTTGTACGTCTTGACTGCGGCCGAGCCGCTCGACAGCGGGATGATCGTCGAGACCACGATCAACGCATCGGGGGCACCGGTCACGAGCCCATCGATCAGCGTGCCGAGGCGATCGGGCGCGCCGGCCGGCGTCATGTACATGTCGTTGGTGCCGATGTGTAACAGGATGATGTGAGGGATCTCGTTCAGGCCCGGCATCGGAATCTTCCCGTCGAGCCCACCGATCGTAATGCCACTGGTGCCTTCATGTTTCTTCGGAAACGGCATACCGCTCACGGTCATGGGTCCATTCATCCTCGAACCCACGTAGGTCATCTTCTTCATGTTCATCACCGCGAGCTCGAACAGATGCACGCGGTAGCCGCCCGAGAAGCCCAGGCCTTCGGTGATCGAATCTCCGAGCGGCAGGACCTTGCAGGGCTCGGCCATGGGGCATGGCGAGAACCCCGTGGACGGAGATCCGCCGCCCGCAGCACCGGTTGAACCTGCAGCACCCGCTGCACCCGCGGCGCCGGAGCGTCCTGCCGCGGACGCGCCCGCGCTGCCACTTGCGCCGCCAGCCGGGCGGCCGCCCATCGATGCCGTG
>DATEOF010000169.1:0-9183 GCA_035274465.1 Polyangiales bacterium
GCGGCGCCGAGCTCGCGGCCAAGACCAGCGGCGCGGACACGGGCCGTCCCGGCGCGGTGGGCATGTTCGGCACGTCCGCCAGCGTGCTCAACCTCGGCGGCGGCGGGGGCAACGTCTCCTTGCGCGAACGCTGGCGCACCGGCTGCACCCCGGGCGCGCTCAGCTTCACGAAGCCCGTGCGCACGAGCGCGGCGATCTCGGCTGCAGCCGCCGGTACACGCCCGAGTACGGCCGAGACCACGGGCCGCTCCTGCAGCTCGGGGAGCGCCGCCCAGCGCTGCGCCTCGGCTTGCAGCGAGCTCGGCACCCAGACCAGCCGAAAGTCGATGCGCATGCCCACCGCGGCCGCGTCCGCGTCGGCAGCCAGGCGCGTCCAGGCATCGAGCACGAAGCTCAGGAGCGGCGTCGGGTGTGTGCCTTGTGGGCTGACACGCTGAGTGGCGTCGAGTGTAGGTACCAGCTTCGGATGCGCGCGCGCGGCGCGCAGCTCGCGCACGAAGCGGTCGAGCCAACACGCGCGCAACAGACTCTTCAGCTCGGGCTTGGTGAGCTTGCCGCTCGCGAGGAGTGCCGCTTCGAAGCCGATATCGGCCTGTTTGGCGTGCGCGGCGACCTCGGTCACGGCTGCGGCATCGAGCCGCTCGGACTGGACCAGGAACTCGCCGAAGCTGGGATCGCCGGGAGCGGCGCTGATCTCGGCGATCTCGCCGTTGCAGAGATGTAGCGCCCGCGCGACCAGCGAGACCGTTCCGCTGGGACGACGCTCCGCCAGACCGACCAAGAACGTCGCGACCGGACTCACATCTAAGGGCAGAACCATTGGCGAATCTTGCCTGCGTGATGGGCCTGTCGCGGCGCCGCGGGGCTCGTGGCAGAAGCCAAGGGTACCGCGGGGCGCTTACTGCGCGCTACGGAGTAGGGTGCGCACATCGAGGTGACTCGCAGAGAGGTCGGCGCTGCTATGCTCGCGCGCCAACATGAACTGGCGGGCACGAGTCTCTCCTGCAGCGCTGCTCTCGGGTCGGTTCTCGTTCTGGATCCTCATCGCGCTCGCCACCTGGTTCTGGGCGCCCGCCTTGTTCCAGCGCAGGGTCGTGCTCCACGGGGACTATGCGGTGTACTCGTTGTCCCTGATGCGCGTGCTGCACAGGGCCGTGCACGAGCACGAGAGCATGCTCTGGCTGCACAACATGACCGGCGGGCACCCGTTGTTCGCCGAGGGTCAGGGAGGATTTGCCAACCCCCTCAACCTGCTCGCCGCGCTTCTGTTCGAGCCGGTGCGCGCACTCGGCGTGGTTCAGTGGTTGAGCTTGATCGCCTCTGCCGGGGGCGTGTTCCGGCTCTGTCGGCTGCTCGAGATGAGCCGCTGGGCGGCGACGTTTGCAGCTTTGAGCGTCGGGTTCTCGGGCAGTTGGATCGCGATCAAGGACAACCTGCCGGTGTCCGCGACCATCGCCTGGTCGCCCTGGTTGATGCTGGCCTTCGAGTGTTGGTGGAAGAGCCCTGGCGTCGGGCGCGCGGCCTTGATGGCCGTTCCGGCTGCGCTGATGCTCCTTTCCGGATATCCGCAGATTGCCTACGCCAGTCTGTTGTATTTGATCGTGTGCCTGTTCGCGCTCCTTTTGAGCCGCGATCTCTCGTGGCCCCGCGCGCGGAAGCTCGCGCTGACCGGAACGCTCGCTGCCGTACTCGCGGTCGGTCTGGCATCGATTCAGCTCTTGCCTCTGCGCGAGCTGGTTCCGCTGTCGATTCGGAGCGCCGGCGTCAGCCTGGGATTCGGTGGCTTCATCGAGCCGAAGCGGATCGTTCGCGGGCTGTTCTACTTCTCGGTCGACGGGGGTGATGACGCGGCCAACGTGCACAGCCTTGCGAGCATCACGGTCTTGATGTTGTTGGGGCTCCTCCTGGTCGTGCGCCCCAAGCCGGGCGTACTGAGGCATCTGCTCGCCGGCTTGTTCGTGTTCAACCTGGGCATGGGCCGAGCGTCGCCGCTGTTCGAGCTCCTGTACGACAACAACCTGCTGCCGGGCATCCGCAGCTTTCGCACGGTAGCCCAACCGTACATCTGCGTTGCGATAGTCGGCGCTTGCATCGCGGCCGCTTCAGCGCTCGATCAACTCGCGGCCGAGCGCCTGGATGCGTGGCGCTGGGCGAAACGCTGGTCGATAGCGGCAGGCGCGTCCATCGTCGTGTATCTGTGTGCGCTCGGGACCGTAGTTTGGAGCGCTCTCACACCGGCGTTCAGCCCCGCGTTCTGGCTCGCGCCGCTCGCGGCTCTGGTCAGCTACTTCCTGCTGCGCGTACGTGGCTGGCAGCGTTGGATGCCGCTCGTGGCGGCGCTGTGCGTCGTCATCGACGCGCTTGCGCTGCGCATGCAGCCGTTTACGTTCGAACCCCCTTCCGTGCTCGCCGCGCCGCGCATGGTGCAAGAGATCATCCACGACCCCGAGCTCGGCTCCTACCACGTGCTGAGTCTCACGATGGCAGACGGCATGACCCTCGCGATGCCGGCGCGGGACCCAGGGCTGCGCGCGGCCTACGCGCGCGTGCTGAAGAGCTTGAGCTACTTGCCGAGCATGGAGTGGGACGTCCCCACCTTCAACGGCCAACTCGCCCTGCCGCTCGGTCGCTGGAAAGCGCTGGAATCCACGCTTCGGCTCGAAGGCGAGGGCGGTGGCGAAAAGCTGGTCGGGCCTCGGCTGATCGACGTCCTGGGGTTTCGCTACATCGCAGCCAACTCGGAGGCGCGAGCGCGCGGCCTTCGCCTGTTCGCGCAGGACGGCAAGGGCGGGATGCGTATCTACAAGAACCATCACGCGCAGCCGATGTTTCAGCTCTACGGCGAAGCGCACGCGGTGCAGACGCAAGAAGCCGCGATCGATGGCTTGCGCGCTGCGCCGCGGCGACAGCTGTTCCTCGAGAAGGCATTCACGGGCGAGGCGCCCGCACCCGGCCCGGCCTGCGATCAGGCGCTCCTCACCGAGCTCCCGATCCAGATCGCGAGCTCGAAGGCGACTCGCTACCGACTGGACGTCGACACACCCTGTGATGCCTGGTTGTTCCTCGCGGACGCGAACTACCCCGGCTGGGAGGCGACGGTGAACGGTGCCTCGCGACCTGTGTTCACCGCGCAAGTACTGGGCAAGGCGATCCAGCTCAGGGCAGGACACAACCGCGTGGAGCTCGCGTACCGGCCGCGTAGCGTCTACGCGGGGGCGGCGATCTCGGCGTGTGCGCTGCTCGTGTTGCTCGCGCTCGTGCTCGTGCCCATGCGCCTCACTGCAGCTCGAGCGCGAACGGCAGCACGGCCAGCGGTTTGATCTCGCCCGCGAGCAGCAGCTCCGCCAGCGGAGACTTGGCTGACAGCAGCTCACGGGCCTCGGCCAGCGGTCCACGAGCCGCGCGCGCGTCCTCGGTGCTCGAGACCGCGCTCGTCAAGCGCGTGAAGAGCGAGCGTTCCTTGGGCCAGATCTCGAGCGGGCTGTCTTCGGGCAGCTCGGCCTTGCTGCGCGCGCGCTCCATGGCCACGGCCAGGCCGCCTAGCCGATCCACCAGGCCGCCTTTCTCCGCACGCGTGCCGCTCATGATGCGGCCCTCGGCGACCTGTGACAGGCGCTCGTCGCTCAGCTTGCGGCCTTCGCGCACGCGCGACAGGAACGTCTTGTACGTGTCGTCGAGCGCGCGCTGCAGCGCGGCACGCTCGCTGTCGCTGAAGCGGGAGATCGGGCTCATCCAGTTGGCGTTCTTGCCGCGCGTGATGGACGCGCTGCGCACCCCGAGATCCGCGGCCAGCTTCTCGCCCACGATCTTGCCGCCGACCACACCGATCGAGCCCACGATGCTGCTCGCGCTGGCGAAGATCTCGCTGCCAGCGCAGGCGATGTAGTAGCCGCCACTGGCTGCCATGTCGCCGATCGAGACGATCACTGGTTTGCGCTTGGCCACACGCCTCACGGCGTGCCACATCTTGTCGCTCGCCAGCGCCGAACCACCGGGCGAGTCGATGCGCAACACCAGGCCGCGCACGTCCTGGTCGTCGGCGATCTTGCGCATGTACTTGACGAACGGTCCGGACTGGATGCCGTCGGCGCCCTCCGAGTCGGAGTCGCCGATCGTACCGTCGACGTAGGCCAGCACCAGGCGCTTGCCGCGCACCTTCGTCTTGCCGCCGTCGGTCAGCAGCTCGAAGATGTCGCCCAGACCGACGCCCTCTTCCTCGGGCTTCTCGAGCGCCTGCACCACCGCCTTGGCTTGCGCGGCGTCCTTGGCCTTGGCGCGCGCCTCGTCGTCGAAGCTGATGGCGTCGATCAGCTTGAGCGACAGCGCGGCTGCGGCCGTATGTGGGCCCTCGTCGATCGCACGGCTCAGCGCCGCGTCGTCGAGCGAACGACCCGTACGGATCGCTTCCACGAGCTCGGCCTGCAGGTCGTCGAGCAGCGCGCCCACGGTCTCACGCACCTCGGGCGGCATGTCCGAGCGGGTCAGCGCATCGGCCGCGCCCTTGTAGCGCCCCACCTGCAGCAGCTCCGCCGTCACGCCCACGCGCTCGAGCAAGTCGCGCAAGTAGAAGCTCTGTGCGCGCAGGCCGGTGAGCGCGAGCAGACCGCTGGGCGTCATGCTGATGCGATCGCAGACCTCGGCCAGCAGGCCGTAGCCGCTGTTGTCGGTGCTTTCGAAGTAGCAGTGCAGCGGCTTCTTCGCGGCGCGCACACGGAGCAGCGCCGTCCGCAGCTCGGAGCTGCGGGCGAAGGCGCTACCCATGCCGCCCACGCGCAGGAACACGCCCTTCACCAGCGGTTGCTTGACCGCCTCGTCGATCTTCTCGAGCACCTCGCGCTGCACGTGGCGCGGCGCCGAGAAGAGCTCGCTGCCGTGAGCTTCGGCCGGGGCGGAGCGGAGGTAGACCTCGAGCAGTTGTTCGGTCTTCGGTTCGCGCGAGCCGTCTGCGCAGCCGACCAGGCAGAGCAGCAGCGAGATTGCGGGAAGGCGCAGGTTCATGGGTGCTCCGACCTCTTATAGCCGCTACTTTTTGTTCGCGCTCGCCTCATCACTCAAGCGCTCGACCTGTGCGCGCGCGATGCTGATCTGCGCGCCCTTGGGATGTTCGTTCATGTACGTCTGGTAGGCCCGCAACGCGTCGCGGTTGCGGCCGAGCCTGCGGTAGGCGTCGCCCAGTCCGATCAGCGCCTCGGCGTTGCCTCCGCGCTTGGCCTCGTTGAAGTGCTCGACCGCGAGCTTGGGGCGGCCCTTCTCGAGCGCCACGAAGCCGAGCCCGGCATGCGCCTCGGTCGAGTTGGGCCGGATGAACAACGCCTGCTCGAACATGCGCTTGGCGTTGGTCACCTGGCCTGCCTCGAGCAACTTCTGGCCACGCGAGATGTAGGCTTCGTGGCTGAGGTTGTCGTAGCCGCTACCCTCGGGGTCCTTGTCTTTGTCGCGATCCTTGTCGCGATCGGGCCCCTTGGCGTTGCTGGCGAGGCCGCTGTCCGGCGGCTCGGGTGCAGGCGCCGCGTCGATCGACTTCGGTTGCTGCGGGTGAGCCATCTCCTGCTCGATCGCGAGCACGCCGGGGTGGCTGCGATCCTTGGTGCTGACCTCCGCCAGGTGATAGCGCGCGCCCGAGACGTCGCCGTCCGCCAGCAGGCAGCGCGCTAGCAACAGCCGCGCGCGGATCAGGTCCGGGTCTTGCGCCACCGCCTGCGATGCCAGCGGCAGTCCCGCGCGTAGATCGCCTCCGGCCTCCGCGATCGCGAGCAGCGCAGCCACCCGCAGCGTCTCGCCGCTCGGGCTGCTCTCGGTGGTGCGCGCGCGATCCAGCTCGGAGCGCGCCGCCACCAGGTTGCCGGTCAAGCGCAGCGCATCGCTCAGCGCGACCTCGGCCTCTTCGTTGCCGGGGTTCTTGCGCGCGGCATTCTCCGCGTAGCGCTTGGCCTGTTCGCCGTGCTCGCGCGCTTGCTTGTTCAGCGCCAGCAGCTGCGAGCGTCGCTCGACGTCCGGACTGTCGCCCAGCTCGCGCGCCAGGACCTCGGCGCGCGTCAGCTGCTCCTGCGCCCAGACGCCGTACACGCGTGCAATCGAGCTGAGCACGTGCGGATCGTTCTCGTGAAACGCCAGAGCCTTGGTGTAGTCGCTGAGCGCGTCCTCGAAGCGTTGCTCGCGATGCGTAGCGAACGCGATGTCCGCGCGCGCGAGAAATTCGATCGCCGGGTCCTGCTTGCCGATCGTCACCGGCGCCCCGCGCTTGCCGCCGAACATCGGCCACAAGAGCCAGGTGCCGAACGCGCCCACGCTGGCGACGATCACGAACACCCACAGCCACAGCGGCGCCTTGCGCCGAGCGAACGGCTCGTAGCCGTCGTCTGCCAGCGGGTCGGGGGGCGCCACGCGGCTGGCCGGCATCGCGGTGGTCACGTCGGCGTCGCGCGGATCGTCGTCGGATCTGCTGACGGTGACGTCGTTCGCGGCTCGCATCGGCCGCGGTGGAGGCACCGAGGCGCGCCCCTCGCCGAGCTCGGGCGGCTGACTCGGCACGCTCGCAGCTGCCGGCGGCGCCACTCCGTTGAGCGTGGCCGCTGCCTGGGCTGCGCTGGCTGCTTGCGCTCCCGGACCCGGGAGCCGGCCGACCATGGTCTCGCCCGTGTTGCGAGCTCCAGGAGCGGGCGGCGCCTTGCGCTGGCCGAGGCGCGGCGCCCCGGTCGACTTGCGCGTCCGTACCCGCGGTTCGACCTGGGCGCGCGCGAAGAACACCCCCAGCTCTTCGATGTCACCCAGACGCTTCCAGGCTTTGCTGGTGCGCGATAGCTCGTCGTCGCGGCCGAACGCGCCTTCTTCGATCAGCCTGGTCAGATCCGCGAGCGAGCTCAGCCGATGGATCGAGCCGTCGCTGCGCCGGATGGTCCAGGGGTTCTTGGCGGCGTCCGCCTCGGCCGGGGCTTCGGGCTTGTAGACCTTGAACAGGTGCCCGCAGTCCGTGCATTTGACCGTGGTGCCGCGCGTCGAGACCAGTGCTTCCTCGAACTCGTACTCGGTGCCGCAACGGTCGCAAGTGACGTCCATGAGCGTGGGAAGCGGGAGATCCTGCGCGCTCACAGCCGGCTGGTCAATCTAGGCCCCGGTTGGTATAGGCTGCCGTCCCGTGACCGAGTCACTCGCCAGTCTGATCGAGCACAGCCTTTTGGCGCCGACGGCTACCCGTGCGCAGCTCGAGCGGCACTGCGCGGAGGCGCGCACGCACCAGCTGTTCGCGGTGTGCGTGAACCCCGTCTGGGTCGGGCGCGCGGTGACGGTGCTGGCCGAGACCGGCGTCCGGGTGGTCAGCGTGGTGGGTTTCCCGCTCGGTGCGTCCGCGACCGTGGCCAAGGCCTTCGAGTGCGAATACGCGATCTCGCAGGGCGCCCAGGAGATCGACATGGTGCTTCAGATCGGGCCGCTCAAGGCAGGCGATCGATTCACCGTGTGCGAGGACATCCGGGCCGTGGTCAAGGCAGCGGCCGGCCGGCCGGTGAAAGTCATCCTCGAGACCGCGCTGCTGAACGACGGCGAGAAGCGCCTGGCTTGCGCGCTGGCCGAGGAAGCCGGCGCCACTTTCGTCAAAACCTCCACGGGGTTCGCACCCGCGGGAGCGACCGTCGCCGATGTGCGCTTGATGCGCGAAGCCACCGGCGGCCGGCTGGCCGTCAAGGCGTCGGGCGGCATCCGTACGGCAGCTTTTGCGCGCGAGTTGATCGCCGCCGGGGCGGCTCGCCTGGGCTGCAGCAACAGCGTGGCGCTCCTCAGCGAGCAGGCATGAGGGGTATTCTCGAGCGTACGCTTGCTAGGGCGCAGGGGCGCGCCCTATGGTTTTGGGGTCCATGCCCATCCCCCTCGTAGCCGAACGTGATTTCGAACGCGAAGTCTTGCGCGCCGAACTGCCGGTGCTCGTCGACCTGTACGCGGACTGGTGTCAGCCCTGCAAGCAGCTCACGCCGATCCTCGAGCAGATCGATCGCGAGCTCACCGGCAAGCTGAAGATCGTGCGCGTCGACGTGGAGAAGAGCCCGCTGCTGGCGCGCTCGTTTCGCGTGCAGTCGATCCCGATGATGGTGCTGATCGTGCAGGGCCGGCCGGTCGATCAGCTGGTCGGGCTGGTCGACAAGAAGACGCTGCTCGAGATGATCCAGCCGTACTTGCCGGCTGCCACCGACGAGGTCGCGCCCAAGGAGCTGCAGCAGCTGCTCAAGCTCGGACAGGTGGTGCCGGTGGACGTGCGCGACGCCAGCGCCTACGGGCGCTATCGCATTCCGGGCGCGGTGCACATCCCGAAGGACACCGTGCTCACACGGCTGGCAGAGCTCGCGCCGCGCGACGGACGCCTGCGCGTGCTCTACGGGCGCACCACCGACGACGCCAAAGACCTCGCCGAGAAGGTGCGTCAGGCGGGCGTCGATGTGGCGTTCCTCGCCGGCGGCTTCCTGCACTGGGAGGCCGACGGGGGCGAAGTGGAGCGCGGCGGGTGAAGCGAAGCCTGCCGACCGTTCACACGGGCGGGCAGCCTCACTCCAGAGCCGCACGCCGACCTGTCGCGCCGCGCGAGCGCGCGGATGCGCCTGCGCCGCTCTTGACGATCGGCTGGGCGAATCACGCGCGCGAGGCGGCGCAGCTGGCGCTCCGGTTGTGCGCGGCGCTGACGAAGCAGGGCGTGGCGGTCGCCGTGTTGCTGGCTTCCGAAGGCGCCGAGCCGCTCCCGAACGGATCGATCGGCCAGTTCTTGGAGGCCGGCGCGCGGGCCGCCAAGTGGGTGAACCTGCCCGCGCAGGGGGCCGACAAGCTGCTGGCCGGCGCGCTCGCGGAGCTCGCTGGTTCGCAGCTCGTGCTCGCGCTCGGCAATGCGCCAGCCGAGTTCTACCGGCCGTTCTTCTCGGTCGTCGTGAGCGGCCACCGGCGGCAGCGCATCATCGACGACGCGCAGATCCTGCAAGCGGATCTGGAGGTCACCTCGCCGTCGGATGGGCTGGCCGACGAGCTCGCGCGCATGCTAGCCGGTCGTCTGACCAGCAGCTGAGTCACTTCACGCGCTCGAGGAGTTGATCCGCCTCGGCGATCAACCGCACGAGGCCCATCCGCTCGGCGCTGGCGCGGGCTTGTCGGGCCAGCGCGACTGCGCGCCGCTTGTCGCCCATGGCGCCGTGCGCGAGCGCGCAGCCT
>DATEOF010000170.1:0-19022 GCA_035274465.1 Polyangiales bacterium
CACTGGGAGCCGCCGCGCAGCGCGGGCCACCATGATTGCAATCGAGGCCAAATAGCGACGCGATCGCGCGCTGATGGAGACGTCATCGAGAACAGATACACGGCTGATGGTGGGCTGTTTTCCGAGCCTTACACGTGGAGGGAACCCCAGCCGGAGCCGCCGAAATGTCTCGCTCACGACTCTGCCTCGCGTGCCTGCTGCCGCTTTCGTTCATCGCGGCGTGCATGAACGAAGCGCCGCTGACAGAGGCGCTCGACGCCGCTGCACCGGTGGACCTCAACGCGGACTGTACAGCCCCATTCGATACCGTGGTCTCGCCGAGCTCCGGCGCGATCATCGAGATCGGCCTGGACCCGAGCGACATCTTCTACATCACGCACGACGCGCTGTACCGAGCACCGCGCGAGGGGGGTGAAGCGAGGAAGTTGTTCACGCGCAACCCGCGCAGCGCTTCGACGCTCGCCGCGCTGTGGGTGCGAGCCGACGACGTGGTCGTCTACCAGGATGCCTGGAATGTGTTTCGGGTACCCAAGGCGGGCGGGCGGGCGACGCCGCTGCCGATGCTCGAGCGCATGCGCGACGGCCACTTCGCTGCGCGCGACGGACAGCTGTTGTCCGGTTGGAACACCGTCGTCGACAAGCGAGGCGATCTCGAGCGCGAGTGGTGGTTGCTGGACGTGGAGACCATGCGCGTGTCGGAGCTCGGCAGCGTCGCTGCGCCGGCAGGTGATGATGCTGGCGCGTTGGGCGAGGGGCGCTTGTTTTGGACCGACGATCCACAGCAGCTCGTAGCCGACACGCGCCTACACTCGATGCTTGCCGCTGGCGGCGGCGAAACGGAGCTGCCGGTGTTGCCGCCGGCCGAGCGCAAGCTCCGCCTGTTCGGCGCCAGCGGCGGGGTGCTGTACCTGTCCAGCGACGGCCAGCCGGCGCGTCTGCCTACCCTTGGCGGCGAGCTCGAGACCCTGGCGGACGTCGAGGTCGCGGATGAAGCCAGCGTGCTGTCGTTCGCGCAGAGCCCCGCGGGCGTGCTGCTCGGGGTGCACGAGCTGCGGCCGGGCCAGCCGCAGCGACGCTACTGGCTGCCAAAAGGTGCCGGCGAGGCGAGCCCGCTGCCGTGCATCGATGCCGCGGAGGACCCCGCATTTGCACTCGATGGCGATCGACTCTTCAGCGCGTTGCGCGACGCAGGCATCGCCGCGCGCACGCTACCGTAGCTCGCGATGTCGAGCGTGAGCACCGGGAGACAAGCCTCCGCCGCTTTGCCTGGTTGGCTGACTGGCACTGGACGTTCGCGCTCGTCGAACAGCGCCAGGCACAGCGTGAGCGTCGGGCTCTGCCAGCCGTCGGGGAGCGCCACGCGATGGAAGTCCTCGACGTATTGTCCGACCGGGAAGTCTTCGAGCAGCAAGAGTCCGCGCAACGGCTTGTGCAGGTCGCTGATGCTGCCGCGATCGCCGCGCATGTGTACGCGCAGGCTGAACCCCGGTGGGATCTTCCGCATGACGTGGAAGTAGTAGCTCATCAAGAAGCGCGACGACCCCGGCTTGCCGAACTCGCGCAGCTGTTCGGGCGGCGGCAAGCGCAGTCCGAGGAACCGCAGATAATCCCCGAACTGTGCGGGCCGTGGATGCGGGATATCGGGCGGGTCTTCACTGATGTAGTTGTCGAGGGCGCGCGCGGCAGCGTTGCGGTAGCTGGCGTGGACGGCCAGACGTACGTCGGCGAGCTCGCGCGTCCAGCGTTCGACCAACTCGGGCTGATCGTCCGCGAGGTCGTTCTCTTCTCTCGGGTCCAGCTTCAGGTCGAAGAGCTCGGCCGGACGTTCGTCGAAGTGGTCGATCAGCTTGTACGGGTCGCGGATCACCGCAGCGCAGCGGTCGCCGCGGTAGCAGTGCGCGTAGAGCGCGGACGCTGCCGGTCGTTCGAGCAGACTCCCGTGCTCGTAGTCCTGGTCGCGCGCTTGAAACCCGGCGAGCGCGATCAGGCTGGGCACGATCGCGAGCTCGCTGATCGGTCCAGGGATGCGCTGGCCCGCGCGCTCGGCACCGGGCAGCCGCACCAGCAAGGGCACGCGCAGCCCTTCTTCGAACAACACGTCGTCGTGCGTGTACAGCCCGTGCTCGCCGAAGGCTTCGCCGTGATCGCCGACCACCACGAACACGCTGTTCTCGAGCAGACCGAGCCGCCGATACTGCTCTAACAGCCGCTCGATCACGCCGTCGGTGTAGTGGATCGCGTTCAGGTACTTGTCCTTGGTGTCGCCCTTCGCGAACTGCTGCGTGGGGTGGCTCTTGGGTACGCCGTAGGGGTGGTGCGCGGCGCTGGTCAGGTACGCGGCGAGGAACGGCCGGCCGCCGCGCGCCTTGAGCCAGCTCTCGCTCGGCCCGAGCATGATCGCGTCCTCGTAGCCGAAGTAGTTGATGCGCTCGAACCCTGCGTGCGGCGCGCGATCACCCGAGACGAAGGTCGCGAAGCCGAGGTTCTCGGCCAGCATGCGCCGATCCTCGAAGGCCCCTGTCGGCGCCTGAAAGAACGCTGTGTCGTAGCCACGGGCGCCGAGCAACGTCGGCAAGCAGCGTCCCGGCAAGCCACCCGGCCGCGCTTCGATATTGGTGAGCGTGACCTCGGGCTCGAAGCCGCACAGGATGGTGACCAGCGCCTTGGTGGTGTGCGGCACGACCGTGTACGCGCGCTCGACCAGGATGCTCTCGCGCGCGAAGCGCTCGAGAAACGGCGTCGTTCGCAGGCCCGGAGCGTAGGGCGTGACCGCGTCGGCGCGCGTGGACTCGAGGATGATCACGACCACGTTGCGCTGCTGCGCGTCGGGGCGGGCGTGCAGCGCGGCAGCGCCGGTCTTGCGCGGACGGCTCGGCTGGCCGCGGTAGCGCGTGTCCGGCAGCTGTGAACGCAGCATGCCGATGGCGAGCGTGCTCACGGGGTCGCGCGCGAAGCTGCGCTCGACGCGGCGCGCGGGCGAGTAGCCGGTGAGCGTGAAGCAAAGCGCGGCGCAGCCCAGGAGCCAGCACAGCGAGAGCCAGCTGAACGACACGCTTGCCGCCATCTGGCTGGCGCGTCGCGTGCGCCCGCGCCGCCACAGCACACTCGGCACGCTCGCGAGCAGCGCGAGCGTGAACAGCAGTGCACCCAACATTCCGAGGTGTGCTTCGCTGGCCACCACGCCGAAGCGCTCGCCCGCGCGTTCCAGCGAGAACGCGAACATGCCGTAGTCGAGCGGTTGCCCCGACGCGAGGAAGTAGCCGTGCGCCAGGGTCGCGAGCACCGCACACGCCGCGCCTGACAGCTGCACGCAGCGCAGCCAGACGCCGGCGGCGCGCAGACGCGTGAAGCCGATCGCGAGCAGCAGGCTGGCGCACGCCATGCCCGCAGCGAAACCCAGCTCGGGCAGCAACAGCAGCAGCTGCTCGACGCGCGACAGCCGCTGCGGATGCATCCAGACGCGCTCCGCCTTGAGCGCGCAGCCGAACGCGCCGACGCAGCTCCAGACGCTGACCAGCGCCGCGGTCAGGCCGTCCGGCAAGGCGGGAGCCGCGCGCCGCAGGCCAGCGCGGAGGGCAGTCGACGGAACGGAGAGCGAGAAGAGCGAGGGCACGCGCCGGGATTCCCGTCAGGCAGGAGGAATGCTGGCGCGCGCGACCTCTGCGGGCGCGGTCCACGGTTCGGCCACGGGCAGGTCGCGCTGCGCGAGCCGCTGCTCCACGAAGCGCAAGAGCAGCGGCAGGCCGAGCGCCATGGCGATCGAGAACCCTGCCACCTCGCGCATGCCCGCCAGCTGGTGGTTCGGCAATTCGCGCAACAGGACCGACGACAACACCGAGCCGCACGCCGCGCCCACGTGCTGCACGGCAGAGTTCAGCGACATGAAGCGCGCGCGCTCGTGCGGCAGCGGCACGCGCGAGGTCATTGTGTTCAGCGAGACGTTGCGCAGCGCCATGGCCGTCATCAGCAAGGCGAACATCGGCATCACCGGCAGCCAGCCGGCGTCGTAGACGAAGGTCGACGCCAACAGCGACACGAACAACAGGCTGCCGAGCCCGGCGATCAGCGACGCGCTCAGCTGATCGATGTAGCTGCCTGCCACGCGCATGGCCACGAAGCTGATGGCGCCGCCCACCAGGTACAGCGCGCCGAGGTGCTCGCGCGGGTAGCCGAGGTTGTGTTGCAGATAGGGCGACAGGTTCGGGATGATGCTGAACGAGCTCAACATCACGCTGAGCGTGGAGACCAGCGAGAACATCACGCTCGGTTCGCGCAGGAACACGAAGATGCGCGAGCGCTGCTGGGTGTACTCCATGTGCAGCACCAGCTTCGGCATGTGGAAGATCGCGCCGCCCGCCACCAGCAAGCCCATGCCGGCGACGGCGAAGAACGGCAGGCGCCAGCCGCCCCAGCGCGCGAGCTCGAGGCTCAGCGGTACGCCGAACACCGAAGCCAGCGCGAACGAGCCCATCACCAGGCCGAGCGCTCGCCCGCGCCGCTGCGGCGGCACGACGTCGGCGATCACCGACAGCGCGACCGATGTCGCAGGTCCGCCGAAGGCCCCCGCCACCACGCGTGCGAGCATCAGCAGGCCGAGATCGCGAGCGAAGCCCGCGCACACCGTGCCCAGCACCAAGCCGAACATGGTCACGCCCAGCGCAGCGCGCCGATCGAAGCGATCCAGGAACTTCGAGCCCAGCGCGCCCGAGATCGCCGCGGCCGCCGTGTAGCTGCCGCCCACCAGTCCGAGCTGCGAGAGCGGAATGCCCAGGTCCTTGGCGAAGTCCGGACCGAGCGGCATGACGATCATGAAGTCGAGGATGTTGACGAACTGCACCGCGCTGACGAGCAGCAGGATGAAACGCTCGGATACGCCGAGGCTGTTGCCTTCGCTCTGGGGCAGTTGCATCGCTTCGGGTGCGCGCTAGATCAAGCCTGTGGCGCTGCAGCCATCAGCGGCGTGGCGGCCTGCGCCAGCTGCTGTTCGCGACAAAGCACGAAGTACGCGTCCAGCTTCTGTCCATGACGCGAAGCCGCGCCGATGCTGACATGTTCCGAGACGCGCCGGACTACATCCACCATCGAACCGTACACCAGCCGCGCGATACCCGAGTCGTTGTCGCGGATCGCCGGGAAGTCTGACGGCTTGTCCTTGGGTAGGCACTGGTAGTCGATCAGCACCTCCGGCACGCCGTCGTCTTTACGCGCGACGAAGTAGCCGGGTCCGGTCAGCGGCGACAAAGTCTGAAAGTTCGCACCTCCGACGCTGCTGCCGTCGCCCATTCGATAGAAGCGCTTCTCGAAGTTCGTGAACATCGGCAGCGTGTTGCGGCCGTAGTGGATCACCGCTTCGTACGGGGGCGTGGTGCGAGGGACCAGATCGGCCAGCGTCATCTCGGCGAAGCCATCGACAAGCTCCCACAGGGCGCGCTGGCTGCCGGGTCCCAGGCCACGGACAGCCAGGACGCGGTCCATCCCCACCAGCTGGTCCAGGAACGCCGCGACCTTACGAGGGTGTCGGGGCGTCTCGTGGATCAGCCTGCGAAGTGCCGTGTATGGGGTGTCGAGGGCATGCATGGCCGCGGGTCCGGATTCTATCGCGCTCTTGGGTGGCAGACCGCAAGTCGTGGCTGTCGATTAGGACGCTGGAAAAGCCCGAAGTCGCACAAGGTAGCAGGTGCAAGCCGAAGCGTCGCTCGCTGTCCACGCCCAGGCGTGCCGCAGCTTGCGCGCCGCGGGGATCGGGCCTGCGATTGTGGTCGAAAGGCCAATTGCGGCGTATATGCTTCGGGCCGAACTGTCAGCCCCCCTACGGGTCCTCGGGAGGTCTCCATGAAGTCCGCGTCTCGCCAGTACAATTCGCCGCGGGTTCGCTCACGGAATGTCGGGAGGCTGGCCATTGTATGTCTCAGCGGATGTCTGCTGACACTCAGTGCCTGCGCCACGGTAGCGCCCTATGAACGCGAGCGCCTCGCGAAGCCCGACATGGACCTGGGCCGCAACCCGGATGCGCGTGCGGGCGAGGAGCACGCGACGGCCTACCGTGAAGGATCGAGCGGTGGCCTGGGCAGCAGTGGCGGCGGTTGCGGTTGTAACTGAGAGGGATGTCGATGCGCGAGACAACTGAGAAGGCGGCGGGCAGCAGCCGCCGCTGGCTGCAGGCAGTGCTTTTGTCGTCGGGCTTGATTGCAGGGTTCGCGCAGATCGCGCGCGCCGATGCGCTCGGCGATCTCGAGAAGCCGTTCAGCGCGGCATTGCAGTCGGGCAGCTGGGCGTACGCGCTCGGCTTGATCTTCCTGGCGGGTATCGCGACCTCGCTCACGCCCTGCGTGTACCCGATGATCGCGATCACGGTCAGCATCTTCGGCGCGCGCAGCTCGACCAGCCGCGGTGAAGCCGCCGCGCTCTCGACCATGTTCGTGCTGGGCATCGCGGCCTTGTTCACGCCGCTCGGCCTGTTCGCAGCGACCACCGGTGGCGTGTTTGGTGCCGCGCTCGCCAACCCCTTCGTGTTGGTGGGCCTGGCGCTGCTCTTCCTCGCCCTCGCGGCCTCGATGTTCGGCGCCTTCGACATCGATCTGCCGGCAGGTTTGAAGAACCGGCTCGCGACCGTGGGTGGCGTCGGCTACAAGGGCGCCTTCTTCCTCGGCCTGTGCAACGCGCTGATCGCGGCGCCCTGCACCGGCCCCGTGCTGGGCTTTCTGCTCACCTGGGTGGGCACGACCGGCAACGTCGCGTTCGGCGCGATCGCGCTGTTCACCTATGCGCTCGGCCTGGGCCTGTTGTTCTGGCTGGTGGGCACGTTTTCGGTGAGCTTGCCGAAGAGCGGCCAGTGGCTCGAGTGGGTGAAGAGCGTGTTCGGCATCGTGATGGTGGTCGCCGCGCTCTACTACGTGCGCGATCTCATCCCGGGGTTGATGGACCTCGCCGAGAAATCTCCGCGCGCGCTCGCACTCGGCGCGATCCTGATCGCGCTCGGCGTCGGGCTTGGCGCGATCCACCTGACCTTCCACGACCCATCGAAGCTCGCGCGCGCGCGCAAGGGCGCGGGCATCGCGCTCAGCGTCGTGGGGCTCGCCGCCCTGGTGGGCTACACCCAGGCGATGCCCGAGGGCGCCCACATCGCCTGGGGCGACGACTACCACGCCGCGCTCGCCCAGGCGCAGACCGAGCAACGGCCGCTCCTGGTCGACTTCGGCGCCTCGTGGTGCGGAGCCTGCAAGGAGCTCGAACAGAAGACGTTCAGCGATCCGCGGGTGGTGCGCGAAGGCAGCCGCTTCGTGCCGGTACGCGTGGATTTGAGCCCAGGCAAGGACTCTCCGGAAAAACGCCAAGTGCTGGCGCGCTACGAGCAGCGCGGTCTGCCGCTGGTCGTGCTGCACAAGCCGAGCGGAGAGGTCGTTTCGAAGGTGACCAGCTTCGTCGAACCTGACGCGTTTCTCGAGTTGATGCGCGCAGTTCGCTAGGGCGGTCTTCGGGTACTTTGGGTCGAGGCTTGCGCGGCTACCAAGATTGCGCCAAGGCTGCTAACAGATAGCTGCCGTGAAGCTTTATTTCGACGAGTTCGAGTTCGACCTCGAGCGGTGTGAGCTACGTAGGGCCGCCGAACCGATCAAGGTCGATCCGCTCGTGCTGCGCCTGCTCGGCGTCTTGCTGCGTAACGCCGGCGAGTTGGTGAGTAAGCAGCAGCTGATCACCCAGGTTTGGGACGGCCGCGCGGTCTCCGAGAACGTGATCACGGTGGCGATGGTGCGGCTGCGCAAGACGCTCGGGCACAAGCCCGGCGAGCGCGAGTTCGTGAACAACGTGCATGGTCGGGGCTACCGCTTCGTGTGTCCGGTGGCCCAGCAGCCGCGGGAGCCGCAGCCGGCCTGGGGAGCGCGGACGCCGCAGCGGAGCAGTCGGCCCCCGTTCGTGGGTCGCGAGCGGCTGCTGCGGACGCTGCACGACGCGTACACCGAGGCCGCCGCTGGCCGCGGCAGCGCTTGTCTATTGACCGGCGAGCCGGGCATCGGCAAGACGCGCGCGATCGAGGTGTTCGAGGCGCAGACCCACGCCAACGGTGGCTCGGTGGTCTGGGGGCACTGCCGCGAGTCGGGCGATACGCCGTCGCTCTGGCCGTTCGCCCAGATCTTGCGCGAGGTGTTGGCCTGGGAGGGCGCGCTCGATTCGCGTGCCGAGCTGCGCTCCTGGATCACGCGCGTGCCCGAGCTCGGGCTGCTGTTGCCCGAGCTGGCGCGCGAGCTCGACGCGCCGCCTGCGAGCTCGCTCAAGTTCATGCACGGCTGGAGCGCGCTGTCGAAGCACCAGGTGTTCGATGCCATCACCACGCTGCTCGAGCGCGCGGCCGAGCACACCACGTGCGTGGTCGTGCTGGACGACCTGCAGCGCGCGGACGTGGCCTCGCTCGAGCTCCTGCAGTTCTGGATCGACCGCCTGCCGCGCACGCACATCCTGTTGCTCGGCTCGCTCAACCGCGTGGACCTGGCGCCCGCCGCGGCGCGCGCGCACTTCGCCTACGTCTACGGTCACCGCAACACCACGCGGCTCACGCTGCAGCGCCTGAGCGAGGCCGAGGTCGCGAGCTACGTGGCGGCGCTGATCGACGACCCCAGCGGCGAGTTCGCGCGCGCGGTGTACCGCAAGAGCGAGGGCAACCCGTTCTTCATGAGCGAGCTGGCGCGCCAGCTGATCGACTCGGACTCGGCCGCGCCCAGCGATCTCGCGGTGCCGGACGCCGCGCTCGAGCTGGTGCGCCGGCGCCTGTCGATCCTGGATGAAGCCGCGCGCGGCGCGCTGTCGTACGCCGCGGTCATCGGCCGCCGCTTCGAGCTGCCGGTGTTGCAGGCCGTCAGCGGCCAGGACGCGCGCGCGCTGATGAACAGCCTGGACGGTGCCCTGGGGCACAACGTGCTGTCGCGCGTGCCGGACTCGCGCACCTCGTTCACGTTCGCCCACGACATGCTGCGCGTCGCGCTCTACGAGGCGCTGCCGCCCTCGGAGCTGCGCTTCCACCACCTGCAGGTGGCGCGCGCGCTGGAGGATCGCCGGCTGAGCGGTGTGGCCGTGCCGTGCGCCGACCTGGCGTTTCACTTCCACGCGGCCTTGCCCGACAGCGATCTACGCAAGACCGTGCAGTACTGCGGCGAGGCGGCGACCGAGAGCAGCAAGCTCTTCGCCTACGCCGACGCCCAGCGCTACCTGCGGCACGCGCGCCAGGCGCTCGAGCTGATCGAGCACCCGAGCCCGAAGATGCGCCTGCGGTTGATCCTGAACGAGGCGCTGTGCGCGCGTATCTGCGCGGACCCCGACTACGAGTCGCTGGCGCGCGAGGCGGTGACGCTGGCGCGCGACAGCGGCCGCGGGTCGGTGATGGCGCGCGCCGCGTTCTTGCTCGACATCAACACGGGCCTGCCCGCCCTGCGCGGCTCGCGCGAAGCCTTCGAGGACGCCCTGGCCCACGTCGCGGACGACGACGAGGCCACACGCGCCGCGCTGATGGCCAAGCTCGCGACCGTGGCCCCGCTGGCGTACGACGCCGGTCGCAGCCGCGAGCAGGTTCGCCACGCGGTGGAGCTGGCATTGCACAGCGACTTGCCGGTCACGGTCCACACCGCGCTCTCGGCCGAGCTCTATCTGTGCAGTGGCGAGCACGACCAGAGGCGCGCGAGCGAGGTCGTCGCGGCGCTCGAGCAGCTGTACCGGCAGCACCCGATGGCGTTGAGCGTGCCGCCCCTGCTGCTCGAGCTGCACCGCGCGATCCGTGCGCTTCAGCTGGGCGACCCGGCGGGGTTCGATGCCGGCCTGGAGCGCAGCGAGGTGGTCTGCCGCCGGTTGCGCGATCGCGGGCTCGGTTGGCACGTCGAGCGCGCGCGGGCGATGCAGCGCATCAACGCCGGCGACGAGCAGGCCGGGGTGAGAGAGCTGCAGGCGCTCCACCGGCGCGCGGCGCAGGATGCGCTGGCCGGAACGTTGCTGTTTCGCGCCTACGACCAGTGCGTCATCTCTGCTGACGCCGCCAGCCTCAGCCGCGCAGAGCTGCGGGCGGCGCTGGCCCCGGACTCGGCCGATCCGCCCAGCGTGTGGTCGATCAAGCTGCGCGCGCTGGCCCGCGCCGGCCTCCACGACGAGGCACGCGCGCAGCTGCGCGCAGTGACCCCGGCCGCACTGCTCGAGCTGCCGCGAGATCGCGACTACCTGGGCACCCTGGGCGCGCTGGTGCACTGCGTGCTCGAGCTGCGCGCCTACGACTATGCGCCGCCGCTCTGGCAATTGTTGTCGGAGTACCCCGATGGGTTCTCCCTGCACGCCACGTTCCTGTGCGAAGGCTCGGTCGCGCAGCTGCGCGGCGAGCTCGCGCAGAGCCTCGGACGGAGTGACGAAGCTGCTCAGCTGTTGACGCGCGGAGCTAAGCTGGCCGAGGGCGCCGGGTTGATGCGCGCTGCAACGATCAGCCGCAATGTGTTAGCCGAGAGCAGTTGATTGTTCAGCGATCCGTGTCGCAATAGGCGCGCATCGCGACACGAGCCGCGCTTTCGAGCTCAGGTCACTGCAGAGCGATAGCTCGTAGGTCGTGATGCGCCCTTGGATCGTGCACCGAGCCTCTGTAAGGGACACTTAGGATCGTCGTAAGGGGAAGCGGGGACTACTTCATGAAGTTTGGGCTGTTCTACGAACACCAATTGCCCAAGCCATGGCGCGAAGGCGATGAGGCCCGGCTGTACCGCGAGGCGCTCGAGCAGGTGGAGCTCGCGGATCGGCTCGGCTTCGACTACGCGTGGGAAGTCGAGCACCACTTCCTGGACGAGTACTCACACTCGTCGGCGCCCGAAGTCTTCCTGGCCGCCTGTTCGCAGCGCACCAAGCGCATGCGCCTGGGCCACGGCATCGTGCAAATGCCACCCGGTTTCAACCACCCGGCGCGCGTCGCCGAGCGGCTCGCCACGCTGGATCTGGTCTCGGGTGGGCGCGTCGACTGGGGCACCGGCGAGAGCTCGGCCGCGCTCGAGCTCGAAGCCTTCAAGGTGCCGCTGGCAGACAAGCGCGCGATGTGGCGCGAGGCCACCGAAGAGGCGGCGAACATGCTCGCCATGACGCCTTACCCGGGGCACACCGGACAGTACTTCTCGATGCCGTGCCGTAACATCGTGCCGAAGCCCATCCAGAAGCCGCATCCGCCACTCTGGGTGGCGTGCAGCCGGCGCGAGACGATCGAGCTGGCCGCGCGTTCGGGCATGGGTGCGTTGACCTTCGCGTTCGTCGATCCGAGCGAGGCCGTTCAATGGGTCGACGACTACTACGCCATCCTGGCGCGTGAATGCGTGCCGCTCGGCCACGCCGTGAACCCGAACATCGCGATGGTCACGGGCTTCTCGTGTCATCGCGACGCGGAGACGGCGCGCGCGCGGGGACTACCGGGTTTTCGCTTCTTCGGCTTTGCGCTCGCACACCACTACGTCTTCGGCTCGCACCAGCCCGGCTTCACCGACCTGTGGCAACAGTTCGAGCGGGTGAGCACGGGCGACGCGGAGGAGAACACCGGCTGCATCGGCACGCCCGATCAAATCCGCGACAAGCTCCGCCGCTTCGCCGCGGCCGGGGTCGACCAGGTGATCTTCATCCAGCAGGCGGGACGCAACAAGCACGAGCACATCTGTGAAGCGCTGGAGCTGTTCGCGCGCGAAGTCATGCCCGAGTTCAAGGAGCACGAAGTCGAACGCGAAGCCCGCAAGGCCGAGCGCCTCGCGCCGCACATCGAAGCCGCAATGGCCCGGAAGCCACGCAAGCCCGCGCTGACCCCGAGCGACACCCCGCGAGTCGCAGCCTTCGGTCGCCGCATCTCGCAGCAGCCGGAGAAGCTCCAGGAGCAGGCGCCGGCGATCTTGCGGCAGGTCACCGGGATCGCGAAGCCGGTGGGCTGAGTCGCGCCAAACTATCTGCAGCAAATGCCAAAGAACGATTCCGGCGTCGCGGGTTACCCTGCGCCGCGAAATGCCGTCACTTCGTCGAATCGGCCCTCGGGAGGCGCAGCGCGATCAGCATCGCGGCGCTGACTCCCACCGGCACCAGCAGCATGTCGTCGGCCACCGCCAGTGGCGCGTTGATGCCGCCTGGCGCGTCGTAGTGCCAGACCTCGCTCCCGTCCTTGACCGAGAATGCGTACACGCGGCCGTCGGCGTCCGAGGTCAGTACCAGGTCGTTCACCACGGTCGCGGCTCCGTAGTTGGGCGCGGGCAGCTCGACGTTCCAGAGCAGCTCGCCGGTCCGCGCGTCGAGCGCGCTCAGCGCACCACGGCCGCCGCCCAGATCCGGCAGCACTCCCGTTGCCGTGTACTCCGCGGCCATGTCCACGATCGGCACGAACAGTCGGCCTTGCGCGTACGCGATCGGTGTCAGGACACCGCCCAGCGCGCCGGGATAGACCCGCACCGCTTCGTTCAGGGGTAGCTCGGTGAGCGCGTCGTTTTCGTGCCGGCCTACCTTGGCGCGCCACTCCAGCTTGCCGCTGTCAGCGGCGAGCGCCACCAGCGTGCCGGTCTTGCCCGAGCCGATGATCAGCTCCGGCACTCCTCGCCTTTCATCCGCGCGGACGTGCAGCGGTGACCCCTGGAAGTCCCAGTCGAAGAGATCATGCGCGCGCTCCTGATGATGCCAGATCAGCTTGCCGCTATCGGCGGCGAGCGCCACCAGCGAGCTGGTGTAGAGGTTGTCGCCGGGGCGGCTGCTGCCGCTCGGAGCTTCAGGCAGGCCCGGCCAGGGCGCCGGATTGCCCGTGCCCCAGTACGTCCGCTTGCGCTCGAGATCGATCAGCGGCGGGTACCACGCGCCGCCACCGGCGTTGTTCAGCGGATCGCCCCACAGATCGTCCGAGGCGACCGTGTCGAAGCGCCAGCTCTCCTTGCCGCTGATGGCGTCGAGCGCGAACAGCACGCCGCGCGAGCCGCCCAGGTATGCGCCGCGCAGGCTGGCCGGGACGCTGGCCACGAAGACCCGGCCGTCGTATGCGATCGGCTGGATGTCGATGCCCTCGCTCTGCACCAGCTTCGGCTCGAAGCGCCACAGCTCGCCGCCCGTCTTTGCGTCGAGCGCCAGGATGCCGGTGTCGCCACTGTTCGCGTACAGGCGTCCCCAAGCGGCGGCGACCCCGTTCGGACCCACCGTGGTCTCCCCGTGGCGGAACATCCAGCGCGCCTTGCCCGTGTCGCGATCCAGGGCATGGACGTGACTCGACATGTCCTGCAGATACACGGCGTCGCCGAGGATCAATGGGTTTCCCGTGACGCTGCCAAAGGGGCCCGCGGCGGGCTCGATCACGAGTCGCCAGGCCTCGGTGAGGCGGGCCACGTTGCGACTGTCGATCGCGGCCTTGAGGTTCGCGCGGGTGTTGTCGTAGTCGCGATTGGGCAATGGCCAATCGTCGCGATACAGCTCGACCTCGGGTGGGACGCCGTGCGTGTTGCTGCTGATGCCAAAACTTGCGTCTTCGTGCAGCGAACTGCGGTAGGTACAACTCGTGGTCGCGAGCCACAGGGCGATCGCGATCGATCCAGTCTGCCGGGTCCAGCTCATGGGCCCGCAGCTTGGCGGATTTGGTTGGCCAGGGGAACGATCAAGTCAGACGAAAGGTCGTGAGAGATGGCACGCATCGACGTTGGATTTCAGCACTACGGCTGGCTTGGATCGTGGCTGTGGCTTTGCGCCGCGGCGTGCACTTCAGACGCGAAGCCCGAGACGGGACACATGGGGCCAGCCACCCACGCCGAGCCCGATGCGCGGCCGCCCGCACACGACGCGTCGCGTGCGACCGATGCGCGAGTCGCGATGGAGGCGGGGGCGCCGAAGCCCGACGCACAACCACCGGCCGTGCAGCAGCCGATGATGGATGCGGGCCGCATGCAGCCAATGGCGGCAGCCGATGCCGCCGCACCGGCGGAGCCGAAGCCTGCGGCCTGCGCCAAGCGACCGGTCTCGGGTGCCGCCGGCGTGCACTTCCACCACGTGCACTTCAACACGGTCGATCCGGCGCAGGATCTCGAGTTCTTCGACAAGTACTTCGGCGCGAAGCCGACCGAGTTCTGTCGCGGCGAGGGTTCGGACAAGCCGACGATGGCCACGCGCACCGAGCGCGGCTGGTTCCTGTACAGCAAGGTGGCGACGGCGCCGGATCCCAAGCTGAACACGTACATGGAGCACGTGGGCTGGATCCATCCCGATCCGAACGCAGAGCTGCAACGCCTGGTCGGGCTCAAGGCGCCGCTCTGGCCGGTGGAGCGAGCGCAGTGCGAGACGGCGTTCAACGGCATGATGGCTTGCAACAACTACTGGTTCTACCTGCAGGCTCCGAGTGGCGCGCGCATCGAGGTGGCGAAGGGCCCGGGTCCTGCAGCCATGGGCTTCGGACACGTGCACATGTTCATGGGCATCGACTACGCGTTCTTCGAGATGGCCACGGGCGGCGCTTTCAAGAACAAGGCGATCGACATGGTCAACCACACCGATGCGGCCTTGCAGGAGAGCGTGTTGACTGCCGAGATGGTGGTGGAGACGCGCGGCAAGCCGATCGATCACCTCGGCTACAGCACGGTCGATCTCGACGCGGAGAAGGCGCGCGTGGTGGCTGCAGGACTCACCGTGGCCGAGGACATTTCGTTCAAGCCCGAGTACGGCTTCCGCAGCTTCTTCATGAAGAGCGCGAAGGGCGTGTGGATCGAGATGGTCGAGGACTCGCCGTTCGCTCCCGCGCAGTGACTTGACCGCGCCCGCCGCGTGGATGATCGCCCGCCGCCAGCGGCTGCCGATCAAGGATTCTTTCTGCACATGTAGCGAAAATATTGGTGCAACTTCCGTACGTCCGCGCCATTGTGTCCGAAGAGGACACAATGGACAGGGAACGTAGAACGAGAAAGCGTCCGCAGGTTTGGTTACTGCTCGCCTGCAATACCGTAATGATTGCCTGTGGTTCCGAGGCGCCAGCCGGCACCGGTGAGCCACGCACCGTCACTGCTCCAGACACCGCGACGCACGCAGCTGCTGGTTCCAGCAGCATGATCGGAGCCGCGGGATCCCTGGCCACGCCGGCTACTCAACCGGTCGCGCCCACCCCGCCCACGACCCCGATCACACCGCCTGCGAATCCGCCTGCGCGCCCGCCCGCGAATCCGCCGGCGAACCCTCCTGCGAATCCTCCCGCGAATCCGCCGGCCATGCCGCCGACCATGCAGCCACCAGCTGCACCGGCGACGCCTCCTGGGCCGGACGACGGCGATCCCAGCAAGCCGATCGTCAGTCTCGCCGAGGTCCCGTGCAAGGCCGGTGGCGGCGGGTTGGGCCTCGGGCGTCCGAACTTCAAGGTCGACGGCCGCGATCTGATCCTCAGCTATCCGTGTAACAAGCATGAAGGCGCGCCGATGACCTTCATCTTGAACCTGCACGGCACCACGCCGGTCGAGCAGCACTTCTATCAGGAGGGTTACTTCTCCGCTTCGAAGTACGCCGCTTCGCACAACCTGATCATCGCCACGCCGAGCTCGGTGGTGCAGCAGTGGGGCAACGGCGACGACGGCAAAGACTTGCCGTACCTGATGAACGTCATCGACTTCGTCTACAAGAACCTCGGCACGAAGTTCGACATCCGTTCGATGTGGGTCGGCGGCCACTCCTGGGGCGCGATGTACACCGCGACGTTCGCTTGCAAGCCCGAGCTGGCGGACAAGGTGCGCGGCATCATCATCATGAGCGGGCGGCCCACGCAGCCGGCCTGCGCCAGCAAGATGTCCGTGATCGACACCAACGCCGAGATGGACATCGCGGCGCCGCTCAATCAAGCCAGCATCCCGATGCAACACGGTTGCAAGGACCCGGTGATGATGATGCTGGGCAACAACACGCAGACGCTCTGGCCCGACTGCAACAAGGGCTTCGTGCACTCGAACTACCTGATGCTCGGCAAGATGCACGCCGACTTCATGGACGACGTGGTCGTGAAGAGCATCGTCGACCTGATCAAGTCCGTGCGGCCCTGAAAAGGCGGCCGCGGTGTGGGCCGGGTCGCACCGTGTGCTCCGGAAGGGTCGCGCCTCTTGGCGCGACCCTCCCGATGATTATCGGTCGCCGGCGCTGCGCGGCGGCTCCCGCCCGGCCCACTCGTCCCGGCCCTTCACGCTACCGAGCTGGCGATGCTAGATCTGGGGCATGAAGCTCCATGTGATCGGCTCGGCTGACGCCTTCAACTCGAGCGGCCGCCATCACTCCTGCTACGTCCTGGAGAGCCCCGGGGCAGCGCGGCTGATGGTGGACTTCGGGCCGACCGCGCTGGCAGGCTTGCGGCAGAACCGATTGCCACCCGAGAGCATCGACGGCATCGTGTTCACGCACCTGCACGGCGATCACATCGGCGGCTTTCCGTTCATGCTGATCGACGCACTGTACAACGCGCCGCGCCGCCGTGCGCTGCCGATCTTGGGTCCGCCGCGCACGCAGGAGAGCTTGGAGGCGTTGCTCGACGCCAGCTACCCGGACATGAAGCAGCACATGCCGAAGGTGCCGGTGGCGATCGAGGAGTTCGCGCCGGGCGAGACGCGCGAGTTCATGGGCTATCGCATCAGCGCGTACGCCGCGGACCACATGCGCCCGCCGCACCAGCCGCTGTGTCTGCGCGTGAGCGATTCACTGGGAAAGAGTGTCGCGTTCTCCGGCGACACGCAGATGTGCCCGGGCCTGTTCGAAGCGGCAGACGGCGTGGACCTGCTGGTCGCGGAGTGCACGCGCCTGGATCACCCGGCAGGCCAGCACTGCACGTGGACCGATTGGAAGGCCGAGCTGGCGGTGATGGGCCGCCTGCGCGCGCGCGCGTTGATGCTCACGCACCTGGGTGCGGATGTGAGAGGGCGGGTGCCGGGATTGGGCGGCGAGATCGAGGCGCCGATCCCGTTGAGCTTTGCGGAGGATGGTTTGGTGGTGGCCGTGTAGCGAGCAGCCGGTTTTCGGTTCTTTGTGCTGTCCTGTTTTCGGTTCCTTGTCCGTTGTTTTTTGTTCCTTGTTGCAGTTCGACGTTCGGTTGTTCGTCCTGGCTCGCGCGAACCGCCATTCTGACGCGTCGAACGAGACGAGAACAGCGAACGGAAACAAGGAACAAAAAACAAGGGACAAGGAACCGAAAATAGGAGGGCACAAGAGACCGGGAACGCATCCGAGCCAGCGCTCCCCACGCTTGAAGCCTCTTCCAATTCACTTCGCGAACAACAGCGGCAACAGCTGCAGTCCGAAGCCACCTGCGACGAAGCGCATCCGCCGATTAGAGGTCAGCTTGACCATCCAGTCGAAGACGCCGATGTCTCCGATCGCGCTCCATTCGCCCGCGGCCGTGTGGGGCCCGAAGCTGATGCGCACGCCGGCGTAGTATGCCGACTCGAAGGCCTCCTGCCCGAGCGACACCTGCGGGAACTCGCGGCGCAGGCGCTCGCACAGGCGCGTGCCGAGCGTCGCGTGTGCGGCGTCGGTGCGCACCAGGATTCGCCGGTTCGGGTACACGCACGGTAGCTGCGCCGCTGCGAGATCGAGCAGCCGATCGAACACGCCGATCTGTCTGGTGATCGCTCCGACCTCGAAGCCATCTTCGGCCAGCCCGGGGCCGGCATCGACCAGCGCGAACATGCGGAAGTGCCGCGTGTGTCCCGCGCGCGGTGGCAGCGGCTGTGCGCGTACGACCTGATGCAGTGTGCACAGGCGCGGTGCCTGCTGCGGATCGGTGCCGAGTCTGCGCGCACACTCGAGCGCGAGCACATTCGTCGGATCCGATACGACCTCGGTGCCCCGCAGCGCGGACAGCGTTCGATCTTGCGAGGTCGGCGCCAGCGACGAGCACACACCCAGCGGAGCCACCGGCGAGAGTTGCAGCGCCTCGTATCCGTCCGCCGCAGCGAGGGCCAGGCCATCGAGTCGATGCGCGAGCCGCAGATCCAGCACGCCCGGCGCCACGAACGCATCGCGCCCGAACTGCGCCAGCAGATCCTTGGGCCGCTTGCGCCCAGCCTGCGTGCGCATCAACTCCAGCAACCAGGGTGTGCTCGAGCTCACCGCAGCGGACAACAGCGGCTCGAGCAAGGAGCGTGGGAACGGTGTGGCCATGCCCGAAGCATGTTCGATGAGCCTGTGACCTGCCACGCTTGTTCGTGCGCGCGGTCCGTCGTATGCACTCGGTCGCGTTTCAAGCATGGATGGGGTGTACTTGTATGGTGGACGTGCGCAATCTGGTGGATCAAGCCGCCGAATCGATCGACGCCGGAGCCTCGCTCGCCGCGCAGGGCGTGCACGTCACCGAGGCCCTGGCCGAAGCGCTCACCAACGCATTGCGCGCGTTGCCCGGTAAGCTGCGCGACATCGAAATCCCACGCGTCAAACAGAGCCTCGAGGACATCGCCGACCAACTGCGCGCCATCGCCGAGCGGCTGCGTCGGTTGAGCCAGCACCTGGGCCGAGCCGCGCTGCGGCTGAACGAACCCGCCCTGGTGCACAGCGGAAAGCTCGTGGTGGACGGCTTCGTCGCCGCAGCCAACGTGGTGCGCTTCATCCGCCCCGACGACGCAGGCATCGTGCGCTTCGTCCCGAACCTCGTCTCACGACCCGTGCTCGACGGACTGACCACCGTGCGCATCGGCATCGAAGCCGCCGGCGACATCGCGCGCATCTGTGTCGAGTCGATCCCCGACATGGGCGAAGGCCTGGGCGGAATCTCGGAAGACCTCGGCCGCGCCGCCGATCTCCTCGACGCCACCAGCAAGACCATCCGCGATCTATCGGGACTCGTCCCGATCTGATGCGCTCAACGGCGGCGGCCTTCCTGGAAGGTGGTCTCGAGTGAGAGTTGCTTGCCGCTGCGCAGCACCACGCCGGTGACCGTCTCGCCGGGCTTGGCTTGCATCAGCACGAACATCAGGTCTTCGACGCTGCGGATGTCGAACTTGCCGAGCTTGACCAGGATGTCGCCGCGACGCATGCCGGCCATCGCCGCTCCGCCGCCCGGC
>DATEOF010000171.1:0-5887 GCA_035274465.1 Polyangiales bacterium
TGCCTTCACGGATGATTCGGATCGCTTGACGGAGCTCGGCCAGCGCCAGGCCGCGGTGCTGGGTGAGTACTTCGTGGCTCAAAAGCTCGAGGTCGACGCGGTCATCAAGGGCAGCCTGCGGCGGCACGCCCAGACCGAGGCGGGCGTCGCGGCGGCGTATCAGCGCGCCGGTCTGCGCTGGCCAGAAGCCTCCGAGCGGCCGGACTGGAACGAGTACGACGCCGGCGCGATCATGAGCACGCTGGGGAACGCGCTGCGCGAGGCCGATCCCAAGTTCGCGCAGCTGGTCGCTGAGTTCCAGGGCGCCTTCGAGGGCCCCGAGCGCAACCGCTACTTCCAGCGCATGTTCGAGACCCTGATGGCGCGTTGGGTCAGCGGCGACCTGCTGGCGGAGGGGGTGGAGTCGTTCGCGATCTTCCACCAGCGCGTCCTCGCGGGCCTGACGCAGGTCCTGGAAGAACGCGGCACGGTCGCGGTCTTCAGCTCGGGCGGCCCGATCGGCGTCTGCGTCCAGCACGCCCTCAAGGCCCCGGGGGCCAGCGCGGTCGAGCTCAACTGGCGCGTCCGCAACGGCTCGATCACCGAGTTCGTGTTCGGGAAGGGCAGGTTGTCGCTGGACACCTTCAACGGCACCTCGCACTTCAGCGACCCGAAGCTCATCAGCTTCCGGTGATTCGCGTGTGTGGAGGTGCACTACAGGCCATCCAGGTGGTTGCGCGCGGCAAGCGCATCCATACACTGCCGGCCCATGACCGACGTCCTCCACCCCCTGGCTCAGCAGCTCAACCAAACACTCGAGCAAGCCTCGCCCGAGGTCTTCTCGATGCTCTCCGCTCTCGGCAAGCGACTGTACTTTCCGAAGGGCATCTTGGCGCAGGGGGCCGAGGCCAAGGCCAAGGGTAAGCGCTTCAACGCGACCATCGGCATCGCCACCGAGGACGGCGCGCCGATGTACTTGCCGTCGATCCACAAATCGCTCAGCGGTTTGAGCGTCGACGAGGCTTACAACTACGCGCCGCCGAGCGGGCGCCAGAAGCTGCGCGAGATCTGGCGCGACAAGAACTTGGCCGAGAACCCTTCGATGAAGGGCAAGACGTTCGGCCTGCCGATCGTCACCAGCGCGATCACGCACGGCCTCACGTTGGTCGGCGATCTCTTCGTGGATCCGGGCGACGTCATGATCGCGCCCGATCAGCTCTGGGACAACTACAGCCTGACGTACGAGACGCGTCAGGGCGCGCGCATCGAGACCTTCCCGCTGTTCGCCGGCAACGGCTTCAACGTAGAAGGTCTCGCCAGTGCGTTGCGAACGCAGGGTGCCAAGAAGAGCAAGCTGCTCGTGATGCTCAACTTCCCCAACAATCCTACCGGCTACATGCCCACGGTGGAGGAGGGCAAGCGCATCGTGGCGGCGCTGCACGAGCAAGCCAAGGCCGGTACACGACTGGTCGTGCTGTGCGACGACGCGTACTTCGGGCTGTTCTATCACCTCGGCGGTGATTCGTTGACCGAGTCGCTGTTCGGTCAGCTGGCCAACCTCCATCCCAAGCTGCTGCCGATCAAGCTCGACGGTGCCACCAAGGAGCTCTTCGTCTGGGGCTTGCGCTGCGGCTTCGTGACGTTCGGTCTCGGCTCGAGCGAGAACGCGCAGCAAGTGCTCGATGTGCTGGATGCGAAGGCGCGCGCGAGCATCCGCAGCGCGATCAGCAACAGCCCGATGATCTCGCAATCGCTCGTCGAGAAGGCGCTCGGCTCGAGCGCGATCGCCGAGGAGCGCAAGCAGAAGCTGGAAGCGCTGCGCCTGCGCGCCGAGGCGGTCTACAAGGTCAGCCACGAAGCGCGCTTCGCCTCGAGCTGGGATGTGTATCCGTTCAACAGCGGGTACTTCATGCTGATCAAGGTCAAGGGCGTCGACGCCAACAAGCTGCGCGAGCACCTGTTGGACAAGCACGGCACGGGCCTCATCTGCACGGCGCCGACCGATCTGCGGGTCGCCTTCTCTTGCCTGGAGGTCTCGCAAGTGCTGCCCCTGTTCGAGACGATCCACACGGCGATTCAAGAGCTGCGCGCGTAACCCGGAATACAGCGACGACACGAGCGTGGCCGAGGAGGAGCTCTACTTGCCCCCCAAAGCTCGGCTACGAGCTCACCTCGCTTTCGGCGGGGCGAACGCAAAAAGTGCTTGCTGGTGCGTGACATCCGACTCAGCGAGGCTCAGCTCACATTGCGCCCGACACGTTGGCGTGGATACTGCTACGATGGCGCACAAAGGGCTGCGTAAACCGGCCACTCGTCGGAGCCTACGGCCTCGGAATCACAGCAGTGTTCCGCCGCGGACGGCTGCGGACGGAACTCTACACTCCCCGCTGCGCAAGGTCACCCAGACCGAGAAGTCGCGTGTGAGCGAAGCGCCGCTCCCCGAGCCCGCCGATCAGCTCCGGTTCGAGGACGAGCAGCTCGACGCGCCGATGGAGTCCACGGAGCGCGAGGTTCGCGTCTCCGGTGCAGCGCCCGCGGGCACGCACGAAGCCTCCGAGACCCACCACATCGATCGTGAAGACCCGCTGATGGATGCGTTCTTTCGGCATCCGGACAAGCCGGTGATCGACGTCTGGGAGGAGACGCACCCGCCGCGCGCGATGAGCCGCGGCTCGCGGCGCGCGATGTACGCGTCGATCGGCATCTTCGCGGTGTCCGTGACGGTCATCGGCGGCTTTGCCGCGTACCACACGCTCGTCATGCCCGCTCCCGTCGAGCTGGGCGCATCGGCCGGCGAAGAGACGGCGGCCGTGTTGCCGACGCCGCTCGCAGCTGCACCCGTGGCGGAGTACAAGGCGCCTGCTCCGGCTCCTGCCGCTGCCGCTCCGATCGCGCCGGTTGCGCCCGCGATGCCGGCGGCGCCCGCTCAGACCGAGACGCAGCTATCGGCTGCAAGCAACCCTCCGGCCGAAGAGCCTGCAGCCCCCACGGTCGCGGCGCTCGCAGCGCGCGAGCCTCCGCCCGAACCCAGGGCCACGGGCGCAGCCGATGGCGTCGCCGCCGCCCACCTGCGCGGAGTCGTGGCAGCCGAACCCAGCACGGTCGAACAACCGGCAGACCGTGCGCCTGCAGTCGCCGTCGCAGAAGCCGAAGCTCAGACGCAAGACCCCATGCCCCCGATGAGGCAGGGTGCCCACGGCGCGTCGCCGCCCACGTACGACGAGCTGGTCGCGATCGGCCGCGCCCTCACCAAGAAGAATCGCCGCGTCGAAGCCAGCGAAGCCTTCCGCCGTGCGTTGCTGCACGCGCCAGACGGCTCCGCAGCCCTCAGCGGCCTGAGCTTCGTCTACCTCAACGCCGAACAAAACCTGGAAGCTCGCGAATACGCCCAGCGCGCGGTCCGAGCCGACGCGACGAACGCAGAAGGTTGGATCGTGTTGGGCGCCGCACTCGAGCTCCTCGGCGACAAGCCCGGCGCACAGGCGGCCTACCACAGCTGCGTGGAGCAGGGTCGCGGGCCCTATCTCTCTCAGTGCAAGCAAGTCGCGCGGCCCTAGCGATTTCCGGCGGCTTTTGCCCTGAGAGCGGCTTTCGTCCTCGGTCCGGACGCTGCGCAATACAGGAGTATTGCTCGGTCCGGCCCTCCGGGCGCGCTCGCTCTCAGGGCAAAATCCTTGGAAATCGCCCCTTCGCATTCGGCGTGGCGGCTCGCCGCCGAGAGGTCTACGCGGCTTTGGGTGCGGCTCGCTTGCTGCCTTTCGGTCGTTTGTATTTGGTGACGTTCGCCTTTCTACTGGCGCCGTGGGGGCATGGCGTTTGGCTCTTGTGAGCCATTTTCACGGGGAAACATCGAGGCGAGTATTTGCTGACCGGATGAAGTTTGTTTGTGTGCCGGTGGGAGCGAACGATGTGGGTCCGCAAGCTTGTCGTGTCAGCGTGCTTGGTCGCTGGCTTCGCGTGTTCGGGCGATGACTCTGGGGCGAAGTCAGAGCCGCGCCCGGTGAGTGGGGCCACCTCTGGCAGCCCTGGCGGCACTGCAGCTGTTGGCGGCGCGCAGGTTTCCTCTGGCGCGGGGACTCCGGCGAGCTCCGGGGGCGGTGGGGTGACCGCTGCTCCAAGCGCGGCTGGCGCGAGTGCTCCTCCCGCGGTGGCTGCCGGGGCTGCGGCGCCGCCTCCCAGTCGGGGGGCTGCCGGGATGCCGGGCGTGCCGCCTCCTAGTCGTGGCGCTGCGGGGATGGCCGCCATGCCGCCTGCGAATCCGTTGCCCATGGGGGTGCCGCCCATGCCGCCGGCTGGAGCCGAGGATGGCGATCCGGCGATGCCGGTGGTGGCGATCGCGGACGTGCCGTGCGGCGGGCCGAAGGGGGGCTTCGGTCTCGGCTCGGCCAACTTCAAGATGGACGATCGAGACATGATCGTGACGTACCCGTGCAACAAGCACGCGGGGGCTCCGGCCAGCTTCATCCTCAACTTGCACGGCACCACGCCCGTCGAACAGCACTTCTATCAGCACGGCTACTTCTCGGCTCACCAGTTCGCCGCGTCTCACAACCTGATCGTCGTCACGCCCAGCTCCGTGGTGCAGCAGTGGGGCAACATGGACGACGGCAAGGACGAGCCGCACCTGATGAAGATCATCGACTGGGTCTACACGAACCTGAACGGGCCCGGGAAGTTCGACATCAAGGCGATGTGGGTCGGCGGGCATTCCTGGGGTGGTGGCTACACCGCGCGCTTCGGCTGCAAGGCCGAGCTGGCGGACAAGGTCAAAGGCTTGATCATGATGAGCGGTGGCGGCGTCGGCGGCTTCGGTGGCGCGGCGTGCGCCAGCAAGGTCGCGGTGATCATCACGACCGCCGAAGGCGACAACCGCATGCCCTCCGATCAGAGCATGCTCGCGGGCACGCACGGCTGCGATCCCGGCCAGTCGCAGATGATCCTCAACAACGTGCACAACTTCTGGGCCGGCTGTGACCCCGGCTTCGTGCACGCGAACTACTACATGCTGGGCAAGCAGCACGCGACCTCGATGGACAAGGACGTGGTCCAGAGCATCGCCAACTGGATCAAGCTCCAGCGTCAGTAGTCGGGTCCCAAACCCGCGTTGGCTTGCCAAATCAGAGAGCGCGATTCAGTCATGGCGGATCGCGAAGGGCGCGGCGTCGCGATCGCCCGCGGAGCGCCGAAGACAGGGTGGATCCCCTTTTGAGGCGCTCCGCGGGCGAGCGCGGCGTCGCGAACGAGCGAGGCGCCGTGACTGAATCGCGCTCTCTGATTTAGAGTCCGGCCCGCTTGCACTTCGTACGCGCCGGCGTCGTCTGCCTCTGTCTGCTCGCGAGCTCCGCCCGCGCGCAAGGTACTGCTCGGGGGCTGGCTCCGGACGCGCAGCTGACAGGCGGCATTGGGGCCGCGCTGAACGGCAAGCTCGACAACCTCTTCCTCGGTCGGCTTCGGTTGGGCGTGCTGTACGCGTTCGACCCGTTTTGGGTCGGCGCCGGCGCGATCGCCGAGGTCGGCGCGCTGCCGGGCTTGTCGCTCGGCGGAGAGCTCGAGTTCAACCAGATTCAAGGTTGGTTCGGGAACGTCGGCCTGGCCTACGCCGAACACCAGCGCATCACCGGCCACCTGACGCTCGGGTACATGGTCTTCGGCGTCGAGTGGCAACACGACTTCACGCGCTCGAAGCCCAATGACGCGCTGCTGGCCAGCGTGCGTTTGCCGCTCGGCTTCTGGTGGTTCGCGAGCAGGAGCGAGAAGAAGTCTGCGGCACCGCCGCCATCAGCTGCGACACCCGCCAAGATCGGGCCGCGTACCCGGCCGCCGGCCGCCCCCGCTGCGCGAGTACCCGCTCGCTCCCCCGCCCAGCCCGACCTCGATGCGGCCGTGATCGCCCAGACCCAGGGCGATC
>DATEOF010000172.1:0-47423 GCA_035274465.1 Polyangiales bacterium
GCAGCGCCGGTGATCGGCATGCCGGTCGACGTGCCGTCGTTCGCGACCACGTGCAGGAAGCACTTGGCGCAGGTCGTGTTGTAGGTGCCGCGACGCGCTCCGTTTTGCTCGACCACGGTGAGCTTGGCCTTGGCCGCGTCGACGATGTCGACCACCGTCACGTGGCCGGTGCCTTGAGCTGCGCCGCACGAGCCGGGCGCCAGCACCATCAGGTCGCCGTGCACTGGCTCCATGGTCTGCACCATGCCGCTATTGGCCGGTGGCATGGTGTCGCACCACTGGCCGGCGTTGCCGTTCGGGAGCCACTTCACGCCCCACTTGAAGTAGATGTAACGGTGCGCGAGCTCGGTGCACTGATAGCCGCCGCTGTACTGCGTCTTCACCCAGCCGGCACCCATCGACATCGGCGCGGTGTCCACGCCGTTGTTGGAGTAGATCGCGCTCTGGGCGAACATGTCGCACTGGGCGTACGACGGGATCCCGTCGATGTTGCGATTGGCCGGTACGGTCTCGTTGCAGGCGTTGAGCGCAGAGGTCGTGACGCCTACCTCGAGCGACTCGTCGCCCTGGGCGCAGGCGAAGAGCAGCCCCGAACAGAGCAGCCAGCTCAAGCGTGTTTGTGCCTCGTTCATGGACGTCTCCTCGCCGCTCTCGGCGGCAGCGGCCCTACACCCACTCGCACCTTACGTACATTCCAGGTACGTGCAGAGGTGTCCGTTTCGACATCGGCGGGCCACTACCGGGCTCATTCTGTGATCAGTACCCCGAGCCCCCCTAGCCGGTCCGCTGGCGATTTCCTGCGGCTCTTGCCCTGAGGGCGGCTTTCGTCCTCGGTCCGGACGCTGCGCAATACAGGAGTATTGCTCGGTCCGGCCCTGCGGGCGCGCTCGCCCTCAGGGCAAAATCCTTGGAAATCTTGCGCGCATCGGGCGCCTCCAGCTGCTCGTGCGTGAACTCGCTAGGATTCCAGGACCAGGCTGAAATGTTCGACCTGCGGTGGCTGGGCGAAGAATGGTCCTACGATCGCGCGCCACTCTGCAAATCTTGGTGAACCGCGGAAGCCTTCGGTGTGATCCTCGAGGCTGTTCCAGTAGACCCAGAGCAGATAGCGCTGCGGGCTCTCGACGCCCTTCTGCACCTTGTGGCCGACGTAGCCCGGGCTCTTGCTCAGCACCGTGCGCAGGGCGAGCTCGATCGCACGTTCGAATTCGGCTTCCTTGCCGGCAGGCACGCGGATATCGGCGCATTCGAGAATCATTCTGTCCTCCTCAGTCAACCATGGCCGCAGTTGTAATCTGACGGTTCGAGTCCCGGCGGCGGACCCTCGCGCAGCTCGGGCACGCGGTAGTGTCCCGGGTCATCTGCGCGAGGTTCGACGCGTACGCCGGGTCGCGCGTAGAAGAAGCCGATCGCGTCGTACGCGATCGGGACGGCTGGGTCGCCCCAGTGCAAGACCTCGAGATCGAAGCGCAACTCTGCCGTGAATGGGATCGCATCCAGGATGTGGAAGCGATACAGCGAGGTTGCGCCCCAGTTTTGCCGGCGGTCCGCGCGAGTCTGTCCGATCAGCGGCGTCCCGAACAACACGTTCGAGCACCAGCCGTAGCCGAAGTAGTCCTCGCTGCCGGTGCCGAAGTGAGTCGGGAAGCTGGCCTGGTCGACGAAGATCTTCTCATCGCCTTCTCCCCACCACAGCTTGCTGCCGTTCAGCACGTTCAGCAGCGTGCCCACGTACTTGCCGTTGCCGCGGATCTGGATCAGCGGCCAGTCGTGGATCGGTTTACTGCTCTGCCAGCTCGTGGGGTGCCACTGCGCGCCGAAGTACAATGAATCTTCGTCCCACTTCCACGGCTCGCTCGCCAGCTCGATGCGCGCCTGGAAGCTCGCCGAGGAGTGGCCACTGAGCGACAGGCGGGCGCGCTCGCGAAACGGCATCGGCCAGCGCGCGATCAGCACCCCGCGCTCGACGTCGACGCTGACCGGCTGGCTGTTCACCGGCAACAGCCCCGGGCCCGTACCGAAGAAGTCGCCGAGCGGCACTTGCACCGTGGGCTCGCCGTCGAACTGCAGCTCGAGCAGCGTGCCGCGCAGGGCCTCAGGGTCGCTGCGCGAAGGGTAGATGCGCAGCTCGCGCACGACGCTGCCGGAGGCGGCGGCAACTAGATCGTGTGTGGCGCGCTGTCCGGGCGTGACCGTGAGCGTGAACGTCTCTGCCGCTGGGAGCGGCGGCTGCGTGCTGCTCAAGTGTTGGGCGGTGCGAGCGAGCTGGCAGCTGGCAGCAGCGAGCGCGTCTTTCGAGTAGGTCTCGATCGGCGTGCCCTCGGTGTAGCGCCGGTAGTCGACGTGGTAGTACAGGCGCTGCGCGTCGCTACCGACCGTGATGCGGCAGCCGCTCTGAAAGGCGATCGGGAAGTAGAGGTTGAAGCCGCCGCCGGCCTCGAACGCGTACGGCGCCGCGAATGGTTCCACCGCGCCGGACAACAGAGACTTGAATGGTGCCTCGAGGCTCGGCTCGGTCGCGCCGTCGAGGTAGATGCGCAGCACGCCGGATGGATTGGCCGACCAGATGCGCGTCACCACACCCGGTCCCTTGACGTCGATCAGCACCGTGGCCGGATCGATCGAGGCCTTGGCGAAGTCGCGATTGGCGAACCAGTTCGGCTCGTCGGGGCGGGCGGTCAGCGAGTTGCGATCGAAGCTGGTGGCGAGCTCACTCGTATAGGGTGCGCGCGAGAGTCGCGCCAGCGTGCGCAAGTCCACCAGCTCTTCGAGCAGGCTGGCGAGGCCGACCTTGTCGCTCGGTGCCGGCGCGCATTCGAGCGGCGCTCGCACGGGCAGCGTGCTGGGCTGGATCGCGGCTTGTGTGGTGGCGCAGCCACCCGAACCGAGCAACAGCAGCAACGCAAGGCGAATTCGGCTCATGCGTCGGACCGTATCATCCTCGTAGGGAGTCGTGTGACGGTGACGTGACTGACGTTCCTGATAATGGACTTGACTGTTTGCGACAAGTTTCGATTTCCAAAGTGGAGCGCTCGGCTTCGCGTGCTAGGGTGCCGCGCCAAGGAGCTCAGGCATGGTCGAGGCGACGGCCCTTCCGCGGCCGGGCGACGTGCTCGCCGACAGATACTTGATCGAGAGCGTCGTGGGCTTCGGCCCAATGAGCGTCGTATTCGCGGCTCGCCATCAGCTCACGGGCAAGCGCTGCGCGATCAAGCTGCTGTTGCCCGAAGAAGTGGGCCCGAACGCGCTCCGCGCCAGCAGCGAAGGACGGCGCTTGGTCGGTCAATTTCGACATCCCAACATGCTCGAAGTGCACGACGTGGTGCAGGCCGCAGGCTCGATGTGCATGGTGATGGATTGGATGGAGGGCGAGTCTTTGTCCGCGCGCATTCAACGCGTCGGCCCGATGTCGCTCGACGAGGTTCGACGGTTGCTCGTGCCCTGCATGCGGGGCATGCACGCGGCGCACGCTGCAGGGCTCGTGCACCGCGATCTCAACCCCACGAACATCCTCGTGTGCAAACCCAGCAGGCACTCTCCCGAGATCGCCAAGGTTCTCGACTTCAGCGTCGTGCGTTTCCCGAGCGCGGAGGCGGCCGCGGTCGCCGCCATGTCCAGGTCCTTCGGCTCGCCTGACTTCCTCGCGCCCGAGCAGCGCTTCGGGCTGCCGGCGGATCACCGCGCGGACGTCTACGCGTTCGGCGCCATCCTGTATCAAGCCTTGTCCGGTCGGCCGCCGATAGCCGCGACCACGTTCGATGAGCGGCTGGTGTTCAACACCCCTTTGTTGCCGAGCAGTGTCGCCGAGGTGCGGGGCGCGGGCGCGCTGCTCAGCTGCGCGCTTGCGCCCGAGCTCTCGGAGCGATTCCAAACTTTGGCTCTGTTGGCGGATGCGCTGGAAGCCTGCGGACGCGCGCCGAGGCGAGCCATCGCTGCGGCTGCGCAAGAAAACACGCCCCCGCCGGTCGAGGTCGCAGTACCCCGCGCCGCACGCGAGTCGTTCGTGCCGAGGGCTGCGGTCGAACCGGCCTCGTCGCCGGGTCGTGGGGCGCGCAGCGCGCGCTCGGCGAAGTGGTTCTACGCGGCGGCGGGAGTCGCGGCGGTCGCGACCGCGGGCGTCTGGCTCTACGCAGAGCGATCTTCCAGCGATACCGAGGTGATCGCCAGCGTCAAGGCCGTCGCCGGTGTCAGCCCGATCGCTGCACCCCCCAAGCTCAGCGCGACGCCCGAACCCCCCGCGATCGAGGTCCACGTCCCGCCGTCGTCAGCTGCGCCCGCCGCCGCGCCCACTCCGGTTCAGCCCAGTGCGCCAGCGAAGAGCAGCAGCGCCCCCGAGGTCGTGCGCCTGCCACTCGAGCAATCCCCGGCTCCGGCCGCGAACGCGCGCCGTCCGAAGCAACGCGCGCCGTCCAATCCATGGCACGAGTTCGCGAACGTTCCGTTGGCACCACCTGCGACTGCGCTCCCATCGTCCGGTGACGATGGGATGTCGATGAACCTCTTCTGATCGCTGTCAGCGCGAACCCTTGCAAGCGGAGCGCACGCGCGCCGCGAGCGTCGAATTCGCCCAGTCGCGGAGGAATAGCTTGCGGGACTCGCGGGCATCGCGCGTGCGGCCCAGCGCGCACAGCACCAGCACGCGTGCGGCGTCGCGCTCCTGCGCCAGCGCGCCCTGCGCGTACGTGCGAGCGTGCTCCTCGAGCAGCGCGAGCGCGCGGCCCGGGTTGCCTGAGTTACGCGCGCGCTCTGCTTGCGCGATCAACCGCGCCTCCTCGGACAGGCTGGAGCCTGTGGCTGATGGCGGCGGCTCGGGTGGTGTTTCCGGGCGGGGCGGAACGACAGTGGGGGCGACCACGGCGGGCGCCGGGCGCGCTTCCGGCTTCGGGGCGGGCGGTGCAGGCTGCTGCGCCGCGTACCACACGCCGGCGCCGGCACACGCCACACCTGCGACGATGGCCTTCCAGCCACCGAGCTGCGCGAGCGCCGCTCCCTTGGCCAGCGGAGCACTCGCCTCGAGGGCCGTCTTGGCGGCTGCAGCTGTCGGCGGCAGTGGCTGGTGCAAGCGTTCTGCGAGCGACGACCACGAGCGCGCTTCAGCGCCAGGGTCGGGCTTGTCGGCAGCCAGGACGTCGTCGATCAGACGGCGGCCTTCTGGATCGAGAGCTTTCATCGCAAAGGTTCACTCCGCTGGCGTTGTCTGGAGAGCGCCCGCTCGAAGCGTTGTCGAGCCAAGCGTAGCCGCGAGTAGACGGTGTTGAGATGGATGCCCAAGCCCTCCGCGATCTCGGGCGCGCTGAACCCCTCGACTTCGGCCATGACGAACACCTCGCGCTGCGGATCGCTCAAGGTGGCCAATAACTCGTCCAGCTGTCGGACGCGACCGCGCATTTCCAGGGTGCGATCGGGATGGACCGGCACGGATTCGCCCGCGCGGTCGTCCAGCCACAGCCTGCCATCGCGCCGGCGGTGCTCCTTGGCGACCCGCGATGCGATGGCGAACAACCAACCCCGCTGGCTGGAGCGTCCGGCAAATTCATCGAGCTTGCGGTGGGCCACGAGGAAGACGTCCTGGAGCGCATCGTCGACGCTGTTGGGGTGCACCCCGAGCCTGCGCAGACAGCGCCAGATGAACTGGAAGTGGTCCCGATAGAGCGCTTCGATCTGCAGGCGCTCCATGGGGGCTGCGGCGGGCAGCGCAGTCGGTAGGCTCGCCGCGCACTCGTTCATGCCCATACTGCTCCGGCGCCCTTCATTCCGTCACGGCAATCGCAACTCGAGCGCCAAAAGGGCTCGAGCCCCGACCGGCGCCGGCTGGAAAAAAGCCTGAGGTTTTCCACCCTTGGGTTGAACTGCGAAGGAAGGCCGGAGCAGCGCCACGAGCCCCTCCACGCGCAGCCCGGCAGCAAAGTGTTTGCCCCAAGGCACGGCCAAACCCGCCCCGAGATACGTCGACAGCCAGACCGGAAACTTCGTCTCGCTGCTCGCGGTGTTTTCCCCTTCCGCCACGAACAAACCGACCTCGAAGCCCGCCACCAGCGGCACCTCGACCGGACCCAGCTCGAAGCGTGGCCCGGCATCCAACGCCAAGGCCCCCAACCCCACGGCTCCCCCTACGTTCGGCGGACTGTCCAACTGGGCCGACTGCGGAAACCAATAGCCGACCCTCAAATCCGCCCGCCAAGAGTCCGCGAACACCCCGAGCCCGACTGCAGCCCCGGGCGCGAACGCGGGCAAAACGCCAACGATCGCACCGCCTGCTGCCCAAAACGCGAACCCCAAGTCCAACCCGGTTCCCTCGGCGGGCCCCGTGTCCAGCTCGCTCTCGACCTCCGCCGCGTCGTCCAGCGTCGGCTCCGGTTCCGGTTCCGGCTCCGCTTCCGTCTCGCTCGCCGTCGCAGTCGTGCGGGCTGCGGTCGCAGCTGCGGTCGCTTCAGTCGCCGCCGACGTTGTCGTCGACGTGGACGTTGACGGCGACGTGGACGAAGCGGGCGCAGTAGTCGAAGCAGTCGTGGATCCCGAGGCCGACGCCGACGTCGATCCTGACCCTCCCTGAGCCGCAGGCACCGTCGACGCCGCAGCCGATGGCGTCATCGATGCCCCTTCCAAACTCCCCCCAGGCTCGATCGCCAACGCCACCACCACCGCGACGGCCCGCTCCACTGCCGCACAGTCCCGATCCCGAATCACCCGCTCCGCCCCCCGACCAACCTTCACTCTCGCCTCGAACTCCCCGGAGACCGCGGCGATCGACACCCGCACCACCAACTCACCGTCGATTTCCCCGTAATTCTTGCGCAGCAACCGCGCGATTTCCCCCTTGGCCTCGGTGATCTGCGGACACTCGGGGGGGGCCTCCCAGCGCAAGTGCGGCTCTGCTGCAGCTGTCAGCGGCAAGAGCAAACAGCCGCATATCACCCCGATCCGAACGACCACGGTCCGAGTATACGTAGCCACCGCGTGCACTCACGCCCAAACGGCGAGGCCCGTCGGATCAGCCGCGCACCGCGGTGAGCGCCGGCGTTCGTGGCAACGAAGCACGCAGGACTGCCGCCAGCCGCAGCGCCGCGGCTTCCGCTTCGCGCCGGTAGGCCAGGCGCCACGGCCGTAACAGTGGCCCGGAAGCCAACCGTTTGGTGACCAAGTCCGCCCCGCCGAGGTGCGGCCCGAGGATCCACTCGGACTGAACCGCCACGCCCATGCCCGCGCGCGCCATCTCCACGATCGCCTCGGTCAGCGGCAAGCGCTCGAAACGCAGGTTCGGTCGCGCGCGCCCGAACACGGCGTTCATGAACCACTGCGCCTCCGCCGGCGGCGGCCGCGAGCTGATCAGAGTCGTGGCGCGCAGGTCCGCCTTGGTCAGCGCCTTCTTGCCCGCGAGCGGATGGCTCGGCGCCATCACGAACACCACTTCGTCCGTGAACAGCTCGCACTCGCGCAAGGGCCCGCGTGGCACGCGCGCTGTCGTCAGCAGTGCCGCGTCGATCTCGCCGGCCTCGAGCGCAGCCACCGGTGCGTCGGTGTGCTCGACCTTCAAGCGTACGTCGAACGCGGGCAGCGCCTCGCGCAGCCTGCGCAACGCGGACGGCAACCAGTGATACGCCGTGTAGCACTCGCAGACGACGCGCAAGCGCGCGGGCTCGGCCGGCGGCTGGCGTACGCGCGCCTCCAGGTCGAGCAGCTCGGTCAGGATTCGCTCGGCACCCTCGAGCAGCCGCCCGCCCGCGGCGTTCAATTCCAGCCCCCGCGGCGTCCGTTCGAAGAGCTGGGTCTCCAGCTTGTCTTCCAGCGCGAGCAGCGCGCGGCTGATGGCCGGCTGGGTGAGGTGCAAGAGCGCCGCCGCGCGCGCCGTGCTGCGAGCCTCTGCCAGCGCCCGCACCAGCTTGAGCTCACGGATCTCCAGGCAGGTTGCTATGTCCCGCATGCATCGACTCTATGCCAACTATGCGTTGGACGCATCCCGGACCAGCCGGCAGAGTGATCAGAAACCGGAGGCCCCCATGGAGCTCTACTTCTCGCCGCTCGCCTGCTCGCTCGCCACGCGCATCACCCTGTACGAAGCGTCGGCCGACGCCACCTACACGGAGGTCGACCCCAAGACCAAGCGCACCAGCACCGGCCAGGACTTTTACGAGCTCAACCCGCTCGGCCTCGTGCCCACGCTGCGCACCGACGAAGGCGAGCTGCTGACCGAAAACGCGGCCATCCTGCAGTACGTCGCCGATCGCCACCCGGCGGCGGGCCTCGCGCCGCACGACGGACTCGACCGCGTACGCCTCCAACAATGGCTGTGCTTCATCGGCACCGAGCTACACAAACCGCTGTTCGTGCCACTCCTGGACGACAAGGCCCCGCAAGGCGCCAAGGACTACGCGCTCACCAAGGGCAAAGCCAAGCTCGACCTCCTCCAGCGCCACCTACAAGACCGCGAGTGGCTACTCGACAGCTTCAGCGTGGCCGACGCCTACCTGTGCGCGATCCTGAACTGGACGGCAGTGACCCCGGTCAAGCTCGCAGACTGGCCCGCAGTCGCCGCCTACCACGCCCGCCTGCACGCGCGTCCCCATGTCGCGCGCGCCTTCGGTGAAGAGCTGACGCTCTACAAGCAACACCGCTGACTCGAGTCCGAGCGCGTCACAGCTTCAGGGATTCGTGTGCGGCGAGAGGCAGATGGATTGAACAAGAAGACGGGAAGTCGGGAAACGAGAATCGTTTTGCTGCCGCGGGCTCGCATCGACTGGCGTAGCGATGCCCGCGGCAGCACAAAATCTCGTCTCGCCTTCCCGGCTTCTCGCCTTCCTGGATCCCAAATTCTTCTTGAAGAGGTGGGATCGAGAGGATCGCGTATTCAGGTCAGACCACGCAGGAATTCCAGCGCGGTCAATACGCCGAAGCCCGTGCCGCCCTTGGGCATCAGGCCCTGGGGTTTTTCGAGGAATGCTGGGCCGGCGATGTCCAGGTGGGCCCACTTGCAGTCGCCGACGAACTCGCGCAGGAACAGCGCGGCGGTGATGGCGCCACCGAGGCGCGAGCCGGTGTGCTTGAGATCTGCGATCGAGCTCTTCAGCTCTTCCTTGAGATCTTCGTCGAGTGGCAGCGGCCAGTAGCCTTCGCCGCTGCGCTCGGCTGCTTGCTTGTAGCGTTCGATGAGATCCGGATCGTTCGCGAACAATCCCGCGCGATAGCCGCCGAGCGCCACCGTGCATGCGCCGGTGAGCGTCGCGTGATCGATCAGGTAGGTGGGCTTGAGCTCGCGCGCATACGCCAGTGCGTCGGCCAGCACCAGACGGCCTTCGGCGTCGGTGTTGATGATCTCGACGGTCTTGCCGTCGCGCGAGGGAAACACGTCGCCCGGCCGGTAGGCTGCGCCGCCCGTCATGTTGTCGGTCGAGCCCACGATGCCGTGCACCTCGATCGGCAAGCCGAGCTGCCCAGCCAGCGTGACCAGCGCGATCGTGGTCGCGGCACCGGCCATGTCGCACTTCATGTCCAACATCGAGCCGGCAGGCTTGATGCACAGGCCGCCCGAGTCGAACGTCAAACCCTTGCCGACGAACACCGCGCGCGGCGTGTCCTTGTCGGCGCTCTTTGGCTTGTAGCTGATGTGAATGAAGCGCGGCTCTTCCGCGCTGCCGCGGTTCACGGCCAGGAGCAGCGGCATGCCCAACTTCTCGATGCCCTTCTTGTCCCAAACCTTGCATTGAATGCCGGCCGCCGCCGAGCGCTGCGAGGCCTGTTCGGCCAGCGCGGTCGCCGTCAGATCGTTGGGCGGGCAGTTGACCAGGTCGCGCGCGAAGTTGATCGCGTCGCCGATCATCTGGCCCTGTTGCACCGCTTGCTTGTGCTCGGCTCCGGTGCGCGCGTCGCTGAGCAACGTGACCTTGTTCAGCTGCCGCTTGGGTACGCGCGTACCCGTGAGGTAGCGCGTGTAGCGATAGGCGCCCGAGACCACGCCGTCGGTCAACGCCGAGAGCGAGGCCGGATCGGACTTCGGGCAGACCACGGCCAGCGACGTGCGCGACATCGCCGCGCGGCCGGCCTTCACTCCGAGCAAACGCAGCGTGGACGGCGGAGGATCGCCGTCACCCAACCCCACGATCAGCAGCAGCTTGGCGCGCAGCCGCGCGCGGCCCTCGATCGACAGCGTCTTGCCGACCTTGGCGTCGAACGATTCGTCCTTCATGTGCGCGACGAGCGCGCCGCCCAGCGCGCGATCGAGCTTGACGATGACGGGGTCCTGTTGCGGCTTCTTGCCGGATACCCCGACGACCAGGACATCGGTAGCCAACGCTTGGGGCGCCTCGCGCGCGAGCGTGATTTTCATGGGACGAAAGGTGCCACGGCGGCATGGCACGCGACAAGAAATGACGGCCGCCGGCGGAGTGGCGGAGGTTCCGCCGCTCGGCTGGTGGCTCGCCCGGGCTCCGCCGCGCATTTGCGCGCATTCTCGCGTCGCGGCGCACATGCACGCACGGGCACGCAGCGTGCAATGCACGCGAGCATGCATCCGATCCCAGTGCTGATCTTCCTGTGCGCGTTGCTGCTGGCATCCGTCGCGGGCGCGCAACAAGCCGGCGTAGTCAATTTGAATGACGCCAGCGCCGAACAACTCGAGCGTCTACCGGGCATCGGCCCGAGCCGCGCGCGGGCGATCCTCGAGCTGCGCGAACGCCTCAAGCGCTTCACGCGCATCGAAGAGCTGCTGCGCGTGAAGGGCATCGGTCGAGCGACCTTCCGCAAGCTGCGGCCACTGCTCACGCTGGAGGGGCCGACCACGTTGTCTCAGCTCAGGTGCGCAAGCCTTCGAGGAGCGGTGCGATGCTCGTTCGCTTCAGCTTGAGCGCCACGCGGTTGGCGATCATCACCGACGAGATCGGGCAGATCAGCTCCAGCTCCGACAGCCCATTCTGGCGGAGCGTCTCGCCGCTCTCCACCAGGTCGACGATCACGTCCGCCAAGCCGGTGAGCGGTGCGAGCTCGACCGAACCCTGCACGTACACCAGGTCGACCTGCTGGCCCTTGCCCAGGAAGAAACGGCTGGCGATGTTCGGGAACTTGGTCGCCACGCGCAGCGTCCGGCCGGGCACCTGCACGCCGGGCTTGCCGGCCACGGCCATCCGACAAATGCCGATGCCCAGGTCGAGCGGCGCATACACGTCGTACTCGCGCTCGAGCAGCACGTCCCGGCCCACGATGCCGAGATCCGCGGAGCCGTATTCGACGTACGTCGGCACGTCATCCGGCTTGAGCAACAGGAACCGCAGCCCGGTGGTGGGGTCGTCGCGCACCAGCGTGCGGTCATCCGCCAGCAGGACGGCTGGATCCACGCCCAGCGGCGCCAGGCGTTTGGCCAGCGCGCCGAGCACGCGCCCCTTGGGGATGGCGATCACCAGTCGCGGTGCGCCCGACCCATTCTGGGGCGGCGGCTCCGGCCGGCGTGCTGGCTTGCCCTCGCGGCTCGCGCCGCGCTTGGGCGCGGTCTGCTTAGCCATCGCGCCTTCCGCGCCGAACCGACCTGGTTTTATCCACGGGCGGGTGTTAACCCGGCTTCCCGCATCCAGCAAGTGCTCAGGCCAGCGCCAGGCCCAGCGCGAACATGCCGAAGCCGATGAGGATCGCCGCACCCCAGCGCTGCGCCTCGGGCAGCCGTAGCCGGTCGTCGTCCCCGATGGCGCGCGCGCTGAAGGCGAACGCCGAGCCGACGAAGGCCGCGAAGCCCAGCAGCAGCACGCAAGTCCAGAACAAATTCGGATCGGGCGAGCTCCGGAGCAGCGCCAGGTGCTCGTCTCGCAGCTGCTGCTTCGACTTGCCGGCGTCCACTCGGGGTGCAGGTTGCTCGGCCATGAGCGCCGCGATCTGCTGGTCCGCCTGCTGCAGACGCGTGCGCTCGGGCACGTACAGGCTGCGCGCCGCCAGGATCGAGCCGCGGATCGCGCGGTAGGCGGCCAGGGCGCGCTCGACGTCGCCCGCGGCCTGTGCCTGCCGGCCGATCTCGGCGAGCCGCTCGAGCGCGAGCACGTGGTACGGGCTGCCCGGGACGTAGAAACGCGCGGCCCGGCGGTAGTGTGTGAGCGCGCCTGCGCCATCGCCGCTCTCGGCTGCGAGGCGCGCACGCTCCAGCTCGCTGCGGGCCGAGTAGACCACGCGCGCGGCCACCGCGCCCAGCAGCAGCGCCAACACCGCCGAGACTCGTAGGCCCGAGCGCAAGCGCTCGAACGTCACAGAAAATCTCTGCGCCGGAAGATCACCGCCGCAGCGGCCAGCAGCACGGCCGAGTACAACACCGCGTAGCTCATGCTGTTGGCGACGTAGGCCAGCGCGCTGACGTCGGGCGACTGCGGGTGGAGCGCGTTGCGGCCCGGGACGAACAGGTTGAAGTTCGGCCAGACGTGCACGATCAGCTTGAGCATCTCGCGCACCTCGAGCGGCAGCGACTTGCTCTTCATCGTGATCATCAAGTCGGCGCTGCGCCCGACCACCCACACGCCGGTGGTCAGCAGAGCGGTCAAGAACGGCGTCGAGAAGGCGGAGAACACCAGGGCCACGGCGCTGAGCACCAGCACCTCACCCATCACCAGGATCAGCGCGTACAGGATCGGGCCGACCTCGATGTCCGACTGCGCTGCGATCAGCGCGAAGCTGGCCAGCGCCACTGCCGCCCACGGCGGCAAGACGGCTGTGCGGTCGCGCGCCTTGAACATGGCTACACCCATGGCTGCCGGCAGGCCGACGACGGCGAAGCCCAGCCATCCCAGGTTGGCGCGCGCCTGGAAGGTGGTCACGCCCAGCTGGACTGCGCCCATGATGGCCACGAATACGAACACGGTCAGGGCGATGCCGAAGTACTTGCCGAGCAGGAACTCGTGGCGGCGGATCGGCTTGGGCAGGATCACGTACAGCGTCTTGCGCTCGATCTCCTTGTAGAGCAGGGACGAGCCGAGGAACACCGCCATCACCACCGAGAAGAGCGAGATCGAAGACAGACCGATGTCGAGCACGATGCGTTGCTGCTGATCGAGCGACAACTCGGCCAGTGCCAGTGAGAACACCAACACGCACAGCGCCACGCCGAGCATGCCGATCAGCACGCGGTCGCGCACGGCTTCTCGGAACGTGTTCACCGCCACTGCGATCATGCGCAGCATGCGGTTCTCCTGCGTTGGTTGAGTCTCATGACAGGGCGGGGATCAGCGCTTCGCCGAGCGCGAAGCGAGCGACTAGCTGAGCAAACACGATGAGCAACACCAGACCGAGCGCACCACCCACGGCGCGCGCCACCACGTTGGGCAGCATGATCCGCGCGCGCGCCAGCGCCCGCGAAAGCCCATGCCCCACGTGAAATGCCAACGCAGTCACCCCCGCCACGTAGATCACCAGAGCGAACGGATGGCCCAGCTCGCGCCACAGACGCGCGTAAGGCTCGCGCACGCTCGACTGCGTGCCCGGTCCGCTCGGCCACAGCTGCAGCACGTGGAACGCCACGAAGCCCAGCACCAACGCCCCGGTCACGGCCTGAAAAGTCGAACCCCAATCGCGCTCGGCTTCACCGCGCGCCACCGCCCGCCGGCGCTGAAACCAACGCACAAACCCCAGTACGCCGTGCAGGCCGATCGCGCCGACCACGGCCATCCCCAGGCCGAAAGTCATCGGCATCCGCAGCGCGCGATCCAACCAAGCATCGGGATGCTCGAGCGCGGGATAGTTCTGATAGGCATGGAACAGCGCAAACAGGCTCAGCAACACACCGAGCGCCGTGTGCAGCACTGCCGGCCATCCAGTCTTCGCAGGCATCTTGAGGATCCCGGAGGCAAAACTGCGAACAATATGGATAAGCCCCCGACCTGGCGAGCGTCAAACAAATCGACGAGGGATGGCATACGGATGTAGTCCGAGGGCGCCTCATTCCGCACCAGGCTCTCATACACGTGCACGTGCACGTGCACGTGCACGTGCGCCGGGGGGCGTCGCGCGCACGTACGCCTGTGCGTCCAGAATGGCCTCCGTCGCGCGCAAACGAGTCGCGGCTTTGCCGAGCACGAGTACGAGTACGAGAGTCGTCGTGCCGGCGGAATTCGCGGCTAGTCGCGCGTACGAGCCCTCGTCCTCCTAGCTGTGCGCGTGCCTGTCCTAGTGGCCGTGCTCGTGCTCGTGCTCGTGGGGTCACTCCCCCTTCAAGGTGACCGCGGAACCGCAGGGCGGTGCGGGGACAAGCGAGGGCCGGCGAACGATTGGGAGCAGTAGTGCTAGCCCGGCCCCTTGAACCCCAGCAGCGTCAGCGACTCGGGCGACTTCTCGAACTCGATCTTCGAGGCCATGTCCACCGCGTGCACGTCGTGCGGCCCATCCAAGTACAGCCGGCCCGCTCGCATGCTGCTCTGCAGCGCCAACTTCGCGCCGGGCTTCACCAACCCCTGCAGCAACCGATACTTCGTGCCGTTCGGTGCGTAGGGCTCGCGTACCACGAACTGCAGGAGCTTCGAGCGCGCCGGCAAGATCTGCCCACCGGCCGAGTGCTGCGCCGCGGTCGATCCCGCAGCGGGCCCGACCCACACGCCGCTCGACTTGTGCTCTTCCTTGATCCGACCGAAGCGCAGGCCATAGCGCGAGGTGGATGCCGGGCACTCGTGGCAAAACAGCGCGTCGTTCAGCACCCGCGTGCTCACGCACTTGCCGTCCAGCGTGACTTGCATGCGTGTCAGTGACGTCTCCCGCAGCTTGCCGGCCAGCGCGTCCGCGAGCACCGAGCCGATCTCCGCGTTCTTGGCCGCGCAGAAGTAACCGACGCTGGCGCGAGGGGCCGTGTTGATCGCGAGCAGCGGCGTGTCAGCGCCGACCAGGTGCGAGGCCCAGAGCAGGGTGCCGTCTCCGCCGAGCGTGACCACCAGATCGACACCCTTGGCGTGGGCGTCGTGCGAGCGGTAGCGGAACTTGGCCTGCGCTCCCAGCTCGTCGAGTGCCGCACGCGCCGCTTCGAGCGAGCGCACGTGATCCTCGTGCGCGCGCAACAACTGCAATGCCATCGGCTCGCCTGCAGCTACCAGCTGCTGGATCCGTTGATGCCGGCGTTCGCGGACGTAGATCTGGTACGCCGACTTCTTGTAGATCACCAGCACGCGCGGCGCCGGCCGAGCGTGCTGGGCACGACGAAGCTTCACCGAGGTATCTTCTTCGCGTCTTCCAGGAACTTGGCCAGGCCGATATCGGTCAGCGGGTGCTTCAGCAGCTGCAAGATCACGTTGTGCGGGATGGTCGCGACGTCCGCACCGAGCTGCGCGCAACGCACGAGGTGCACCGGGTGACGGATGCTGGCCGCCAACACTTCGGTCTCGTACGCGTAGTTGTTGTAGATGGTCACGATCTGCGCGATCAGCTCGAGGCCATCGCCACCGGTGTCGTCGATGCGGCCGATGAACGGGCTGATGTACGTGGCGCCAGCCTTGGCCGCGAGCAACGCCTGCGGTGCGCTGAAGCACAGCGTGACGTTGGTGCGGATGCCTTCACCGCTCAGCGTGCGCACCGCTTTGATGCCGTCCGCGATCAGCGGCACTTTGACCACGACATTGGGATGGATCGCGGCGAGCTGTTTGCCCTCGCGCACGATGCCGGCTGCGTCGGTGGCGACTACTTCGGCGCTGATCGGGCCGTCCACGACCTCGCAGATCTCGCGCACGATCGTCTCGAGCGGCCGTCCTGCCTTGGCGACCAGACTGGGGTTGGTGGTCACACCGTCGATGACGCCCATGGCGGCGGCGTCTCGGATCTCGTTCAGGTCCGCAGAATCGATGAAGATCTTCATGGAGTTGGGTCCTTGGTGCGTTGTAGGGCGGCCCCAGAGTGCGGTCAAGGCCGCGCGCCTTGTGCACACCTTTCACGCACGACACCCCCCGGGTGTCACATCTGCCCCCCCGAGCATGTATTTTCCACCTTTGCACCTCCGCCGGAGGTCGGGTTGAATTAGCCAGCCCCTCGCGCGTCGAAGAGCCATGCCGCACCTATCCAGGCTGATTTTCGCCTTTGCCGTGCTGTGCACAACGGCGGAAGCCCAGGCCGAGACCCGCAAGGCCCCCACCTACGACGCGCGGCGCGACCGGCTGGAGGGACTGAGCAAGCCGGAGCTCGCCGGCCTCGCGCCTCTGATCGACCAGGGTCCAGTCGCCCTGATCGAGTTTGCGGACATGCAGGCCGATCAGCTGCCGGCCATCAACATCGCGCTGCGCGTGAACGTGGGCGCCGACCAGCTGACCAAGCTGATCGTCGATCCGGCGAACTACCCGCACTTCATGCCGACCGTCGACTCGGTCAAGGTGCTGGACCGCGCCCAGAACGCCATCGTCTACGAGTGGTCGTTCGATCTGGCCGTGTTGCACCTGAGCGGGCGCAACACGATGACCCTGTATCCCACGCCGCCCGGTCGCGACACGGCCACGCGCATCACGATCGACAGCGATCAGGGCGACATGGGTCGCGGACGCTTCCTGTACCGCATCTACCCGCAAGCCCCGAACCGCTCGCTGCTGGTGGTGTCGATGCGGCTCGATCTGCGCGAGGCGAACTACGTAGCGCGTCAGATGGCCAAGGCCGCGCGCAGCATCAATCGTTCGGCCAACCTGGCGCTGACCATGTCGATGGTGCTGAACCTGCGCCGTGAGGCGGAGCGCCGCGCAGGCTACAAGCCGCCCGACGTCCCGCTGCGTGGCCTCGACAAACCCGTCTACGACCTGCGTGCGGTCGCGCCGCTGCTGTCGCGCGGTGACCTGCTGTTCTTCAGCATGTCCGGCGAGCAACTGAACCAAGTCTCGGTGGTCGGCGCGATCGACCAGTCGATCGACAAGGTTGCGGCCACCATGCGCGACGCGAACGCCTTCGGCAGCGCGCTCGTGCCGGGCAGCGCGGCCAAGATCGTGTCGCAGGTCGACGGCGTGACCACGTTCGACTGGAACATCGACCTGCCGCTGGTCGGCGTCTCGGGTCAAATGCGCATGCGCGATCAGCCGCCGGTCGTCGCGATCGACGCCACCAGCGGCGCGCTGCAAGGCGGGCGCTGGTTGTTCGAGCTGAGCGCCCCCAACCCGAAGGTCACGGTGGTGACCGGCTGGGCGCGCTTCGACTTCTCGAACTCCACCTGGTTGCTCGAGAAGATCCTCGCCGCCGACCGTGCGTTCGGCGTCGGCATGACCGGCGCCAGCGAGGTCATGCTGGTGCGCGCGCTGCGTTCGCGCTCGACCAAGTAGCCGTCACTCGCCGGCGTCGTCGCCCGCGGCTGCGTCGCCGCTCACAGCGGCATCGCCACTGCCGGCGTCTTCTTCGTCGGGTGGCTTGCCGCTGTCGACGTTCATGCCCGGGATCTTGCTGCGATCGAAGTCGGCGACCAGCTCGCAGCCGCTCGCGAACAACAGGAGTCCCAGCGCCAGTGCAACGACTCGCATGGTCAGAACCGCACCCGCGCCGTGGCCGACGCCGTATGGGGTGTGACCTGCGGGATCAGCTCGAGCCGCGTGGTCTCTGCAGGTTGCTCGTCGGTCGGCGCCGCCGAGTCGTGTGTGAACAACAGCACCGCGGTGGTGGCCAGCGCCATGATGCCGATGCCGAAGCCTACGTCCGCGAACAGCGCCAGGCGTTCGCCCTTGTCCGCCAGCTCTTCGGTGGGCATGGCGTCGAAGTCGCTCTCGGCCTTGAGCGCCAACAGCCCGAGCACGCTGCCGGTGATGATGCCCGCCGCGCCCAGACCCGCGGTGATCCAGATCGCAGCCGTGGGCGGCCCGCTCGGGACCGGTGCCGGCGGCGCGGTGACGACCGGCGGCGGCACGGGCGTCGCGGCCGGAGCCGCTTGCAGCACGACCTCGAGCTCGTAGCGAGCGCCGGGGTCTACCTCCACCACCTCGGAGTTGCTGACGTAGCCCGGCAGCGCGTACTTGAGCACGTGTTTGCCGGGCGCGAGCTCGAGCTGTGCGGGCGCGATCTGTGGCGTCGCAGCGTCGTCGATCGTCAGCTGCGCACCGGGCGGCTTGCTGGTGACCGTGACGTAGGCGGGCATGCTGCCGAGCGCCTTGATCTTGGCCTCGACGTCGGCGCGATCCGCCGCGTCCGGCTTCAGCTGGAGGTAGCGCTCGAGCGCCGTGATCGCTTCGCGCGTCTGCCCGAGCTTGGCGCGCGACTCCGAGACGCTGAGCAGCACGATCGGGTTCGGCACGGCCGCGAACGCTTCTTCGAAGGCGACGCGCGCCTCGTCGTAGCGGCCCGCGGCGAAGGCAGTCTGACCGCGGCCGTAGGCGGCCCGCGCAGCATCCTTGGCCTCGGGTGTCGGCTCTGTCGCCGGGCCAGCCGGCGCTGATGAAGCTGGAGCGGCGGGCGCAGGTGCAGCTGGTGTCGCACTGGGTGACGCTGGCGGCTGCGCAGCTGGTGGTGTCGCCGGCGCCTGCGCGTACGCGCTGCCGCCCGCGACCGTCCACGCCACAGCGAGCGCCCAAAGCAAAGGACCGATCGCGCTGCGCGGCATGGGCCGGACGTTACGGCGCAGGCCGATCTGCGTCAACAGTCCTCCACGTGCACAGAGCGTCGACGCACAGCGGCCGTCACACCGCTACTCGTTGGTCGACTCCTCGGTCGATTCGCCATTGCCCGCATCGTCCTCTTCGTCCGGACGACTGGGAACCTCGGTGGCAGGGCAACTCTTGTCGGTGATGCAGGTTCCGCGCGGCGTGTCTCGCGCCGGGCAACAGATCAACCCGTCGTCGCAGTCGCTCGATACCTGGCAGGGTTCGCCTTCGTTTTGCGAGCACGCCACCGCGAACAACGCGAAGCACATCAGGAACGAACGGAGTAGGGCGCGCTTCAAGACAGACCTCCAAGCCAGCGGCGGATCGGGCCGGCCGATTCGCGGCGGAGCATACGTGCGGGACCTGGGACTGCCAAGTGGAGGCTCAGCGTGCCACGGCATACGCGCAGCGAAACCCCACGTCCGCGCGGCGTTCGCCTTCCGGGATGCGCGCACGCGCGGTGGCTCGGAGCCCGTGCGGCGCCGTACGCCAGCTGCCGCCGCGGATCACCCGTTCACTGCCTTCGCGCGGTCCCTGCGGCTCGACCCCGGAGCGCTCTGCATCGTACGCGCCGTAGCGGTCCGCGACGAACTCCCAGACGTTGCCCGCCATGTTGAGCAGGCCGTAAAAGCTGTGCCCATCCGGAAAGGCGTCCACCGGAGCGGCGAAGCGAAAGCCGTCCTGCTCGCTCTCGCTGCCATCGCCCGCGCCATGGTTGGCGAGCTTGGGGTTCCAGACTCGGCCCCACGGGAAAGTTCGCGCGCTGTCGCCGCGCGCCGCGCGTTCCCATTGCGCTTCGGTGGGCAGGCGCCCGGACACCCAACGACAGTAGTTCTCGGCCTCTCGCCAGCTGACCTCGGCCACCGGATGCTCGGCTCGGCCCAGGCGCACGTCGCTCTCCGAGATCCCCGAGGGCGCGCAGGCGCCTGCGCTGACGCAGCGCAAGTAGGCCTGGTTCGAGACCTCGAGCCGATCGATCGCGTACGCCGAGAGATACACCTCGTGCTCCGGCTGCTCGTCGGCGAACAGCTCGGGCGTGCAGCGCCCGCTGCTGGGCGGTGCCAAGAGGCATGCCTCGACCGCGCGCGCGATCGCGTCGTCGTTACTGCCCATCCAGAAGCGCGCAGCTTCGATGCGGATGCGCGAGGGCGGCCGCAGCTTCAGGTTCTGGAACGACGGCTCGCCCGCGAGGGCCTGCGTCGCCGCGAGCGCGCAGCAGGCGAGGGCTGAGAGCGCAGCCAGGCAACGGAGCGAGTGCCTCACGGCCCGCCTATGTACACCCGGCGCCGGCGCAGGCAAAGCATCAGCACACCCAGCGCCAGCGCGATCGAGATGCACTGGCTGGTCGACCACAGCCCCGCCCAGCCGATGCCGCGCACGGCGTCACCGCGCAGCGGCTCGAGCGCGAAGCGACCGATCGCATAGGCGAGCACGTATTGCAGCGCGGCCAGGCCCGGCTGCGGGCGCGGCCGGCGGAACAACAGCGCGAGCCCGAGCAACAGACAGGCCTCGTAGATCGGCCAGGGGTGGCGCGCGACGCTGGGGTGGGCCGCGGGCGCGAGCGGGTGCGTGTAGACGATCGACCAGGGGCCGTTCCAAGCGGCGCCGTAGCAACAGCCGCCGAGCAGGCAGCCCAACCGGCCCAGCGCGTGCGCCACCGGCAGCGCAGGCAGGAGCGCGTCCAGTGCAGCTGGCAGCGGCAGGTCGTGTGCGCGTGCCAGGGCCGCGAAGCCCAACCCACCCGCGACCGCTCCGCCGTAGAACACCAGCCCCGGCGCGCTCGGCAGCCGGCCCAGGGACAAGAGCTCCACCGCGTTGAACAACAGCCAGGCGCCGGCGAAGCCGCTGCCCACAGCTGCGGCCAACGCCGCGATGAAGCCGCCCAGCTCGAGCCCCGCCCGTGCGGCAGAGCGCAGTGCCAGGCAAGCGCCGACGACCAACGCCAGGGTCAGGCAGGCACCGTAGCCGCCGATCGGGATCACCCGCTCGCCGAGCTCGAAGCTCGTCAGAACCGGCTGCACTACTTCCCCGGCCCGGGCGGCAGCGGCGGAGGCGGCAGCGAGGTCGGGCCCGTAGGCGGTGCCGTTGGTTTGGCGTCCGGAGCTTGCTTGGCGTCGGGCGGGTTCACTTGTGGCGCCTGGCCTCCGGCCACGGGAAGGCGCTGCGGCGGCGGCAAGGCCTGCGCGCCTGCGTCATCCGCGTACGGGGAGCCGACGCGAAAGTGCTTGTCTACCTTGAAGTTGCCGCTCGAGAAAAACGCGTTGCAGACGCCGCAGGTCAGCGCCACGAGCAGGCTCGGCACGAAGGCGATCGCGCTCAGGATCGCGCCGAGCTTGCCCGTCTCGCTGCTCTGGCCGCCCTCGCGCTTGGCCCGCGACATGGCAGAGCCCCCGACCATGATCCCGGCTATGGCCAGGGCCGGGGCGCCAAAGGCGAAGATCAGACCGATCTTCGGAATCGGCGTAGTAAGCACACCGACCCCTGCGCAGACCACGGCCAGCGCAGACAGGAGAATCGAGAGGAGCCCCATGGCGCGTCCGTGGTAGCACGGGCGGCGCTCTTGCAGCCACGGCTCGACGCGGAGCCTGCCGCCACTACAATGGCGCGCCTATGACGGAAGACACAGCACGCAGCGGCCGCGTGGCGATCGTGGGCCGACCCAACGTGGGCAAGTCCACGTTGCTCAACGCGCTGCTGGGCCAGAAGCTCGCCATCGCCACCGAGAAGCCGGGCACGACCCGCAGCACGCTCCTGGGCGTGTACCTGCAGAAGTCGCCGCCCACGCAGATCGCCTTCATCGATACGCCCGGCCTGCACCGGCCGCGCAACGCACTCGGCCGCGCGCTGGTCGAGGACGCGAAGTCTAGCCTCGAGGGCTCGGATGCGGTGGCGATGATCACCGACCTCGGCAAGAACACGCACCCGCAGAACTTCCTGGGTGGCGGCGATGCCGAGGTTCTGGCGCACCTGGGCGAGCGCAAGGGCTCGGTGGTGCTGGTGATCAACAAGATCGATCGGCTCAAGAACAAGGGCGAGCTGCTGCCGCTGATCGCGCGCGCAGCGGAGGTCTTCCCGTTCAGCGCCGTGGTGCCGCTGTCAGCGCGCAACCAAGACAACCTGAGCGCCCTGATCAGCGCGCTGCGCGAGCATCTGCAGCCGGGCCTCGCGTACGACGAGCAGCTGCTGACCGACAAGCCCGAAAGATTCTTCGCGAGCGAGCTGATCCGCGAGGCGGTGCTCGAGCACACGCGCGACGAGGTTCCGCACGGCGTGGCCGTGTTGATCGACTCGTTCGAAGACAGCCCGGAGCTCGCGCGCGTGGCGGCGACGATCGTCGTCAGCCGCGAGGGGCACAAGGGCATCTTGATCGGCAAGGGCGGAGATCGCCTGAAGCAGATCGGTAGTCAGGCGCGCGTGGCCATGGAGCAACTGTTCGGGCGTAAAGTGTTCCTCGAGTTGTGGGTCAAGGTGATCAGCGACTGGACCGACGACCCTGCGAAGGTGCAGCGGTTGGTACGCGAACCCTTGGGATCGGGAAGTAGCTGAGTCATGGTCAAACGTCGGCTGGCACATGCGGGAGGCACTCAGCGTGCTCGCGGAGCAGCGGGGCCTCGTCCGATCGTCGCGATCGTCGGGCGCCCGAACGTGGGCAAGAGTGCGCTGTTCAATCGGTTGGCGGGTGCCAAGGTGGCCATCGTCGAAGACATGCCGGGCGTGACGCGCGATCGCCTGTACGCGGAAGCGCTGGCGCTCGGCCGGCCGTACGTGCTGATCGACACCGGCGGCTTCGACCCGGGCAGCGATGATCCGTTGACCCAGAGCATCGCGGTCCAAGTGCATCTCGCGCTCGAAGAGGCCGACGTGGTGATCTGCGTGCTGGACGCGACGCAGGAACCGCTGCCCGCGGATCGCGAGGCCATCCAGCTGCTGCGCGCGAGCACCATCCCGGTGCTGCACGTGGCCAACAAGGCGGACAACCGCGACATCGCGCAGGGTGCGCTCGAGCTGTACTCGCTCGGCTTGCCGAGCTTGCGGCCGATCTCTGCGCTGCATGGCCACGGCATCGGCGATCTCGAAGAGGAGCTCGTCGGGCATTTCCCCGACCTCGAGGAGCCGAGCGGTGAGCCCGAGGCGCACATCGATCGCGTGGCGATCGTCGGTCGCCCGAACGCCGGCAAGAGCTCACTCGTCAATCGCTTGCTCGGGCAGGAGCGCCAGATCGTCGACGATCGGCCCGGCACCACGGTGGACAGCGTGGACACCGAGTTCGAGTACGACGGCGAGCCGATGGTGTTGATCGACACCGCGGGCATTCGGCGCAAACGCTCGGTCGAAGCAGGGCTCGAGGCGCTGTCGGTGATGCAGGCGGTGCGCGCGGTCGAACGCAGCGACGTGGTCGTGTTGATGATCGACGCGACGCAGGGCGCGACGGAACAAGATGCGCGCATCGCGGGTTTGGTGATCGAACGTGGGCGCGCACTGGTCATCGCGCTCAACAAATCCGACCTGCTCGATGAAGAAGGTCGCAAGCGCATCGGTAGCAGCGCGCGTGATGTATTCGCGTTCGCGAGCTGGGTGCCGACGAACTTGATCAGCGTCAGCAGTGGGCGCGGCATCCGCAAGCTGATGCAAAGCGTGCGAGAGTGCGCGCGAGCACACAAAACGCGCATTTCCACCGCAGAGGTGAATCGCTTTTTCGAAGAGGTGCTCGCGCATCATCCTCCTCCGACGATGGACAACCGATCCGTGCGCCTGTATTACGTGACGCAGGTCCAAGCTGCACCGCCGACGTTCGTAGTCGCTTCGAACCACCCAGAGCGAGTGCACTTCTCGTACCGTCGATATGTCGTCAATCAGCTGCGCGAACGCTTTGGTTTCATCGGCTCGCCGGTGCGCGTTTTCTATCGCGGCAAAGAAAAACGTCGCTGACTTTTCATCGCACATGACCCGCAGAGGTCACGCACAAGACTTCGAACCGTAGTAGGGCAGAGCCCTTGCTTACGCGCATCTAGTTTGCGTTTCAGAAATGACGCGGAAAGAATGCGTGTTTATAGTTCGCTGAGGCGTAGTCGTTTCCGCTGAAAGGGAGGCGTTTCATGAGTGGACAAGCACCCGGTGCCGAGGATCCGATCAAATACACCAAGGAGAGCCTGGCCGGGCTCCGAGACGTATGGCTCGGCTTTGCGCAAGCACGCCTCTCGAAGGCGGCCGTCGCGCTCGAACAACTCGCTGAGAAGTTGCCGCCGCCGCTCAAGCGCAAGGCCTCTCCTCCGCCTACCACGCAGGAGACGACTTCTTCTGCCAACGCACCGAGCTGATCGTTCCGGATTCGAGATCGTTGTTTGACAAACTGTGACCCAGGGGAGGAGCGCTGCGGTGCGCCGCGGCGCTTGGGTTCTGGTTGTCTGAATTGAGCAAGCCACCGCACGCTCGCGCTCGGCCAGGACATGTCGCATAGTGTGCCGATACGATGCGGTTGTTCCCGGTGCAGCTCACGCTCCTGCTCGCGGCTCTGTCGTGGCACGCCGGCACCGCCGCTGCCCATGGGCCGGCACCGTCCGCGCTCAGCATCATTCTAGATGGGGCGGACGGGCCGGACGTGGTGCGCCTGACGGGCGGCCTGGCCCGGCGCGTGTCGGCGGAGAATTTTCAGTACCTGTGTCCGGCGGCGTGGGGCGACCAGCTCGTGCTGCCCGCAGCGAGCATTCCGCCTTCGGGCCCGGTGGTGATCGCCGGATCGCGCGGGCTGTTTTTGCTGGATGCCAGCGGCGCTATCACGATGCACCCCGATCCGCTGGCCGCAACGGCCCCGGTCACCGACTTCGCGGTGCTCGGTGATCAGCTGTTTGCGTTGCGCACGTCGAGCGGTGCGAGCGAGCTCTTGCAGATCGATGCGTCGCGCGTGCGCGTGTTGTTCAGCGAGTCCGGCTCGTGGTCCGCGATCGCTGCGACCGAAGACACCATCGGCATCCAGCGCGTCGCCGAGGGCAAGCTCGAGCAGCTGCGGCTCGGCAAGGACGGCGCGCTGATCGGTCGCGACTCTGCACCCGCGCCACAGGACCCGCTGCTCGTACTGGCGCGCGCGACCAAGCGTTCGCTGTACGCGGTGGTGGCGACGGCCAGCGGCCGCGAGCTCGGCCAGATCGACGGCGAGAAGTGGCAGCGCCTGGAGATGGCCTCTTCGTCGATCGCCGGGCCGGTCGAGCTGCCGAGCGGTGAGCCCTTCATCGCGCTCGACACCGAGCTCTTTCGTTTGTCCGAGCAGCGCGTCGCGCTCGGGGGTATGCCTGCCGTCAATTGCCTCGCGCGCCTGGGGGACCGGGTGTACGCGTGCACGCGCGACGGACTGGCTGCACTCGAGGAGGGCGGCGTGGGGAAGTCGCTCTTCCAGCTATCGTCGATCTTGCCGCCGGACCTGCAGAAGTTGCCGGAGTCTCAGCGCGATACCTGTCAGATCCAGTGGGAACACTTTCGGTTCGATCTATTGGCGCTGGGCGTGATGCTTCAGGAGCCGCCGCTGGGAGCGCCGCCGATGGCTGCAGGGAGTGGGGGCGCCGCGGGGTCGTTCGCTGGGGGAGCCGGAACGGGCGCGGGCTCGGGCGGCGGAGAGAGAGAGCCACCCGATGAGCTCCCTGCAGCTGACAGCGGCTGCAGTTGTCGGGCAGCGCACTCAGCTGTCTCGCTGCCCGGGACCCTCGGTGTGCTCCTGGTCGTCGGCTGGGCGCGATCTCGGATCAGACGCCGCTCAGCTCGATCGCGAGCGTGAGCGATTGGCTGAGCAGCACGCGTAACAGGCCCTGACCTCGCGCGATCTCCACGAAGGCGAGGCCGAGCCCGTGGCAGGGCGGGCCCAGGCCGATGGGTACGCTGCGGGCCACCAGCGCTTCTGCGACCAAGCTCTCGCTCTCGCCTGGCACGCGTAGGCAGACCTCGACGGTGGTCCCGAGCGGGAGCTGCGCGGCCGTACGCACGAACAGCCCGCCGACGCCGATATCTTGCGTCGGGCCGAGCAGCGTCAGCTGCGGCGCGTCGATCCAGCACTGACCGATCAGGTCGTGACGCGGATGGCGGCGTCGGTCGGGTATGTTACCGAGCGCGAGCTCCGCTCGGCGATCGGCTATGTTATCAGCCCCGAGCGCGAGCGCCGAATCCATGCCCTTCCGCCATTCACCATGCACGATCTTCGCTCTACGAAGTTCCAGGCCGGCTGTCCAGAAACTCAGCGTGGGCGTCCGTACCGTGCTGCTGCTGGGGCTGCTCGCCTGCAACCGCGAGGCAGATGCGCGGGCCGAGGCGAAGTTGCTCCTCGAGAAGCTGCACGCGCTGTCCGGTGACGGGACATTGAGCGAGCGCAAGGCCGCCCTGGATGCGCTGCGCGCGCTGCCGCTGCGCGAGGCCGAGCACGGCCACACGCGCGATTTGTGCCATTCCGCGCACCTGCAGCTGCTCGAGGCCGAAGTCGCGCAGGCGGCAGCGCGCAAGTCGCTCGATGAAGCCGCGGCGGCAGCGAAACCCGGCGGGACTGCCCTCTCGCCCGAGCGCGGTCAAGCCATCGCGGCCGAGCTCGAGCACTCGAACGCGGCGCTCGAGGCCGCCAAAAAAGCCTTTCCCGTCTGCGAGCAAGCCACGCTCGCGTTGACCGCGGAGGCCCGCTGATGGGCCTGGGGTTGCCGGCCAGGACGTTGCGGCCCACTATGTGGGGTCTCGTGTACGCCCCCAATCGTCGACCTCTGAGCGTCCTCGCGCTGTGTGCCCTGTGTGCGGCTTGCAACAAGCCCGAGGGATCGAGCGCGGCCGCAGCGGGCGAGCAGCGCGATGATTCGTCGCTGATCCACAGCGCGCCGCAAGCCGCGAAGCCTCCGTTCTCCGTGGCCGGAGAGTGCGACGACCTGCTGCTGGTCTGGTACGACGCCCAGGGCCTACACACGGCCACCAAGCGCTCCGAGATCCCGGAAGCCCGCCGCGCACAGGTTCGCATCGATTCGTTGCGCGTCGCGCCGGACGCGCGGCTCGATCCGGATCACGTGTACGTCGCAGACCTGCGGAATGCGGGCGGCGATGGCCAATACCCCGTGCAGAAAGCCACGCGCGACTGGTTCGACGGTCAGGTGGATCGCGAGAAGCCTGCACCGCCTGCGGTCAGCGCGAACGACGTGGTCATCTACAAGGCGGCCTGGTGCGGCGCGTGTAAGGCGGCCGCCAGCTTCATGAAGCAGCGCCACGTCGCCTTCACCGAGAAGGACGTCGAGAAGGATCCCGCCGCAGCGGCCGAGATGCAGCGCAAGGCCAGCGCCAAGGGCATGACTCCGCGCGGCGTGCCGGTGATCGATTTTCGCGGCGAGCTGATGATGGGCTTCGATCAGCAGCGGCTCTCGCAGCTGATCGACCGCATGGGCAAGCCGATCTAGTTGTTCGGGCGGCGCCCTGGGGACGACGGAGCCAGCGGATCACGCCCTGACCGGGGGGCGGATCGAATTTGGCTCACTTTTTGTCCCCAGTGTTCTTGACTCTTTAGACGCCCGCGCGTACAAGACACGCCCCTTTCGCGCGCCATGCGCAGGCCCGCGTCCGTCCGATCGTACTGTGTTGTAGGTGGGAGGGAATCTCTGCGTAACTACGGGAGTTTCTGTTGCTGGCGTAGCTCAACGGTAGAGCACCTGTTTTGTAAACAGGCGGTTGTGGGTTCAAATCCCGTCGCTAGCTCCATCGACGGGCTGTCGTCAGCGAAGCAAGAGAGAAACTTTGAATGATTTCGGAGGGTTGCCCGAGCGGCCAAAGGGAGCAGACTGTAAATCTGCCGGCTTATGCCTACAGTGGTTCGAACCCACTACCCTCCACCCCGCCCTTTTTAGGGGGACGATTCGCGGGAGTAGCTCAGTTGGCAGAGCGTCAGCCTTCCAAGCTGAATGTCGTCGGTTCGAACCCGATCTCCCGCTCCGCAGCAGTCACTAAAGTCACGAAACGATACGAGAATTCGCCCAGGTAGCTCAGTGGTAGAGCACCTCCTTGGTAAGGAGGAGGTCGGGAGTTCAATCCTCCTCCTGGGCTCCGGCCCACACAAAATCTTCAACTGTTATCAGAGACGACTCGGAGGACCGCGATGGCGAAGGAAAAGTTCGTCAGAACTAAGCCGCACGTGAACATCGGCACGATCGGGCACATCGATCACGGCAAGACCACGCTCACTGCTGCGATCACCAAGGTGATGGCCGATACGTTCGGTGGCGCTGCGGTGTCGTACGCCGACATCGCCAAGGGCGGCACCGTGCGCGATGCGAGCAAGATCGTGACGATCGCGGTCAGCCACGTCGAGTACGAGTCGAAGACCCGCCACTACGCGCATGTCGACTGTCCGGGGCACGCTGACTACATCAAGAACATGATCACCGGCGCCGCGCAGATGGACGGCGCGATTCTGGTCGTCAGCGCGCTTGACGGTCCGATGCCCCAGACCAAGGAACACGTGCTGCTCGCTGGTCAGGTAGGCGTGCCGAAGATCGTGTGCGCGTTGAACAAGACCGACGCGGTCGAAGACCCCGACCTGCTCGACCTGGTCGAGATGGAAGTCCGGGAGCTGCTCAACAAGTACAATTTCGGCGGCGATGATGCCAAAGTTGTGCGCGTGAGCGCGCTGAAAGCCCTGCAGGGCGAGGCGCAGTGGGTGAAGTCGATCCAGGATTTGGTCGACGCAGTCGACGAGGCGATTCCGCTGCCGGTGCGCGACGTCGACAAGCCGTTCTTGATGGCCGTGGAAGACGTGTTCTCGATCAAGGGTCGCGGCACGGTGGTCACGGGTCGCATCGAGCGCGGCAAGGTGCACGTGAACGACGAGATCGAGATCCTCGGGTTCAAGGACCCGAAGAAGAGCGTGGTGACGGGCGTGGAGATGTTCCGCAAGCTGCTCGATGAGGGCCAGGCGGGCGACAACGTCGGCTGCTTGCTGCGCGGCATCGAGAAAGACGACGTCGAGCGCGGCCAGGTTCTGGCCAAGCCCGGCACGATCAAGACGCACAAGAAGTTCGAGGGTGAGGTGTACGTCTTGAAGCAGGCCGAAGGCGGCCGGCACAAGCCGTTCTTCACCAATTACCGGCCGCAGTTCTACATGCGCACGACCGACGTGACCGGCACGATTCAGCTGCCTGAAGAAGTGAAGATGGTCATGCCGGGCGACAACGTAAAGATGACGGTCGAGCTGATCACGCCGGTCGCACTGGAAGCGCAGCAGCGCTTCGCCATCCGCGAGGGTGGCAAGACGGTGGGCGCCGGCGTCGTGACGAAGATCATCGAGTAAAGCTCGTGGGTGAGCGCCTCAAGATTGCGTTGGTCTGTGAGGCGTGCGGCGCGCGTAACTACGAAACCAGTAAGGCGCGCGCCGCAGCGAGCAAACGACTGAAGCTGAAGAAGTTCTGCCCCGCATGCAACAAGCACACGGAGCACCGGGAGTCGAAGTGAGGGTCTCGAACGGCAGAGCCTGAGGAACGAATTAAGGCCAGTAGCTCCAACGGTAGAGCAGGGGATTCCAAATCCTCAGGTTGTGGGTTCGAATCCCTCCTGGCCTGCTGAAGCAGGTCCATGACCATGAGCGCCACCGACGAAATCACAAGAGATTCCGAACAACAGGAGACGCCGCGAGGCGCCGGCGGCAGCGGTATGTCCACCGTCTCGTCGCGCGGCCTCGGACTGAACCGCTGGGTCCAGTACGTGTTCGTGGTGATCGCGGCCTTCGTGCTGTGGCTCGCGGACAAGCTCGTCCTTCTCGCCTGGGGAACCTGGGACGAACCGAACGAGGTGGTAGCCACCGTGCTCAGCGCGGCGATCGGCGTCACCACGGCGCTCGTCCTGTATCGCAACGAGAAGTCGCATCGCCTGGTCGTCGACGTGGTCAGCGAGCTGTCGAAGGTGACCTGGCCTTCGCGCAAAGAGACCTACGCGTCGACCATCGTGGTGATCGTGACCTCGCTCATCGCGGCCGCCATCGTCGGGTCGTTCGACTTCGTTTGGTCGGCCATCACCGATCTGCTCTACAAGTACAAGGTATAAAGGTGCCCGTGGCTGACCAAACCAAAGACACGACGGCGGAGGAAACGCTCGCCCCCGGGCAGAAGCGGCCGCTCAAGTGGTACGTGGTCCAGGTGTACTCGGGCTTCGAGCAGAAAGTGAAGCTCTCGCTTGCTGAACGCATCAAGCAAGCTAACATGGACGATTCGTTCGGTGAGGTGCTGATCCCGACTGAGACCGTTCAAGACGGCCAGGGCGGGCGGCGGGTATCATCGAAGACCTTTTATCCGGGCTACATCTTCGTGCAGATGGCCATGAGCGACGAGGCCTGGCACGTCGTTCGTGATACTCCGAAAGTGACTGGGTTCGTGGGAGGGCGAAAGCCCCAGCCGGTTCCACCGCCCGAAATCCAGTCGGTCGTGCAGCAGGTCGAAGAGGGCGCGGCCAAGCCCCGCCCGCGGGTCATGTTCTCGGCGGGTGACCACGTCCGCGTGAATGACGGCGCATTCGCGAACTTCACCGGGACGATCGAGGAAGTGAAGCCGGAGAAGCAAAAGGTACGCGTTCTCGTGTCGATCTTCGGCCGCGCGACCCCCGTGGAATTGGACTACAGCCAGGTCGAGAAGACCGCCTAATGGCATGCCACCCGCGCGCCACTTCGTGCCGCGGGGGAGTTGAGAAATGAAGAAGGTAACCGGACAGATCAAGCTGCAACTCCCCGCGGGCAAGGCCAACCCGGCCCCGCCCGTCGGCCCCGCGCTCGGCCAGCACGGCGTGAACATCATGGCGTTTTGTAAGGAGTTCAACGCCAAGACCGCGTCCCAGGAAGGGTTGATCATCCCCGTGGTGATCAGCGTGTACTCGGACCGCTCGTTCACCTTCGAGCTGAAGACCCCGCCGGCCTCGGTTCTGATCAAGAAGGAGCTCGGGCTCTCGATCACCGGCAAGCCGGGGACCGGCTCGCCCCGCCCCCACAAGGACAAAGTGGGGAAATTGACTCAGGCACAGCTGCGGAAGCTTGCAGAGCAGAAGATTCAGGATACGAACGCGGCGAGCATCGAGGCCTGCATCAAGAGCATCGCCGGCACGGCCCGTTCGATGGGCGTAGACGTCGTGGATTGAAGGTTTTGAGCGGTGGGAGACCGGTCCTGCGCGACTGGTCGCATGCACCACCTGGAGGATGACGTGAAACCTGGTCGGAAGCGAAAAGACGCTTTGTCGAAGGTGGACAGACAAAAGCTGTACACTGTCGACGAAGCCTGTGCGCTCCTCAAACCCGCGAGCTTCGCGAAGTTCGAGGAGACGGTGGATCTGGCGGTCCGCCTCGGGGTGAACCCGCGGCACGCCGATCAAATGGTGCGCGGCGCGATCGTGCTGCCGCACGGAATCGGTAAGTCGAAGCGCGTGCTGGTGTTCGCCAAGGCCGAGAAGGCCACCGAGGCAGAAGCAGCGGGCGCGGACTTCGTCGGCGCCGATGATCTCGTGAAGAAGGTGCAGGAAGGCTTCTTGGACTTCGACACCGTGATCGCTACCCCGGACATGATGGGTCAGGTCGGCCGTCTCGGCCGTGTGCTCGGCCCGCGTGGTCTGATGCCGAACCCGAAGGTCGGCACGGTGACCATGGACGTGTCCAAGGCCGTCAAGGAAGCCAAGGCCGGTAAGATCGAGTTCCGCGTCGAGAAGGCCGGAATCGTGCACGTGCCGGTGGGCAAGAAGTCCTTCGATGCCCCGAAACTCGCAGACAATGTGCGCTCGCTGCTGGGCGCCTTGGTCAAAGCCAAACCCTCCACCGCCAAGGGCCAGTACGTGAAGAGCGTCACGCTGAGCACGACCATGGGCGTGGGGATCAAAGTCGATCCGCTGACGATCGAGATGGTGGAGGCCTGATCATGAGCGTCACCCATGCCGTGAAGCAGGAACAAATCGATCTGATCAAGGATCGATTCACGCGCGCGACCGCCGCGGTGCTCGTGGACTTCCGCGGGCTGAACGTGCTGAAAGCCACCGAGTTGCGCAACGCCTTCCGCAAGGCCGGCGTCGACTACAAGGTGGTCAAGAACAAGCTCGTTCAGAAGGCCGTGAAAGGCACGCCGCTGGACAACGAGAAGTTCCTCAAGAACCTCGTTGGCCAGACCGGGATCGCCTGGAGCTACGAAGACCCGTCTACGGCGGCCAAGGTCCTGAAGGACTTCCGCAAGGACGAGGTCGTCGCAGCCAAGCTCGCGATCAAGTGCGGCATCATCGAGAACACCGTGATGGACGGGTCTCGAGTCGAGACCGAGCTCGCGACCATGCCTGGCAAGGACGAGATCCGCGCCATGCTGCTCGCGACCTTGAATGCACCGGCGCAGAGCCTGGTGCGGCAGCTCCAAGCGGCCGGCCAGAACCTCAGCTACGTGCTCGACGCGCGCGCGCGTCAACTCGAAGGCAAATAGTAGTTACTGGTTACGTTCAACAATTTTGGCTGCCGCCGGCAGCGTGGATGAGTGGAGATAACGATGGCGAGTTTGAATCAGGAACAGATGGTCGAAGAGCTCAGCGGCTGGACCGTGGCAGAGGTCGCGGGCCTCGTGAAGGCGCTCGAGACCAAGTGGGGCGTATCGGCGGCGCCAGTCGCCGTGGCAGGCGTGGGTGGCGGTGGTGCCGCTGCGGCTGCTGCGCCCGTGGAAGAGCAGACCGAGTTCACGGTCGAGCTCACGAGCGGTGGCGACAAGAAGATCCAGGTGATCAAGGTCGTGCGCGAGGTGACGAGCCTCGGTCTCGCCGAGGCCAAGAAGTTGGTCGAGGAAGCGCCGAAGGTCGTCAAGGAAGGCCTGTCCAAGGCCGAGGCTGAGGAACTCAAGAAGAAACTGGAAGAGGCAGGCGCCAGCGTTGCCCTCAAGTAGACAGTCACAAGTCCCGTTTCTTTGTACCCGAGCGCGCGCTGCATACGCTCGGCACAGGGTAGGTCTGCCCTGCGCCGAGCGCGTCTCATTTTTCGTCTCTTATTTCCTTGCCTCACGCCCTACTGGGCTCTGAGGCGTCACTAGGTCACGTACCCGGGTGGACTTGGCGGCCCACTCGCAAACAGCAGGAGCCCTGAACATGGTGGCGGCAATTCAGACCAATTTCCGGGTGCGGCAGAGTTTCGGGAAGATCGATCGGATCATCGAGATTCCCAATCTGATCGACATTCAGATGAAGTCCTACGACAAGTTCCTGCAGACCATCATCGAGCCTGGTCAGCGGCAGGAATACGGTCTGCAGGGTGTGTTCCGTAGCGTGTTTCCGATCCGCGACTTCAACGGCACGAGCGAGCTCGTGTTCGTGAGCTACACGCTCGAGAAGCCGAAATACGACGTGGACGAGTGCCGGCAGCGGGGCATGACCTTCGCCGCACCGATCAAGGTCACGATCCAGCTGATCATCTACGACTCGGCCGGTGAAGGCTCCGAGCGCCTGGTGCGCGACATCAAGGAGCAAGAGGTCTACTTCGGCGAAATCCCGCTGATGACCGAGAACGGCACGTTCATCATCAACGGCACCGAGCGCGTGGTGGTCTCCCAGCTGCACCGCAGCCCGGGCGTGTTCTTCGACCACGACAAGGGCAAGACCCACTCGTCGGGCAAGCTGCTCTATCAGGCGCGCATCATCCCGTACCGCGGCTCGTGGTTGGACTTCGAGTTCGACCCGAAGGACCTGATCTACTGCCGCATCGATCGCCGCAGGAAGATGCACGCCACGGTGTTGCTCAAGGCGTTGGGTTACACCACGCACGAGCTGCTCGGGATTTTCTACGACACCGAGACGATCTTCGTTGAGCAGAACAAGAAGTACTCGAAGTCGATCGAGTACGACTTGCTGCCCGGCCAGCGCGCGACGCGTGACATCAAGGTCGACGGCGAAGTGGTGGTGCGCAAGAACCGCAAGTTCACGCGCGCCGCGATCCGCAAGCTGCGCGAGGCGAACCTCGATCGTTTGCCGGTCGATGAGACCGAGCTCGTCGGCAAGATCAGCGCCGAGGATGTTGTCGACGAAGAGACCGGCGAGGTGATCATCGCCGTGAACGAAGAGGTCTCGAAGGACAAGCTCGAGGCCCTGCGCAAGGTCAAGGTCGAGACGTTCAAGGTGCTGTTCATCGACGGCCTGAACGTCGGAAGCTACCTGCGCGACACGCTGGTCGCGGACAAGATCCAGACGCAAGACGAGGCGATCCTCGAGATCTACCGGCGCCTGCGCCCGGGTGATCCCCCGACGCTCGAAACCGCCCGCACGCTGTTCAACAACCTGTTCTTCAACCCCGAGCGCTACGACCTGTCGCGCGTCGGTCGTCTCAAGCTGAACTACAAGTTCTACAAGGACGACAAGGACAAGGTTCCGCTGGAGATCCAGGTCCTGACCAAGCAGGACATCGTGGAGACGGTCCGCCACCTGATCCACCTGAAGAACACCCGCGGCTCGATCGACGACATCGATCACCTCGGTAACCGCCGCGTGCGCGCGGTCGGCGAGCTGATGGAGAATCAGTACCGCATCGGCCTCGTGCGCATGGAGCGCGCGATCAAAGAGCGCATGAGCATGTCTCAGGAGCTCGAGACGCTCATGCCGCACGACCTGATCAACGCCAAGCCTGTGAGCGCGGTGGTCAAGGAGTACTTCGGCTCGAGCCAGCTCTCGCAGTTCATGGATCAAACGAACCCGCTGTCCGAGGTCACGCACAAGCGTCGCTTGAGCGCCCTGGGACCCGGCGGTCTGACCCGCGAGCGTGCAGGCTTCGAGGTGCGCGACGTGCACCCGACGCACTACGGCCGTATCTGCCCGATCGAGACGCCGGAAGGTCCGAACATCGGTCTGATCGCGTCGCTGTCGACCTACGCGCGCGTGAACGAGTACGGCTTCGTCGAGACGCCGTACCGCCGCGTCGAGGGCGGCCGGCTGACTCAGGAAGTACGCTGGTACAGCGCGCTCGAAGAGGAAAACCACTACATCGGTCAGGCGAACGCTCGCATCGACGCCGAGGGCAAGCTCCAGGACAACCTGGTCAACGCCCGTTACAACGGCGAGTTCGTGATGGTGCCGCCGGACACGATCACGCTGCAGGACGTGTCGCCGAACCAGTTGGTGTCGGTGGCTGCATCGCTGATCCCGTTCCTCGAGCACGACGACGCCAACCGTGCGTTGATGGGCTCGAACATGCAGCGCCAGGCTGTTCCACTCGTCTCGCCTGCGGCGCCCATCGTGGGCACGGGCCTCGAGCTGCGCGTGGCGCGCGACTCGGGCGTGTGTATCACGGCCAAGCGCGACGGCTTCGTCGAGTCGGTCGAAGCCACGCGTATCGTCGTGCGCGGGAACGACGAGACCGATCCCATCCCCGACATCCACCGCTTGACCAAGTTCCAGCGGTCCAATCAGGGCACCTGCTACAACCAGAAGGTGGTCGTGCAGGCGGGTGACGTCGTCCACAAGGGCGACGTGCTCGCGGACGGTCCGGCGATCGATCGCGGTGAGCTCGCGCTGGGTCAGAACGTGGTCGTCGCGTTCATGCCCTGGGGCGGTTACAACTTCGAAGACTCGATCCTGATCTCCGAACGCGTGGTGCGCGAAGACGTCTACACCTCGATCCACATCGAGGAGTTCGAGTGCGTCGCGCGCGACACGAAGCTCGGCAAGGAAGAGATCACGCGCGACATTCCGAACGTCGGTGAAGAGTCCCTCAAGGACATCGACGACTCGGGCATCGTGCGCATCGGCGCCGAGGTCGGCCCGGGCGACGTGCTGGTCGGCAAGATCACGCCCAAGGGCGAGACCCAGCTGACCCCGGAAGAGAAGCTCTTGCGCGCGATCTTCGGCGAAAAGGCCGGCGACGTTCGTGACAGCTCCTTGCGCGTGCCGCCTGGAGTCAGCGGCATCGTGATCAGCGCCCGCGTGTTCGCCCGCAAGGGTACGGACAAGGACGATCGTGCTCGCGAGATCGAGAGCTACGAGCAGGCCAAGTTCGAGAAGGACATGCAGGACGAGATCAAGATCGTCCGCGAGAGCGCCTACGCCCGCGTCGCGAAGCTCCTGGCCGGTCAAAAGACTGCAGCGAAGCTGGTCGACGACCAGGGCAACGAGCTGATCGCCAAGGGCACCCAGCTGACCGACAAGATGCTGGCGCCGATCCCGCGCAAGTACCTGGGCGAGATCGACGTGGGCAAGAAGACCGACGAGATGAAGGCGATCCTCGAGGACGTCAACACTCAGGTCAAAGCCATCGAAGAGCTCTACCAGGAGAAGATCGGCAAGCTCACCAAGGGCGACGAGCTTCCTCCCGGCGTGATCAAGATGGTGAAGGTCTACGTCGCCATCAAGCGCAAGCTGCAGGTCGGCGACAAGATGGCCGGTCGCCACGGTAACAAGGGTGTCGTCTCGCGCATCCTGCCGATGGAAGACATGCCGTACTTGCCGGACGGCACGCCGGTCGACGTGGTGTTGAACCCGCTCGGCGTTCCTTCGCGTATGAACGTCGGTCAGGTGCTCGAGGTGCACTTCGGTTGGGCCGGGTATCTGCTGGGCAAGCAGATCATGGAGATGGCCGAAGACCGCGGGCTCACGCCGGCGGAGATGCGCAAGAAGCTCCTGAACATCTTCCAGAAGGCTGCCACACGGAAGATCGTCGAGGGCCTACCCGAGGAAGAGCTGATCAAGTTCGCGCGCGCGTTCAAGGGCGGCGTGCAGCTGGCGACGCCTGTGTTCGACGGCGCCACCGAGGACGAGATCAAGGCCTTGCTCGACAAGTGCGGCGTCGACACCAACGGTCAGACGGTGTTGTTCGACGGTCGCACCGGCGAATCGTTCGACCAGGACGTCACCGTGGGCATCATGTACATGCTCAAGCTGCACCACTTGGTCGACGACAAGATCCACGCGCGCAGCATCGGTCCCTACTCGCTCGTCACGCAGCAACCGCTGGGCGGCAAGGCGCAGTTTGGTGGCCAGCGCCTGGGTGAGATGGAAGTGTGGGCGATGGAAGCCTACGGCGCGGCCTACGCGCTGCAGGAGTTCTTGACCGTGAAGTCCGACGACGTGCAGGGACGCACCCGCATGTACGAGGCGATCGTCAAGGGCGACCAGACGCTCGATCCGGGTCTGCCGGAGAGCTTCAACGTATTGATGAAAGAGCTTCAGGCGCTGTGCCTCAACGTCGAGTTGATCGACGGGGCCGCTGGGGCTCGCAAAGGTGACGACGTTCTCGCAGCCGAGGAGGAGTGATCATGAAAGATATTTTCAGCTTCTTTGAGAAGCCCAAAGATCCTCTCTCGTTTTCCGCGATCCGCATCGCCCTGGCCTCTCCGGAGAAGATCCGGCAGTGGTCCCATGGCGAGGTGAAGAAGCCCGAAACGATCAACTACCGTACGTTCAAGCCGGAGCGCGATGGCTTGTTCTGCGCGAAGATCTTCGGGCCGGTCAAAGACTACGAATGCAATTGCGGCAAGTACAAGCGCATGAAGCATCGCGGCGTCGTGTGCGAGAAGTGCGGCGTCGAGGTCATTCAGAGCAAGGTGCGCCGTGAGCGCCTGGGCCACATCACGCTGGCCACGCCGGTCGCGCACATCTGGTTCTTGAAGAGCCTGCCGTCGCGTATCGGCTCGATCCTGGACATCACGCTCAAAGAGCTCGAGCGCGTGCTGTACTGCGAGAGCTACATCGTGCTCGATCCGATGAGCACGCCGCTCAGCAAGGGCGAGATCGTCTCGGAGGAGCGGCACCAGCAGCTCGTCGACGAGTACGGCTATGACGGCTTCACGGCCAGCATGGGCGGCGAAGCGATCCTCGAGATGCTCAAGCAGATCGACGTGCACTCGCTCGCAGAGGAGCTGCGGTCGGGCATGCGCGGCACGAGCAGCGAGGCCAAGCGTAAGAAGCTGGCCAAGCGGCTCAAGGTCGTCGAGGCGTTCAAGGAGAGCGGCAACCGTCCGGAGTGGATGATGTTGACGGTGATCCCGGTGCTGCCGCCGGATCTCCGCCCGCTCGTGCCACTGGATGGCGGCCGCTTCGCGACCAGCGATCTGAACGATCTCTACCGCCGCGTGATCAACCGCAACAACCGTTTGAAGCGGTTGGTCGAGTTGAACGCGCCCGAGATCATCATCCGCAACGAGCGGCGCATGCTGCAAGAAGCGGTGGATGCGCTCTTCGACAACGGCCGTCGCGGCAAGACCATCACGGGTCCGAACAAGCGTCCGCTCAAGTCACTGTCCGACATGCTCAAGGGCAAGCAGGGCCGGTTCCGCCAGAACCTGCTCGGCAAGCGCGTCGACTACTCCGGTCGTTCGGTAATCGTCGTCGGCCCGGCGCTCAAGCTGCATCAGTGCGGCCTGCCGAAGCTGATGGCGCTCGAGCTGTTCAAGCCATTCATCTACAACAAGCTCGAAGAGCGCGGCCTCGTCACGACCATCAAGTCTGCCAAGAAGATGGTCGAGAAGGGCAAGGCGGAGGTTTGGGACATCCTCGAAGAGGTGATCACCGAACACCCCGTCATGCTCAACCGCGCGCCGACCCTGCACCGTCTGGGCATCCAGGCGTTCGAGCCGGTGCTGATCGAAGGCAAGGCCATCCAGCTGCACCCGCTGGTCTGCGCGGCGTTCAACGCCGACTTCGATGGTGACCAGATGGCCGTGCACGTGCCGCTGTCGATCGAAGCGCAGATGGAGACGCGCGTGCTCATGATGAGCACGAACAACATCCTGTCGCCTGCCAGCGGCAAGCCGATCATCAACCCGACGCAGGACATCGTGCTCGGGCTCTACTACATGACGCGCGAGCGGCCGTTCGCGAAGGGCAACTTCTTGCCCACGCGACCCAAGAACGACCTGCGCGGCATCTACTCGGGGCCTGAAGAAGTTCAGATGGCCTACGACAACGGCGAGGTCGATCTGCACGCCAACATCCGCTGCCGCGTGAACGGCAAGCTGGTGGACACCACCGCGGGTCGCGTGCTGGTCGGCGAGTTGCTGCCGATCGAGCTGCCGTTCGACTACGTCAACAAGGTGCTCGACAAGAAGGCGCTCTCGGCGTTGATCGACGCGTGCTACCGCACGTGCCGCAACAAAGAGACGGTGCTCCTGGCCGACCACTTGCGCACCATGGGCTTCGAGCAAGCGGCGCGCGCGGGCATCTCGATCTGCATGGATGACATGGTCATCCCAAAGAGCAAGAAAGAGATCCTCGATGCGTCGCAGCACGAGGTCGAGACCGTCATCGAGCAGTACCAGGAAGGTCTGATCACCGACGGCGAGCGCTACAACAAGGTGGTCGACATCTGGGCGGACGCCGCGGACCGAATCGCAGGCGACCTGCTCGACGGTATCGGCAAGGAAGAGATGGTCGATCCGGAGACGAACGAGACCAAGCTCACGCCCTCGTTCAACCCGATCTTCATGATGGCCGACTCCGGCGCGCGCGGCTCGAACCAGCAGATTCGTCAGCTGGCTGGCATGCGCGGCCTGATGGCCAAGCCGTCCGGCGAAATCATCGAAAACCCGATCAAGGCCAACTTCCGGGAAGGCCTCACCGTGCTCGAGTACTTCATCTCGACGCACGGCGCGCGTAAGGGCTTGGCGGACACCGCCTTGAAGACCGCGAACTCGGGTTACCTCACGCGTCGTCTGGTGGACGTGGCGCAAGACGCCGTGGTCACCGAGTACGACTGCGAGACGCTCGACGGTGTGTGGACGGGCGCGCTCGAAGAGGGCGGCGAGATCGTCCAGACGCTCGGTGAGCGCATCCTCGGTCGTGTCGCGCTCGAAGACATCGTCGACCCAGTCACGGGCGAAGTGCTCGTGCCCGGTGGCGGCGACATCGACGAAGACGCGGTGCGGCGCATCGAAGATGCGGGCATCGAGAAGGTCATCATCCGCTCGGTGCTCACCTGCCAGGCGACGCGCGGCATCTGCGTGCAGTGCTATGGCCGCGACCTCGCGCGTGGCTACAAGGTCAACATCGGTGAAGCTGTCGGCGTCATCGCCGCGCAGTCCATCGGTGAGCCGGGCACGCAGCTCACGATGCGTACCTTCCACATCGGTGGTGCTGCCGCTCGCGGCCGCATCGAGCAGAGCAACCTCGAAGCTCGCTCCGAGGGTACGGTCAAGCTCGAGAACGCCCAGATCGTCGAACGTAAAGACGGCATGGTCGTGATCATGAACCGTCACGCCGTGATCAAGGTCGCGGACGACTCGGGTCGTGAGCGCGAGCGCTACAACCTGACCTACGGTGCATACCTGAAGGTCAAGGAAGGCGAGCGCGTCAAGAAGGGCACCGTCCTGTCGGAGTGGGACCCGTACGCGATTCCATTGCTCACCGAGGTCTCGGGCACCGTGAAGTACGGTGACGTGATCGAAGGCGTCACGATGGAAGAGCGCTTGGACGAGGTCACGGGCTTGTCGCGACGCGTCGTGACCGAGTCGCGCGACCCCAGCGCGCGTCCTCGCGTGTCGATCAAGAACCCGGACAGCGGAGAGACGATCGTGCGCGAAGGCGTACCGGCTCGTTACTTCCTGCCGGTCGGCGCGAACATCATCCCGCAAGAAGGTCAGACCGTGGAAGCAGGCGAGATCATCGCCAAGATTCCGCGCGAGACCACCAAGACCAAAGACATCACCGGCGGTCTGCCGCGCGTCGCCGAGCTCTTCGAGGCGCGCAAACCGAAGGACCACGCCATCGTCGCGGATATCGACGGCGTCGTGAGCTTCGGCAAGGACACCAAGGGCAAGCGCAAGCTCCTGCTCACGCCGGAGATGGGCGAACCGCGCGAGCACTTGTTCGCCAAGGGCCGCCACCTGACGGTCAAGGAAGGCGACTACGTGCGAGCGGGCGAACCGCTGATGGACGGGCCGAACAACCCGCACGACATCCTGCGCGTCAAGGGCGAGAAGACCTTGGCAGCCTGGCTCGTGAACGAAATCCAGCAGGTCTACCGCCTGCAGGGCGTCACCATCAACGACAAGCACATCGAAGCCATCGTGCGCTGCATGCTGCGTCGTGTGCGAATCAAGGAAGTCGGCGACAGCGCGTTCCTCGTGGACGAGCACGTCGACAAGCGCGAGTTCGAGCGCGAGAACGAGAAGGTCATCGCGCGCGGCGGCAAGCCCGCAGTGGCTGAACCGCTGTTGCTCGGCATCACCAAGGCCTCGCTCAGCGGCGACAGCTTCATCTCGGCGAGCTCGTTCCAGGAGACGACGAAGGTGCTCACGGAGGCCTGCATCGCAGGTCGCGTGGATCACCTCCGCGGCTTGAAGGAAAACGTCATCATGGGTCGGTTGATCCCGGCCGGTACCGGTCTGCCCGCCTACAAGCGGCTGGACGTGCTGGTGGAAGACGCGATCGGCGTGACGGGCGGCGAGGCGAGCGATCGCCCGATAGCTGCCGCGGCAAACGAAGAGAGCTGAGCGAACAGCTCGCGACACGCAAACGCCCTGGTTTCCTGCGGGAAGCCGGGGCGTCTTGCTTTGCGGGCGCTAACCACGAGCGTCGATCAGCGCGTCCATGATCGGCTTCACCTCGAGCGCGAGCGTGCCTCCGATCACGTGGCCGTTCTCGATGATCGAGATCGCTGCGTAGCGGCGCTTGCGGTCGAGCCAGGCGAAGGCGCCGTAGGTTCCGGGGGCCACGAGGTAGTCGTGCTCGGTGTTGATCCACCAGCCGAGCCCGTAGCCTTCGCCGTACTGGATCGGCGAAGGGCTGACCACCTTTCCGCCGTACTTCGCGATCCAATCCTGCTGCATGATCGCGACGGATGCTTCGGACAACACACGCTCCGTACCCGAGAGCCCGTGGTTCAGGTGCAACTGCAAGAGCTTCCCGTAGTCCGGCGCGGTGATGTATGCGCCGCCCTCGATGTTCGGATTGTCGGTCGATGGTAGGTTCGCAACCACGCCATCGAACTCCGGCGGATAGGTGCGCGCGGACGCAAACGGATTGGTGTAGCCGAGCGACGGCACACCACACGGCTCCACGTACGTCTCGCGGACCAGCTGCGCCCAGCTCTTGCCCGAGGCGATCTCCGCGATCGCGCCTGCGAGCTGCCACTGACTGCCGCCGTACGCGAAATGCGTATTGGGTTTGCGCGGCGGCTCGGTCTTGTAGATGCGCAAGCCCGTTTCCTGCAGCGTGCCTTGTGGAACGAACTGATACAGGTGTACCGCGTACGGATCGCGCAGGTTCTCGAGGGTTGCGGTCACCTCCATCACCGATGGCAACCCCGAACTGCTCGAGAGCAACTGCGCGAGTGTCACGTCACCGGTACCGCTGGCGGGCCAATCGGGCACGTACGTGCGAAGGGGCTCATCGAGGCGCAGCGTGCGCTGATCGCAGAGCCGCATGATCACACCCGCGCTCAGGATCTTGGACGCTGACGCGATCAGGTAGAGCCGATCCGCCGCATACCTGCCGTAACCCTGTGCGTGCAGAAGGTTCGCCGCATCGACAACGACTACGCTCGCACCCGCGATCGGGCGCGCTCCCGAGCTGTTGTGGCGCTCGATGAATTGATTCACCGCGGCATCGAATGCTGAGAAATCGAGCGCCGAGCGGACCATGCCCCAGTGTATCAGCAAGCCGGACGGATCGGGTCGTCAAGTCCCGTCATCCCCCAGCGCACCCCAGCAGAGGACCTGTCCGTCCGTCCGCATCGCGCAGCTGTAGCGGTTCGCCGAGACGACGCGAACGAAGTGTCCGGTCGGTGCGTTGAGAAGGTCGTCGCGCGAATCTCCCCAACACTCCAACTCGTCTGCGCTGGTGATGCCACAGTTGTGCCGATCGCCGCTCGAGATCTGCTTGAACGATCCGCTCGGGCTCGAGATGCCGCATTCAGCGGCAATCGGACAGCGCTTGGGGTCGAGCGCGACGCGCGTTTGCCAGCACAGAACGCTGCCGTCGGCACGCAGGCCGCAGGTCTGGGCGCCACCGAGCGTGAGCTGTGTGAATGAACCCATCGGAGGGACCTGCAGCGCATCGTTCCGCCCGGGCTGCCAGCAGACGGCCTGACTCGCTTCGTCGAGCGCACACATCGAGTTGCGGCCCGCGACGAGGCCGTGAAAATGGCCGTCAGGCGGGCGCATTGCGGTTTGGTATTCGGACCTGCCGCCGCAGATCACGACTCCGTGCTCGTCGCGCGCACACCAGATGCACTGCGGTTGGGGCAAACCCGTGCCACACCAGCCGTTGTCGACCCTATGCTCGCTGGACACTGCCAGCTCGACGAAGTGCCCGGGCACGAAGTCGGATCTCCTGAACCCAGCGGCATTCGTGAGCGTTCCGTCTTGCCGAATCCCGTACGCGCAGGTGCCCCCAGCGCTGAGAGCGACGAGCCCCTTCTCGAGGTAGCTGCGTACGCTCGAGGTCGTGGGGTCGCTCGTGCGTTCGAACAGCCTTCCCCGCTCATCGCGCTCGTAGACATGCCGATCGTTCGCGGCCACGAGAGCCGGCCCCACGGGCGGAGGGTGCGGCGATGCCGCATTCGGTGGCGCGACACGCGGAGTCGCCTGGCGAAGCGCATCGAGCTCACTGGCGGTGCGCGAGACGTCGGCGGTGGAGGGAAAGCGCAGCGAGCTCACGATCTCGAGCATCTCATTCCAGGGTGACGTCGGCGTCCAAGCGTAGATCGTCGCGCTGATATGGATGTAATGGTCGCCAGCTGCGGCGACGACCTCATAGTCATAGACCCGTAGCACGCCGGGTCTTCGCTCGACCCTACACACGATTTTGTGGCCTTCGGCGATCCGAACGCCTTCACACATCTCTCGATAAGCGGGCCAGCCGGACAACTCTACGAACTCTCCTCGGTACAGGGTCGCAGCCTCGAAGGTTCGAACCGCCTCCAAAGCTTGCGCATGCCCGACGCGGTTGGACACCTGGATGCGGATCGTCGCCCTTCCCTCCGCGCGTTTAAGTGCGGTGGTATGCACGGCGCGTGGGTCGTCTTCGTACCCCCAGCCCGGAGGCACGCTGAGCTGCACTCCCTGGATCCCGGCGAGCGGGACCGTACGCGGACCCGGGAGAAGGCGCTTCGCTCGAGCCGGCACGAGCTCGGGAGGTGCCCGACGCTGCAGCTCAGCGAGCTCAGCGAGCTCTGCGAGCTCACGCGCGGTTTCCGCGGGATTTGCAGCGAAAGGCACGCGCAGTGTCTGGAGCGCTGCCAGTACCTCTGCTTCGCGTGCCTCCACCGGGAGCGGTTCCAACACGGCGAGTGCCTGAATCTGGTAGCTCCCGGCAGCGATCTCGATCAGGGAATACGCGTAGAGGTCCACTGCGAGCTCCCAGAAACGATGCGTCCGATAGGCCGGCCAACCGGCCACCTGTAGGCCTTCACCATCGTCGTGCACGGCGTGGCGAAGGTCATGCAATGCGCTGAATGCCTCCGCGTGCGAGGCAGCCTGCCGCGTTCGAACGGTCACCTTGAAAGGGCTGTTCGCACGCACGAACTCCTTCACGCCCAAATCGTGTCCGCTCTGTTCCTGCTCGACCCAACCGTCGGGAATTTCGAGCTGTGCGCCATCGATGCCGAGCTGCGCGATGGCTTTCGGGGTAGGGGCGGGAGCGCTCGCCTTGCTCGTCGCGCTCGCCTTAGGTTGCGGTCGAGAGCAGCCGGGCACCACGCACAGGGTGCAGCACAGAACGGCACTCAGCGTGCAGCGAGTGGCGGCCGTTGAGGGCGGAGTGAACATCGACGAGGTGCGAATGGGCCCAGAGCTGAGTGTACGAGGAACCGTCTCCCGGGCTCTAGCTGCATGGGATGTTGTGTCATGCCAAATGCTCACCAAATCCCTCGTTGTAGTCGAATAGCGTGCGTTTGACGTGCATCACCCGCCAGCACTTACGGTCTGCCGAGCTTGACTCGTAGGTGTGCTTGTCTACGCTCGTGCTCGTGTCAACGCTTCGCTATCCTCCATTTCGCAATGACTTGCAGCTGTTGGCGGCACACAAGAACAACCCTGCGTTGCACTTCGGTATGAGCGGGAGCGGTGTCGCGCTCATCCAGGGGGCGCTGCTCGAGCTGAAGAAGTACCCACTGCCCGTCTCGACGCGCAAGACGGGTGCGCCGGACGGTGTGTACGGTTCGGAGACCACGGGGATGGTCATCAAGTACCAGCGCGATCGCGGGCTCGAGGACAACGGGTGGTTGGGTAGATATACGCTCGAGGCCCTCGATCTCGACATGGTGAGTATCGCCAACACGGACCCTCTTCCGCCGGTGCCGTACCCGCGACCCATACGATCGCCGAGGGTTGCCGAGTACAAGCTCGGTACCGACGATCCGGCGACCAGCCACGATGCGGGAGCGGGCCCATGGAGCTCGAAGCCCGTGCAGCTGGCGTACGTAGCGTTGAAGCAGCAGATCCTCGAAAAGTTGGGTGCCGCGCAAGTGATCATCGGATACGACGCGGCGACACACATGCGTCACTACCTGAAGGGTAGCGGCAATGACTTCGAGATCGACCTGGAAGGAATGATCGGAGAAGTGCCGAGCGCCCGAACGCGATATGAAGCTGAGATTTGGCAGTTCAAGCACTTTGCCGAGACGCTGTCCCCGGGAACCCACGACATCACGTCGACTACCGTCGAGACGGGTAGAAATCTGCAGGAGGAGGGCCTCAATTGGTTCCTCGCCGTAGGCGACTATGTCACCTGGGCGAAGGGCCGCGTCTTGGTCACGGAGCGCGACGGGAAGAAGTGGTTCAAGGCCGATATCGAGTACAAGTTCTACGATCGGTACAACTGGGATCACGGCAAAGTTGTCAGAATCTTCGATATCGTGATCGAGGACGACCTCCTGGGCGAGCTCCATCTGCAGGGTCTCGCGCGCGAGTTCGACATGCGTGGCAGCTTCACTCGCACACTGGAGTGGCCGGAAGGCGACCCGTGGAACCTGAAACCCTTCGTGCGGGTCTGAGTGCGCTGCCGGCTTTCTTTGTGTCGTGGATCGGGCACAATACGACGCGATGAACACTCGGACGAATTCCACCGAAATGCTGCGCACCGGAGAGGCCGCTCCCGATTTTTCGCTGCCTCAACAGGACGGGTCGATCGTCCGGCTGAGCGAGTTGCTCGCGCGCGGGCCGGTCGTCGTGTATTTCTACCCGCGTGACGAGACGGCCGGCTGCACGGCCCAGGCATGTGCTTTTCGCGACGCCTACGAGGACTTCAAAGCCGCCGGTGCGGAAGTGGTCGGCATCAGCTCGGATTCGGCTGACAGCCACGCATCGTTCGCGCGCCATCGAGCGTTGCCGTTTCTGTTGCTGAGTGACAGAGAAGGCGCGGTTCGAAAGTTATATCGCGTGAGGCCGGCGTTCTTTGGTCTGGTTCCTGGGCGCGTGACGTTCGTGATCGATTCGAGCGGAACCATCCGGCATGTCTTCGACTCGGCGATCAACATGTCGCGACACGTGACCGAGGCGCTGGCCAGCTTGAAGCAACTCGAACGCAAACGCGCTCAATCGAGCTCCACCGCCGGCATCGAATCTTGAATCGCGTAGCAGGTCTCGATGTCGGTGTCTTTCAGGATGGCCGCGGCGCGCGGATCAGAACGATCGCGTCCGAGGAAGCGGAGCTTGACCACGTGCTTGGCGTCGGATTTCGGACTGCTGTCGGAGATCAACAATCCGCTCTTCGGTGAGAGTACGCTCTCTTCGTAGTCGAACTCGGTGCGGACTACGAGCTCGTCTTGCCAGTCGTCACTCGCCGGGATCTGGTGGTCCGCGTCGGTGTGCCAACGCGTCCAGTAGCGCTGCACCGCGTTGCGCGTGCCCCAGAGGTTGCCTGCGACCTGATACGCGACACCCAGCTGGCCGTCGTTCTCGGTGTCGACTGCACCATCGGTGTTGCGTCTCGTGGGCAGCGGGTTGAGCTTGTCGACAGCCCCGATGCTGTCGCTGGAGTTGCGCCTGGCGTTGGGAAGAAACCGCGATTCGTCTGCTCCGCGCACGCTCCAAAAACGCTCCACGTTCAACTTGCAGTGCTCTCCGTCTCGAACCAGCGTCGCCTTGCGGCCGTTCTGCACGTTGTGACCGATCAAGGCCTGCGTGGTCGCACGCGACATCGTGACGATGGCCGAGCCGTGGACCTCGATCCCGCAATCGAAGTGTTTGGTCACTTCAGCAGCCGTACCTGACTGTTTGAATTCCAGATACATCCACTGGTTGCTCGACTGCGCACGACCCAGCGCTTGGCTCACAGTGATCTGGTTTGCCATCCAGATGCCGGTGAGGTCGCAGTCAGGGTCTGCGTCACCCTCGCTGTTAGCTGCGCTCTCGCTACCGGCTGCTGCAGGCTCGAGCACTCTGCTTCCGACCGCGGCATCGTCGGTCGCCGCATCGCTGCCCGTCAATACGCGGTCATCCGCACCCTGGCAACTCGACGACGCCAGCGCCGCGAGCACGAGAATACTCCACCGAACTTCACACACGTCACACCTCTCAGAGAACCCGAACTACTGGCCGGTACTCTCACGGCCGCACGGAATAGAACGCGTTCTAGCCCAAGAATTGGCTCTGGGAAGCGCGGTTTGGCAAAAGACGGCCCGAACGGTTCATTTGTCCGCCATCCGCGTAACCACGCTGCGTGCAAATTGCGCAGCCACCACGCTAGGGAGCGAACTTGCTCAGCGAGGCGCGGGGAGCCATGTCCGTGGGTCCGCTCGAGGTCGCAGCCAGCATGAACATCGCGTCGTCCATGCCTGCGCTGGCTCCGAGAGGCCACGCCAGCGGAGCGCCGTCGAAGGTGGAGAGCCACCGCGGTAGCTGGCTCGGGCGCACTCTGCAGGCTTCGAACGAGCGTGCCGTCGGCATCGAACTCCTGGAGCTCGCGCGACTTACCGTCGTCGTAGGTCACGAGCTGCACGATGTGCTGTGAGGGCAGCACGCTGATCCGAGCCAGCGC
>DATEOF010000173.1:0-53649 GCA_035274465.1 Polyangiales bacterium
CGCCGCGCCGCCGCTGCCAGCTGCAGGCGCAGCGGCACCGGGCGTGCCCGCGGTGATCGTCCAGCCGCCTGCCGTGCCTGCACTCAGGCTGGGCAGCATACCGGGCGCTGCATCGCTGCCGCTGCAAGCGGCCAGCGCGATCGAACATAATGCCCAATGTCGTAGTTTCGAGCTCATCCTGAGAACCAATTCCCGCGACACAATCGATCTAATGCAGCCAGCCTTCAAGCCAGTCGAGCCATAATTCACAAACGCCACGCCGGCGCTTACCCTTGCTGCGCAGTGCGCGTGACAGTCTGGCTCACGTGGCTCGTTTCGCGTCTCCCGGACGTCCCAACGTCAGGTTTAAGAAAGAAATCAGAAAGCCAAGAATCGTGAGCCACGAGATCCCAGAAAGAGCACTCGATCCACAGGCATGGGCGCGTGCGCTCGGCATCTCTCAGGAGGCCGTAGAACTCTACCTGGCGTGTGAGTTGATCGATCTACACATCGACTCCTTCATCTGGACGCGCGTGTTCGGCTACGACGTGCGGAGGCGGCACGGTCGCGGTCTACTCAACGGTCGTTTTTACAGCCAGGTCGATCTGCCCCGCCTGCGCGAGGCGCGCATCGGCGCGGCCATGTGGTCGATCACGACCAACCCGCTGCGGTCCGCCGCCGGCCGCGCTGCCGCCTTCGGGACCAACCTGCAGCGCTTGCGCGGGCTGTTCGAGTCGGTCCCGGATCAAGCGTGCATCGTGCGCAACCACGCCGAGTACCGTGAGGCGCGCGCGCGCGGCCAGCACGCCGTGCTGCTGTCCATCCAGGGCGGCAACGCGCTGGATCGAGATCTCGACGCGCTCGAGCAGCTGGGGGACTGGGTGCAGCGCGTCACGCTCGTCCACCTGACCAGGTCTCGCCTCGGCCGCAGCAGCGCGCCGCAGCTAGCGGCTGCGGGCACCGAGGGCTTGACTGCTCAGGGCCGGGCCTACGTACAGGAACTGAATGCGCGCCGCGTGTTCGTCGATCTGGCTCACATCGGACGCCGCGGCTTCTTCGATGCGCTGGAGGTGCACGACCCCAGCCAGCCGGCGATCGTGACCCATACCGGCGTCAGCGGCGCGTTCCCGCACTGGCGGAACATCGACGACGAGCAGCTGCGCGCGGTCGCGGCCACCGGTGGAGTGGTCGGAGTCATTTACAACGGCGGATACCTGTCAGGTCGCTATTTGTCCGGCGGTCGCGCGAGCGACATCGCTCGACACATCCAGCACATCGTGCGCTGCGTGGGGCCGGAGGTGCCTGCATTGGGCAGCGACTGGGACGGCTTCATCATTCCGCCGGCGGACATGCGCACGTGCCTGGAGCTGCCGCGTCTCGTTCAAGCCATGCTCGATCTCCGGTTCAGTCCAGAGTTGATCCGCAACGTGCTGGGCGCGAACTTTTTGCGAGCGTACGAGCGCTTGCGACCAGGCGTGGCGGTGACGGATCGAGCCCGCGATCGACGCCTTGAGAGCCCCTGACAAAGGTGATAGGGCACGAGCAGTACATGGGGCAGTCCCTCAATATTGCGACACGTCGCATTTCACGTCGCTTTTCCGCCAGCTCGCCCGCGAAAAGCCTCGACATAGCACCACTATGCCTGCGTTTTTCGCGGGCGACCTGGCGAAAAATCGACGCAAACTGCTCAGTCGAATATTGAGGGACTGCCCCATGTCGAATCGCATTCAGATGCACATCGCGGGAAAGACGCGGCCTCTGAGACTCGGTCCCGCTGCCCCCCTGTTGATGAGCGCGTCGACGTCGTGGGCTGGATTGCCGTTCGAGATCCATCACATGCAGGGCCGCGACGGCATCGGCGAGGCGGGCCCGAAAGACGGGGAATACGGCGTGATGGTCGTGCTCAACGGCCAGATCGACATCGTACGGCGCGAGGGCGCACGCGAGGTCTGCGCGCCTGCGGTGGCCGGAACGGTCTCACTGTTGTCCGGCGACAACCGTCACACGATCGTGCGGATGGTCGGCAGCGCGGAGGTCGCGGCGATCGCCGTTCCGCCCGATTGGTTCCAGCGCCTGTCGTTGTCGACGTTCGCCGGTAGCTTCGGCCAGCGCCGGCCGGTCCTGCGCGACGAAACCGCGCGCCTGTACGCTTGTGCGATGCGCGATGAGGTCGAACGTGGCGCGCTCACCGGTCCGCTGTACGCCGAATCGCTCTCGGCGACCTTGCTCAGCTACATCGCGGGCACCGCGCCGGTCTCGAACGGCTCGCTGCGTGGCCGCCTGTCCGACGCCGATTGCACGCGCCTGCGGACCTACGTGCGCGATCACCTGCACGAGAGCCTCAGCCTGACCGACTTGAGCGCCCTGGTCGGCCTCGGTCCGCGCCAGTTCAGTAGCGTATTTCGCCGCGCCTTCGGCACCACGCCGCACCGCTACGTGCTGCGCGAGCGGCTCAACGAGGGCGCGCGGCTGCTGGCCAGCAGTCAGATCGACGTCGCCGAGATCGCAATGAGACTCGGCTTTTGCAATCAGAGTCACTTCACGCTCGCGTTTCGGCGCGCCTTCGGCATCACGCCCTGGCGCTACGCCTGCTCGCGGCGCAGCGACTGAGCGCCATGGAGCGGGTCGAGACGGGCAACCTGTCGATCAAGACGCCCGCAGTGCAGGCGCTGTGGGAGGCGTATTGCAGCCAGGAGCGGCTGGACCCCTCGACCCCGTACCAGGCGTGGTTCTTCGGCGACAGCCAGCAGCTCGCCCACGAGCTGATCGAGCTGGTGATCCACGGGCCCAAGCGCGGCACCGCGGGTCTGCTCTGGATGCACGAACGCGTGCCGGAGCAGGCGCCCATCCTCGGTGGGTACAGCGTGCTGACCGAGTTCGACGGCACGCCGCGGGCGGTCATCCGCACCACCGACGTGCAGGTGTGCCGATTCGACGAGGTGGACGCGACGTTTGCCTGGGATGAGGGCGAGGGCGACCGCAGCCTGTTGTTCTGGCGGCAGGCCCACTGGGAGTATTTCTCGCGGGAATGTGCCGAGCTGGGGCGCGAGCCCGGCCTGGATATGCCGGTCGTGCTCGAGCGCTTCGAGCTGCTGTTCGTGTGCTGAAAGCTTGCGCTGGCCGTGGGGTTCGGATAGACACCTGAACATGGGATCAGGTTGTCCCAACCCCGGAGAAACCAGCCATGTCAGCGAGCCCAGCCAAGCATGACCCCACGCCCGAGTTCGTCCGCCAGGTGATCGGCCTGTACCGCGAAGACGCGCTGGCCGGCGTGCACTTCCCCGACCTCGATCTCGACGCGCTGCACCTGGCAGAGCAGGCGCTGCTGGGAGCGCAACTGGAGGTCGAGCGCATCGAGACGCAACTCACCGAGGCTCGGCTCGTGCGCGATAGTGAACTGGCGCTGCTCGAGGCCAAGGCCGAGCGTGCGCTGGCCTACGCGCGCGTGTTTGCCGGGGGAAACGCGGAGCTGAGCACGCGGCTCAATGGCCTCGGGCGCAAGAAGCCGGCGCTGGCACCCGTGGACGGCTCGCCGAGCCCCAGGCGGACCAGGTCGAAGCGTGCGCCGGACGCAGAGGAGTTGTTCGGTGCAGCTGATGGCGGCGAGGCCGTGCAGCCGCGCGCGCTCGAGCGCGTGAAATGAGCGCCGTGGCGCATTGTTTGGTCTTGTTAAGCCGGGGGACCCGGGCGGCCAGGTTTGCTAGGCTGTGTTTCTGCCGTGAACCTCAGGCATTCCGAGCATGAGACCATCAGCGTCGTCTACATCGAGGACGACGCGCGGCTCGCCCGGTTGACCGCGCGCTACCTCGAGAGCCACGGCGCGCGGGTGACGCTCGCCTGCAACGGTCAGGAAGGTCTGGCCGAAGTCGCGCGGCACACCCCCGACGTGATCTTGCTCGATCTGATGCTGCCCGGCATCGACGGCATCGAGGTCTGTCGCCAGCTGCGCCTGCGCACCGATGCGCCGATCATCATGGTGACGGCGCGCGGTGACGAGGCGGACCGCGTGCTGGGGCTCGAAGGCGGCGCGGACGACTACATCGCCAAGCCGTTCTCGTCGCGCGAGCTGCTCGCGCGGATCCGCGCGCAGGCCCGGCGCGCACGTGGACTGACCGGGCCCTCGCGCGAGCTGCGCGTGGGCAAGCTGGTCATGAACCCGCACGCGATGAGCGCCGCTCTGGACGGCACCCCGCTCATGCTGACCACCTACGAATTCAAGCTGCTTCACGCGCTGGCCGAACGCGCCGGGCGCGTGCTGGGCCGTGAACAACTGGTCGATCTGGTGCGCGGCAGTCCGGACGAAGCCTTCGACCGCTCGATCGACGTGCACATCTCGCACCTGCGGGCGAAGTTGAACGACGACTCGCGCAATCCACGGCTGCTCAAGACGGTACGCGGTGTCGGCTACATGCTGGTCGCGGAGCACGCGTAGTGAAGCGGTTCCCGTCGCGGCTCGTGGTCCGGATCTACGCGGTCGGGATCGTGCAGTTCGCGCTGGTCGCCTTCGGCATCTTCGTGTTCGCGCGTCAGGTCGCGCCGCCGCCACCGCAAACGCTCCTGACCGAGGCCGCGCGCCTGCTCGGCGTTGCGCTTGAGTCCAAGCTGAACGACCCGAGCGCCGTGCAGGCAGAGCTGACGCGACTCGAACAGCAGGCCGACTGGTCGATCGCGGTCTACGACCCGCAAGCTCGCTTGGTGGCGCACACCAGCAGGCTGCCGCCGCCGAAGCGCGCCGATCGGCCGCGCGTGATGGGTCTGCGCAGCGTGCCGCTGCACTATCCCGACGGGCAGCTGGGCACGCTGGTGTGTCACTTGCCGCCGCCAGCCCCGCCGCCGCACTTCTGGTTCCCGATCGTGTTGGTGTTGGTGGTCGTCGGTATCACGGCCTGGCTCACCGCGCGCTCGCTGGCCCGGCCGCTGTCCGAGCTGACGCAGGCGGCTTCGGCGTTCGGTTCCGGCCAACTCGGGGCGCGCGCGACGCTCGATCGCAACGACGAGCTCGGCGATCTCTCGCGTGCGTTCAACGAGATGGCGCAACGCATCGCCAGCCTGCTACGCGCCGAGAAGGAGTTGATCGCCAACGTCTCGCACGAGCTGCGCACGCCACTGGCCCGCATCCAGGTCGCGCTCGACCTGGCCGCCGAGGGCGACGCCGAGAGCGCGCGCGAATCGCTGAGCGAGATCGCGGAGGATCTCGCCGAGCTCGAACGCATCGTCAACGACGTGCTCGCCGCGGCGCGTCTGGCGCTCCACGAAGGCTTCACGTCCGGCAGTGCGGTGCCACCGATCCGCGTCGAAGACGTCGACATGCACGGCCTGGTCGAGCGCGCCATCGGTCGCTTCCGCATCAGCCACCCCGCGCGTGCGATCGAGCTCCAGTTCGGCTCGGTGCTGCCGAACACGCGTGCCGACGCGGTGCTGTTTCGCCGCGCGCTCGACAACCTGCTCGACAACGCCGACAAGTACACCGAAGACTCCGCCAGCCCGATCTCGGTCGTCGCGCACCGCGCGGGCGCGGAGATCGTGATCGAGGTTCGCGACCAGGGCATCGGCATCGCGCCCGAAAATCTGCAGCGCGTCTTCGAGCCGTTCTACCGCGTCGAGCAAAGCCGAGCCCGCGCCACCGGTGGCCACGGGCTAGGCCTGGCGCTCGCGCGGCGCATCATCGAAGCGCACGCGGGCACGCTGAAGCTCTCCGCGCGGCCCGGCGGCGGCACGGTCGCTCGCATCGATCTACCGATCGTCGGCACCGAGCTCAACTAACGGTTCCACACTTGCCAGAAATGATGCACGGGTCCGTGGCCTCGATCGGTGCGCGCGATGTGCAGGCTGTCGGCCTCGGCGATGGCTTGCGTGAGGTAGCGCTTGGCGGCGTTGATCGCGTCGGGGACGCTGGGATGTTGTGGCAGGAGGGCCGCGATGGCGGCGGACAACGTGCAGCCGGTGCCGTGGGTGTTGCGCGTGGCGATGCGTTCGGCCGGCAGCTCGAGCATCTGGTCGCCGTCGTGCAGGATGTCGACGGCGGGACCATCGAGGTGGCCACCCTTGATCAGCACCCAGCGCGATCCGCTCGCCGCCATCAGCTGCCGGAGATCGTGGGCCGCTCGACGCATCTCGGCGAGATCTCTGGGCGGCGCGCGTCGTAGCAGCGCGCCGGCTTCCGGCAGGTTCGGGGTGAGCACGGTGGCGAGCGGCAGGATGGCTTCGATCAGCATGGCGCCGGCGTCGGCCGAGAGCAGGGCGTCGCCGCTCTTGGCGATCATCACCGGATCCACCACCAGGTGCGCGAGCTCGCCGGAGGCGATCGGCGCGGCCAGACCTTCGGCGACCGCGCGCGTGATGGGCGCGGTGCCCAGCATACCGATCTTGGCGGCATCGATGCGGACGTCGGCGAACAGCGTGTCGAGCTGCAAGCGCACGAACTCGGGCGGCACGCCGTGGATGCCGGTCACCGCTTGCGTGTTTTGCGCAGTCAGCGCGGCGATCACCGCGGTTCCGTAGGCTCCGAGCGCGCTGAAGGTCTTGATGTCGGCCAGGATGCCGGCGCCGCCGGACGGATCGACCCCGGCGATGCTGAGGGCTTTGGGCGGGACGCGTGGACTCACCCGCGCACCGTACACCCTGCTAGCCTTGCGAGCATGCGTGACTTTCAGCTGAGCGTCGCGGCTGCCGTGCTGTCGACTCCAAGTAGCCGGCGGCACGGCCCGGCACCGTGCCGGGAAACCGGCAGGTCGAGCGCTCGATGATCGGCGATTTCTCGGCGTTTCGAGCCGATCGAGCGCCGGCACGACTCCTGCTCTAAGCGTCTTCGTGAAGCGCGACCGCTTCCGTAGCCGCTGATGGCTGCCGCGTGTCTCCGCTCGACGAGGAGAAGGTCTGATGTCGATCAAGAAAATGGCGTGGTTGGGTGCAGTGCCGGCCGTGTTGCTCGCGGCCTCCACGGTGGCTGCAAGCCCGAAGCAAGCCGAGCAGCGCTGTGTGTTCGAAGAGTACTCAGCAGTCTCGGTCACCCCGTACAACACCGAGGAGAACTTCGGCATGGGCACGTACTCGCAGCTGAAGGGCGCGCAGGTCTACGTGGCCGCGCAGCCCGGACTGACCGCCGAGTGGCTGACGCTGAGCGTGGAGCGTGAGCTTGCGAACGACGCCTGCCGGCCTGGCGTGCGCGGCGTGCAAGTGCAAGCAGTGTCCGCGGGCGCTGGCTTCTGGGTCAGGCTGAGTGCAGCGAACGCACAGGACGCCGCGAAGCTGCTGAAGTGGGCTCGCGGGATCGTGCCCGCGGGGCAGCGTTGAGCTCTGTCGGGGGAACATCGCGTCGGATCGACGACGGGTGTTCCCCTCGCGACGGCTTCGTGAGTAGTGTGGCGCGATGCAACTCTCTGACTTGCTCGCGCTCGAACCGCACGGCCCGGACACGTGGGTGGGCGAAGGACCCAGCTACCCGTGGGGCGGGTTGTACGGTGGACAGATCGTAGCCCAGGGCCTGCGCGCCGCAGCGCACAGCGTGCCCGAGCAGTTCGCGGTGCACTCGCTGCACGCGTACTTCATCCGGCGCGGCGATGCGTCCGCGCCGATCCGCTACGAGGTCGACCGCATTCGCGACGGGCGCAGCTTCTATACGCGGCGCGTGGTCGCGCGCCAATCGACCGGCGCGATCTTGAACATGTCTGCGTCGTTCCAGCTCGCGGAAGAGGGCACCGAAGCGCAGACGCGCAAGCGTCCCGAGGCTCCGGAACCCGAGACGCTGACGCCCGACAGCTGGAGCCCGATGCTCGATCGGCGCCAGGTGCCCGCGCCTCCGAAGTCCGGCCGTGGAGCCGCATGGTTTCGGCTGCTGCATCCGCTGCCCGATTCGCCGGTCCAGCACGCGTGCGCTCTCGCTTACGCATCGGACGATCTACCGATGGATGCCGTGATCGCCGTGCACAGCGAGCCGATCTCGATGAAAGACGTCTGGGCCACCAGCCTGGATCACGCCATCTGGTTCCATCGCCCGCTGCGCGCCGAGAACTGGCACCTCTACGACTTCGCAGTGCACGCACTGGGTGGCGGCCGAGGCCTCACGCTGGGCCACATCTTCAGCGCCGACGGCATCCACATCGCGACGGTTGCGCAGGAGCTCCTGGTCCGCAAACGCCGCGACAAGGATCAGGCCTAACCCTCCTGCAGCTTGCGGTACTCCAGGTACATCAGCGCCCGCCAGCGCACGATCATCCCGAACGCGAGCACGAAGAAGATCGAGCCGGTCTGGATCGGGCTGATGTACTGGCCGATCCACTCGCGCGCCGCGAAGCGCACCGCGACCAAACCGAGCAGGATTCCGAGGAATGCGCGCGAGCGCTTGAGGAAGATCACGTCTCCCTCGCGCACAAGGCGCGAGGTCTTGATCATCGGGTAGGCCAGCAGCGCGGCGCCGATCAAGAACGCCGACAAGCCCCAGAGCAGCGGGATCCGCGTCGGCGGGTACACGAACATGCTGAAGCCCGTGCTCATGCCGAGCGGGGGGATCAGGATGGTGCGGGCAGTCACGGGGCGAGTCGTCTCGCGTAGTCGCCAAGCGAGGACGGCGGCGGCGCCCAGGACCGAGGTTACGAGTACTGCTGGCTGCATGTAGCGGGGCAGCATAGTCGCAAACCAGCACTACGTCCCGACTCGGTTTTTGTGCCAGCGTGTGCCAGTGGCCGGGTCAGTATCCCCTGGTAAACACTGAAAAAAGGCCGAAAGTGGCCTGGCACACATGCTGCTCTTGGCGGGGTCGGAGGCCGCTATGCGTCAGGGTTCGAACGGGTTGCTTCGCTGGGTGCTCGCGAGCGTGTTGCTCGCCGCCGTGGGCTGCGAGGGCGAGGGCACGACCGGACCGGGGGAGCCGGTCCCGCCCAACAACGACCCGATGAAGATCGGCCAGACCGATCTGCCCAAGCCCGACAAGCCGGTCGAGGTCTCGGCCATGGAGGGCGCGGAGTTCCCCAGCCCGAGCGCGACGAGCTTCGTGACCGCCAAGGACCTGGAACCGAGCGGCGGCGGCGATCCAGGGGCACAACGCGCAGGCAACGCGCCGCCGGGCTTGGCCCCGCCGACTGCGGGCTTGCCGGGAGCGGCCCCGGCGGAGAGCGCGGCGGACGGCGCGGCGAACAATGCGCCGGCACAAAGGCCCGTGACCACCGCGCCCACCACGCCCACGACCATGGCACCGACGGCTGGCGACGGGGCGATGCGCGAGATCGTCGAGGCCGACATCGTGCAGGCGCAGGGCGACATCCTCTACCTGCTCAATCGCTACCGCGGCCTGGTGCTGGTCGACATGTCGAATCCGGACAGCCCGTTCGTGCGCGGACGCGTGCCGTTCCAGGCACAGCCTGTGGACATGTACGTGCGCGACGGCCGGGCGCTGATCGTGATGAGCGACTATTTCTCGTACTGGCAGTTCGACGGCGATGCCGATCCGCTCGGTTTTCACGGCAGCCAAGTGCTGGTGGTCGATGTCGCGAATCCGTCGAAGCCGGTCGTGAACGGTAGCTTCAACGTCGATGGTGAGGTCACGGACACGCGCATCGTCGGCGACGTGCTGTACGCAGTCTCCAAGCGCAATCCGGACTACTGGCGTTACGACACGCAGGACTGGAAAGACACGACCTGGGTGCTGTCGATCGATCTCAGCGATCCGTCGAAGATCCACCAGGTCGACAAGCGCGAGTTCCCCGGCGCTGCCAACCTGATCCAGGTCTATCAAACCGCGCTCAGCGTCGCGGCGATCGATCCCAACTACTACCTGGTCGACGACGACAATGTGCGTCAGACCAAGATCACGTACGTCGACATCTCGGATCCCAAGGGCAGTGTTCGCGTCGGCGGTAGCGCCTACGTGCCCGGCGCGGTCGAAGACAAATTCAAGATGGACCTGCACGAAGGTCAGCTGCGCGTGATGTCGCAGAACTGGTACTGGAACCCGCAGCAGTCCGCGGTGCTGACGGTACTGGACGCGAGCGATCCGACCAAGCTGACGCAGCGAGCGCAGATCTCGGTGACCACGGACACCGGCACGGGCAACTACGTCCAGCCGCAAGCGACGCGCTTCTCGGGCAAGGACTTCTTCGTCAATTTGTGTTGGTTCAACACCCAACAGGTTTGCCGCGTCGACTTCTACGATCTGGCAAACCCGAGCTCGCCGGCCAAGGTCGCCTCGCTGAACGTCGATGGTCCGATCACCCACTTCGAGGTGCGCGGGCAACGCCTGCTCTCGCTCGGCATGCACTACAACTGGAACGGCGAGAGCCCGGTACAGATCGCGTTGTTCGACATCGCCGATATGCGTGCTCCGCGGCGCCTGGCGGCGGTCGACCTGGGTAACCGGGGTGCGGGCAGCGCGGCGCTGTCGGACTACAAGGCGTTCAAGGTGCTGGACGATCTCGGCATGATCCTGCTGCCGCTGAGCTGGGTCGAGATGTCGAGCTCCAGCCAGTACTACAGCCGGCGGGGCGCGCAGATCGTGGACTGGAAGAACGACACGTTGACCGAGCGCGGGCGTGTCTCGCAGGGCGGCTACGTCGAGCGGGCGATCGCCTTCAAGAACCGCGTCGTCAGCATCTCGACCGAGCAGGTGCAGGTGATCGACGCCACCAATCGCGACCAGCCTGTGGTCACGGCCAACCTGTACCTGGTGCGCAACGTCGTCGATGTGTTCAATATCAAGGGCCAGCAGGTACAGCTGGGAGCTTCGGAGTCAGACAACACCTACCGCTTCTTCGTCTTGCCGTTCGGCGAAGACGACATGGCCAAGAGCTTGGCCGAGCTGCCGGTCGACACCAGCCTGATGTACCAGATCCGTTCCGGTGACATCGTGTACGTGATCGGCTCGGAGCCCACGGGTGGCCAGGTGATCCGCGCCGCCGACTTCTCCGATCCACTGCACCCGCGCTGGCGCGGCCTGTACCGCATCGGCGAAGACATCCAGCACATCTACTCCGGCGCGTACCGCGGCTACTGGAGCTTCTACGACTACTACTGGAACCCGAACGCCGGCCAGCCGCTGAACGACCAGCTGTTGCCGGTCACCACGCGCGTGGTGAATGCGGGCAAGGACGGGCGCAGGTTCTACAAGAACGCGCTGCGCCTGATCGATCTGCGCGATCCGGACAACATCAAGCTCGCCACGGGCAGCTTGCAGATGGACGACTATCCGTTCGTGAACAAGGTCGGCCACGGCACGCTGCTCTACTCGACGCACACCGAGCCGGCGCTGGATGCCAACGGCAACCCCAAGAAGTACCACGAGCGTTACTTCATGGATCGCGTCGACGCTTCGGATCCGAACAACCTGAAGGCGCTACCGAAGGTCAACGTCCCCGGGCGCCTCGTGGACGTGGATGCAGCGGGCAAGCTGCTCTACACGATCGACTACCAGTGGGACGAGCACGGCAGGCGCCGCAACTCGTTCAACGTCTTGCGGCTGGAAGGCGACGTGGCGACGCTGGTCACGGTGTTGCCGGTGGGCGACGAGATCGACCGCGCGCGCTACCTCGATCGCGAGATCTGGCTCAGCACGCACAGCTACCCGTGGTACGGCCGCAGCGACGACTCCGCCGACTCGCGCCAACCGTACACGCGCCTGACCCGACTGCGCTTCGACGAACAAGGCGCGATCGCGGACCAGGCCCATCACGACGTCTCCGGGTATCACTTCGACCTGCTGGACGTCGAAGGCTCGCGGGTGTACCTGGCGTCGTCGTATCCGACAGGCTTGTTGATCCTGGATACGACTGACCTGAGCAACCCCAGGATCCTCGGGGCTTCACGTACGGTGGGGTACGTGTCGAAGCTGGTGAGGGAAGGGGATGCGTTGTACATGCCCATGGGTAGCTACGGCGTCAGACGCGTCTCGACCACGCCTTAACAGGTCGGCTGGCCACCCTCCTGAGGCACGGGTATACGTAGACGTTGGAGGAGGCTGACCTGCCATGAGCACTCGAACTATTCCGGCCGAGCTCACCCCAACCCAACTCGAAACGCTCAAGCAAAAGCTGCTCGTCGCGCGCTCGGAGCTCGTCTCCCGCCGCGAAGGCCAGCTGCGTGCGCGCACCGGGTTGCTCTCCGAGGTCGAAGACGAGGCGGATGCTGCATCGCGGGCCAACGATGAAGATCGGCTGGTGCTGTTGGCCGAGGTCGAGCACGACCGTCTGGTCGAGATCGACCACGCGCTATCGAAGTTCGACGAAGGCGAGTACGGAATCGACGAAGACACTGGCGAGCCGATCGGCTTCCCGCGACTGTCGGTGATCCCGTGGGCACGCTACGGGGCGCAGACGCAGGAAGAACACGATCGCAGGCGCGGCGTCCTGCCCTGAAAGCGCGGCTCGCTTGACGCAACCCAGGCAGCATGCTGGGCTGCGCGCCATGACGACGACCGTGGACGCCGCCGCCGAGGCCGCAAAATTCAGGCAAGAGATCTCCGCCGAGCTCGCCCAATTACCTGAACGCCTCGTCCTCGTGGGTGTCCTGGTCGCCGAGCGCGGCCCCTCGGCGACCTACGCCGAATACGCCCAGCGCGCTTGCCAGGAACTCGGGGTCGACTACCACCTGCGCCGAGCCACCCGCCTGGACGTCGAAGACGTCATCCGCGAAGCCAACGAAGACGCCGGGGTCCACGGCATCATGGTCTACTACCCGATCTTCGGCACCGAGCAGGACGTCTACCTGCGCGACGCAGTCGATCCCAACAAGGACTTCGAAGGCCTCCACTCCTTCTGGGTCCGCTGCCTGTACCAAAACCGCCGCTTCATCGATCCCCAGCGCACCAAGAAAGCCATCCTGCCATGCACGCCACTGGCGATCATGAAGCTGATCGAAGCGGCCGGCGCCTTCCGCCCAGGTGACCGCCCCCTGGAGGGCCGCACGGCCTGCGTGTTCAACCGCAGCGAAGTGGTCGGCCGCCCGCTCGCGTCGATGCTCGCGCACGACGGCGCGAGGGTCTACTCCTTCGACATCGACGGCCCGTTGCTCTTCTCTCCTCCGGGTACGACCGAAGGCGCGCACCACGTGAGCGAGACCGACATCGATCGAGCGCGTGCGCTGGCCGAGGCGGACATCGTGGTCACCGGCGTGCCTTCGCAGAACTTCAACCTGATCCGCGCGAGCGAGATCCGCGATGGCGCGGTCTGTATCAACTTCTCGACCTATCGCAACTTCGACTCGAACATCCTCGGCAAGGCAAGCGCCTTCGCCCCACGCGTCGGACCGATGACGGTCGTGATGGCGATCCGCAACGCGGTTCGGTTGTACCGGAACACACGTGGGTGAGGATTGCGCACAACTTCCCAGCGACACACACGCAAGCCCGAGCTTTGACGCACGCCGAGCTCACGCCTTACCATGTTGTGTCCTCGCTGGATGTGAGGTCCGACAGGAGAACGGGTGCGCGCGGAGCAGCGTTGGGCAGGTTTCGCGGCGGGCATCGGCAGCCGAGCGCTGCGCTTCCTGACCACGTTCCTGATCACCACGGCGTGCATCCGTGTGTTCGGATCGGCGACCTGGGGCATCGTCGTGATCGCGGTGACGACGACCGAGCTGCTCTTGTACGCAGACTTCGCGACCCCCGACCTGTGCGCACTGGAGGCCGCGCGCGCCAATGACTACCAACAGCTGCGAGCCCGTCTGGGTCAGGCGCTGTGGCTCATCATTGCGCCCGCGCTGCTCGGTGCGCTGATCCTGCTCGTGGCCGCGGAGCTGACGCCGCTCTGGTATGGGCACGCGGAGTCCGAGCGCCGGACCTTGAGCGCACTGCTCATCGCGTGCGCGTGCGGCTCACCGCTGGTGTTGGTCGCCAACTGCATCGGCGCCACGCTGCAGGGCCTCGGACGCTTGCGTGAAATGAACTCGATGCACGCGCTGTCGGCGCTGATCGAGCTCGGCCTGGTAGTCTCGCTGCTCGCGCTGGGCTTCGATGCCGTACACGTTCAGTGGGCGCGCACCGCGGGGCAGGGCGTCAGGTTGGTCTGCATGTTGGTTGCGTTCATGCGCCTCGGGCTGGCACTGCCTGTGCCGCTCCCGCCGGACCGTTCCGTGCTGCGTGAGATGGCGAGCTACTGTGCCGAGCTCAGCGTGCTGAAGGTCATCGGCAATGCCATTGGTCGCGGCACCGTCCCGCTGGGACAACGGTTCACGACCACGGCGATCATCGGCTCTTACGATGTGATCGATCGACTTTCCTCGGTGCTGAGTCGAGCGTCGAATCCGGTCGCCGACTCGCTCTTTCAACGCTACGTACGCGCCTTCGATGCGAGCGCGACTGACGCGCAGCGCGACGCCGGGCGGCGTGACTTTCTCGCAGGAACGTTGTTCGTCAGCGGCATCAGCGCCTGCGCGACACTCGTGACCGTGAACCTGTCGCGCTGGCTCTTTCCACTCTGGCTCGGGCCGAGCTTGGCGCACGATCCGATTGCGTTCGCGCCCTGGATCATGGCGAGCTGGTCGCTCGGCATGAGTGTCAGCATGTGCGGCGCGCTGTTGATCGCGCTGCGGCGCGTTCGAATCTGCAACTGGGTGCATGTGCTGGCGCTGATCGTGACCGTGACGACGATCGTGACTCTGGGCCTGCATGCACGGGCGTCGGCGCTGGACGGCCGCTACGCGCTCCTGGCCGGTCCGCTCGCTGGCTCGATCGTGATCGCGCTCGGGCTGGGCTTCTTCGCCTGTCGCAGCACCGGCGTGCCGCTGCGTCAGCTCGGAGCGCTCGTGGGTGCGGTGTGGGCGCCGGCCTGGCTCGCGTTGGCAGCGACTCGGCTATGGCCGAATCCGACCGTCGCGGCGCTCAGCACGGCACTCGGTCTGCTGGGCATCGGACTCGTCGCGGCAAACAACGCAGCCGTACGCTCCCTCGTGCGCGAGTTTCGCACCTCCGGGGAATACCCGGCAGTCAGGCCGTCCACGCAGCCGCCTTGACGCTCTACCGCTTGGTCCCCGCGCTCTGTGCGATGGCGAATTGGTACGCCTTCTCGAGGTAGTCGACCGTGCCGCTCCATGAAAACACGGACTCGGCGCGCGCGCGGCCGGCCGCCGCGAGCTTCTTGCTCGCCTCGGGGTCGAACAGCAGCCGTGCCATGCGGGCACCAAAATCGTTCGGGTCATCCAGGACCCCGATCTCACCCCCGCCCCCGAGCATCCAACCGATGTCGCCCACGTCGTGAGTCACCACCGGCAAGCCGCTCGCCATGCACTCGAGCAGCGTCAGCGACGACTTGCCGCGGTTGATGGCGTTGTCGCGGAACGGCAGCGCTGCGAGATCGGTCGAGGCCAAGTAGCGCGGCATCTCGGCAAACGGGATCAGACCGTTCGAGAACACGACCTGTGAACGCACGCCCGCGCGCGTGAGCTCGCCGATGAAGTGCTCACGACCAAAGCCACCGCCGATCACCAGGCAGCGCGCCGTCGGCTGCAGTGCGAGCGTCCTCTTGAGGGCGCTGATGAAGAAGTCGAGATCGGGTCGGACGTCGAAGCTGCCCGCGTAGACCACGGTCGGCCCATCGAGACCGAGCTGACTGCGCAGTGCCTCGTCGCGACGTGCGGGAGAGAAGACGTGACTGTCGACACCCACCCGTGCGGGGAAGATGGCCGCTTTATCCGCGCCCCAGTGCTCACACTTCTGACGCAGGCTGATGGTCGCGCCACCGATGCTGTCGACGAGCTTGGGAATCACCCACTCGGTCGCGATCGACGTGCCGGCCGCGATCGCCGCCCGACCGGTCCGCACCAGAGACCCCACGTCGGACAAGCGTGCCGCCCGTATCCGGTCCGAGGTGGTCTGCAACCAAAACGCGCCCTCGTCGTCGTCCCAGTCCTGATGGATGGGCTTGCCGTGCGCCAAGCCCAGCGTCAGCGCCAGCCACGAGTGCGGTGGCTTGGCCTTCTGGAAGTGAACCACGTCGCAAGCAGCGATCGCTCGCGAAAGCTGCTTGTGGTCGCCGAGATTTCGCCCGCGACACGGCTGGCCGACGATGCCACCTGGCAGCTCATCGCGCAGGCGATTGCCGGCCTTCTTCGCGGGCATGGGCGCGTAGAAGAAGTCGACGTGGTGTCCTCGGCGCATCAGCTCTTCCGCAAAGCGCAGTGAGCGAATCACGAACGGCTGATAGTAAGGATCGTAGGGAATGACCATCACGATCCGCAGCGGCCGCGTGTGATTGGTGTTGCCCGCGCGTGGCACGCGAAGAAAGCGCGTGCTCACACCGGCGCCAGGGTCGACCTTGGCGATTACGTCGAGGCGCTTCTTGCGCCCGCTCGCATTCTTGGCTCCGCTCATGTCTCTCCCCTAGCTACCGATCATCAGCTGTAAGGCTCGACGCGGGTTGCCGAGCGCAACGCGCGCCGACGCAACCGGCGCCTTGACCACGCGCTTGAACAGCCCGCCGCGGCGCAACGCGTGGCGATCCCACGCCTGGTACGCATGCACCAGGAAGTCTTCGAGCTCCGCGGCCTCGAGGTTCTCGGTCTTCACCACCGAGCGGGACATGCCGTCGTACGCGCTGAAGTCGTCCACCAAGAGCAGGTTCTTCTCTTTCGCGTACTTGTAGAAGCGGGTGCCGGGAAATGGCGTGGAGATCGAGAACTGGACGGTGTACGGATTGAGCTCGAGCGCGAGGTCCAACGTCTCTTGCATGGTCTGACGCGTTTCGCCGACCAGGCCGAACGAGAACGTGAGGTGCGTGCGAATGCCGAGCGAGTGCGTGAAGCGCATCATGTCGCGCAGCTCTTGCAGGTTCAGGCGCTTGCCGCTGTCGTCGACCAGCTTTTGATTGCCGGACTCGACGCCGTACTTGACCGCAACCAAGCCGGCGCGGCGCATCTTCTCCAGCGTGGACTGCTTGATCGTATCGGCGCGGCACATCGCACCCCAGGGAATGTGCTCGAGCCCGCGCAAGATCAGCTCATCGGCAAGCTCCAGCATGCGTTTGTCGCCGATGTTGAAGGTGTCGTCGTCGAAGTAGTAGGACCGGTAGGGATAGCCATCGACGCGGAATGCGTGCTCGATTTCATCGGCAATGTTCTTCGCAGAACGCGTGCGATAGCGGTTGTCCGAGTACACGACCTGCGGCCACACACAGAAATGACACTTGTACGGGCAACCGCGCGAGCCGATGAGCTGCAGCGAAGGCGAGGGGATGTCGCCGGGGTTGTCGTGATAGCGAGACATGTCGAGCGTGGCGCGGTGCGGAAACGGCATCTCGTCGAGCTTCTCCACGTTCGGTCTGCGCGGCTCCTTCACTGTCTTGCCGCCGTCGCGGTGCACCAGGCCTTGAATACCCGCGAGCGGCGCGCCCGAACGCATGCGTTCCACGAACTCGACGGCTGTGTACTCCCACTCGCCACCCGCGAGCGCGTCGATGTACGGGAGCTCGTGCAGCTGGTCTTCCATATGACCGACGTGCGGACCGGTCATCAGCAGCGGCACGCGCAGCGCGTCTTTCAAGGTGCGTGCCCAGCGCAGGTCACACTCGATCGACGCGGTCGCGTTCTCTTGCACCAGCAGGTCGGGCTGGAATGCGCGCACGCGCGCCAGAAAGGCAGCGTCGCTCTCACGCGTCGCGCAGCCGTCGAACAGCATGACCTCGAAGCCACGTTCTTCGAGCAGCGCCGCCGCATACCCGAGGTAGAACGGAAACGGCATGTAGCGACTGGTATTGTGTTCGAAGTGAGGCCACCGCGAACCCGCGCGCACTCCATAGTGACCGGGTCGTTGCCAGGGTGGATTGAGCAACGCGATCTTCATCGTCATAGCGTCGCATCGCGCAGCGTCGCTGCCAACTCGTGGCTGTGCGCACAGCAGTGGATGTCTGTACGCGGGCGCCCACTACGTCGCACTAACAGCGCCGTGCACGCCCTTCCGAGATGTACGCAGCTCCAGGAAATGCAGGATCCCACCCGGCTGAAGCTCAGCGCTCCTTCTCCGAGCCCAGCGCCGACAACTCCTGCCTGAGACTCCGATCGAACACGAAGGTCGCAAACGGCACCACGCTCACTGCCATCGCCAGGGCGGAGCGGCCGAATGTCCATTGCCCGCGCGTCAGCAATAGTGCGGCGTAGATGGCGTACGCCACGAAGAGCGCGCCGTGAAGCGAGCCCGCGATGCGCACCGCCAGCGGCATGTCTGCCAGGTACTTGAGGGGCATGGCGACGCCGAGCAGCAGCACGTACGAGCAGCCTTCGAGCAGCGCGATGAGGCGGAAAGTCTTTAGCAGGGAGTACAAGGCCGCTGCCTTAGCATATGTGCGGGTTGGACGAAGGCCTGGTTCCCGACGCGCAGGGGCGGACGGCGGCGCGTCCCACGGCTTAGCAACGCCGCGCGCGCCCCTCGGAGATGTACGCCGCAAACCGCGGCCCCGGCAGATAGTAGTTGTCCAGCGCGTCCATGCAGAACCCAGCCCCCCGCAGCAAATCCGCGGTCGGCCGATTCAAGTTACACCCCGCCGCCATCCGCTGCTGAAGCCCATTCAACCGGTCCTGCCACTTCGCCACCTTCGCGTCGGGACTGCGCCCATGCTCCAGGAAGTGCAGCATGCCGCCCGGTCGAATCACGCGCCGCAACTCCCGCAGCGCCGCCTCGACATCCGGGATCGTACACAGCGTGAACGTACTCAACGCGCAATCGACGCTCGCGTCTTCCAGCTCCAACCTCTGCCCATCCAGCCCACTCCACACGACGGGCACCGAGCTCTCTTGCACCCGCCGCTCGGACAACTTCCGCCCGACTGGTGATGGCTCCACCGCGAATACCCGCTTCACCCCTTCCGGGTAGTACGGCACGTTCAACCCCGACCCGAACCCGATCTCCACCACATCCCCGGTCAAACCTCGCGCCACGCGCTCGCGAATCTTCAGGATCGGCGCCCGGCTCAGCATGAAGTCGGTGCAACGCGGCACGATGTGTTCAGAGTAAAAGCCCATGACCGACACTCACTGTGTTGGAAACCCACGCTTCTTCAGCAGCGCGCTCACATCCGGATCGCGCCCGCGAAACTGCCGAAACGCCTCCGCGCGATCGGTCGTGTTCCCCGGCGCCAGGATATACGTCCGCAACTTGCCCGCCGTTACCTTGTCGAACACGTCGCCGGCCTCCGCGAAAGCCTCTCGCGCATCCGCATCCATCACCTCGGACCACAGATAGCTGTAGTAGCCCGCAGAGTAGTCGTCACCGGTAAACAGGTGGTTGAACTGCGGCAAGCGATGCCGCATCGCGACCTCCTTCGGCGCACCGATGCGCTGCAACGTCTCGCGCTCGAACGCATCCGGGTCGACGACCCCCTCGGGTCGCATGTGCAGCTCCATGTCCACGATCGCCGACGACAAATACTCCACGGTCTCGTAGCCCTGGTTGAACTTGCGCGCTGCGGCGACCTTGTCCAACAGCGCCTGCGGCATCGGCTCCCCGGTCTTGTAGTGCTTGGCAAACCGATCCAGCACCGGCCGCGTGAGCACCCACATCTCGTGCACCTGCGAAGGGAACTCCACGAAGTCCCGCGGCGTATCGTCGAGGCCCGGGTAGTTCACCTCGGACAACAACCCGTGCAGCGCGTGGCCGAACTCGTGGAACAACGTCTCGGCGTCGTCCAGCGAGATCAACACGGGCTCACCCGCGGCGCCCTTCGCGAAGTTGTTGTTGTTGGACATGATCGGCTTGTGCACGGTACCCGTGAAGGTCTCGTGAATCCGATAGCCCGCCGCCCACGCGCCCGAGCGCTTGGTCGCGCGTGCGAAGTAGTCGCCGTAGAACAGGCCGACCAGCTCGCCGCTCGCCTCATCGAGCACCTCGAACACGCGCACCTCAGGCTCGAACACCGGCACCTTGCCGCGGATCTCCTGGAAGCGCAGGCCGTACAGCTGATGGGCCATCCAGAACGCCGCCTCGATCATCGAGTTCAGCTCGAAGTACGGCTTGAGCAGCTCCTGATCGAGCTCGTACTTGGCCTTGCGGACCTTCTCTGCGTAGTACAGGTAGTCCCACGGCTCGATGGTGATCTTGCCCGGCTCGCGATCTGCGAGCTTCTGCATGTCGGCGACTTCCTCGCGCACGCGCGCCACGGCCGCGGGCCAGACGCGCATCATCAACTCCTGCGCCTTCTTGGGATCCTTCGCCATCGTGTCCGACATGCGCCAGTGCGCGTGCGACGCGTAGCCGAGCAGCGACGCGCGCTGTGCGCGTAGCTTGACGATCTGCGCGATCGTGGCGTTGGTGTCGTTCGGGCCGCCGTTGTCGCCACGATTCTTGAAGGCCTTCCAGACCTTCTCGCGCAGGTCGCGCCGCGACGACGACATCAGAAACGGATCGACGCTCGAGCGCGTGTTCACCACCGCCCACTTGTCCGGCAGCTTGCGCTCGATCGCCGCCGCCTTGTACGAGGCCACGAGCGACTCGGACAGGCCGGCCAGGTCCTCGGGCTTCTCCAGCACCACCCAGGTGTTCTCGTCGGCCAACACCTTGTTGCCGAAGTCGCTGAACGCGACCGCCAGCTCCTGGTTGATCAGCCCCAGGCGCTTCTTCTGATCCGGCGTCAGCTGCGCGCCCGCGCGCACGTAGTCGTCGTAGGTGAGCTGGACCAGCCGCTGTTGCTCCGCGCTGAGCTGGCTGTTCTCGCGCGCCGCGTACACGGCCGCCACACGCGAGAACAGCGCGGGGTTGAAGATGATCGAGTCGTAGGCCTCGCTCTGCTTCGGCGACCACTCGCGCTCGAGTACCTGGACCTCGGGCGTATTCAGGTTGCCCGACAACACCCCGAACACGGTCTCGAGCCGGTGCTCGTGCCGGCCGGTGTTCTCGAGCGACACGATGGTGTTCGCGAAGGTCGGCGGCTGTGGATCGCTCGCGACCGCCGCGACCTCGGCCGTGAGCAGGTCGAGGCCCAGCCGGAAGCTGTCCCCGATCTTGCTCAGATCCACGCGATCCCAGGGCGGGACTCCGCCGTACGGCCCCGGCCACGGCGCGAGCAAGGGGTCTCGATCGGCCGCGGCTCGCAGGCGTTCGACCTCGGCGAGCGCTGCCTGGTGCGGGTCTTCCGGTTTGGTCATGGCGTGCTCCGCAGCGGGTTTGGAGGCGGTGGCGCAGGCGAACGCGCCCAGCGTGAGAAGAACAAGCACAAGCCGCATGGGAAGCGTTACGTAGCGCACTCGCAACGCGCCCAGCAACTGCGACTTCAGCCGGCCATCAGGGCCTTGGCCATCAGCGTGGCCAAGCTCAGGAAGCTGAAGAAGCCCGTGATGTCGGTGATGGTAGTCAACACGATCGACGAGGCCGTCGCCGGGTCGCGCCCGAGCGCGGTCAGCAGGATCGGAATGGCCGCGCCGCTGACGGCTGCCAGCGTCATCGAGCACACCATGGCCACGCTGATCACGAACGCCAACACCGGGTTCCTGCTCTCGATCAGCACCACCAGCGCTGTAACCAGGGCGATCGCCACGCCGTTGGTCGCGCCGACCACGATCTCTTTGCGCAGCATGCGCCAGACGTGCGAGACGCGGATCTCGCGCAGCGCCAGGCCGCGCTGCGTGACCGCGAGCGCCTGCGCGCCAGTGTTGCCAGCTTGTCCCGCGACCACCGGCATCAGCGCCGCCAGCGCGGTGATCTTCGCGATCGTCCCGTCGAACAGCCCGACCACTGCGGAGGCCATGAACGCCGTCACGAGGTTGATCTGCAGCCACGGCAGGCGGCTGCGGATGGCTTCCCAGGGCGTGGACAGCGCGCGCTCCGTACGGCTGGCACCCACCATCGCCTGGGCGTCCGCGACGGCATCCTGCTGCGCAGCTTTGAGCAGGGCGTCGTAGCTGATGACGCCGATCAGCCGCCGGTCCAGGTCGACCACCGGCAAGCTCGCGAGTCGGTGCTTCTCCAGCATCTCGACGACCTCCTCGCTGCGAGTCACCGCGTTCACGGCCACCGGGTCGGTCTCGGCCAGCGTGCCGAGCTCGGTCTCGGGTTCGGCGCCCGCTGCGATATGCAACGGCACGATGCCTTCGAGGCGCCCCTCGAGATCGACGATCATCAGGTCGGTGATGCGACGTTCGGACACACGGCGCAGGCGATCCAGTGCCTGCTCCACCGTCTCGTCCTTGCGAAAACGCGTGGCGCGGCTGTCCATCAGCTTGCCGGCGGTACCCGCCGGAAACTCGAGGATTTCGTTCAGCTCGCGCGCCAGTGCCGCTGGCAGCTGCGCGACCACGGCCGCACGCGGGTCCTCTGGCAGGCGCACCACCAGATCGGCCACGACGGTCGGGTCCATCACCGCGAGCACGTCGCTGGCCAGCTCGGGTTGAGCGTTTGCCAGTACCGGCGCGGCATCGTCGGGGTTCATGCGCCGCAGCAACTCTGCAGCCGTGCGCGGCGCCTGTGCGAACACGATGCGCACCTGCTCGTCGAGCCCGACGCCAGCCAGTGCACCAGCCGAGTCGATCGGGTGTCGCGCGATCAGCTCGCTGATCAGCTTGCGCGTGAAGTCTTCGGGTGTGCTCATGCCCGACCCCGCGGTTTGCTGCGGCGCGTGGTGGAGAGCGCGCTGAACCACTCCGCCATGCCCAGGGTGCCGATCGCATACAGCTGCGCCAGCGCGCCCGCGGTCTGCGCGACGTTGGTGCGGCGCACCGCCTGGCCCAGCTCGCGTTCGACCTCGCGCGCCGTGTCGTAGCGGATCACGCCCAGGAGGACGCCCTCGCGATCCAGCACGGGCAGCGCGTGGTAGTGGCGCCAACCCGGGTGCGCGACCACCGCAGTCAAGCTGGCGTGCGCCAGCAGCGCGACCGGCCGTTCGCGCATCACGCTCAGCACGGATGCGTCGTTGTTGGCTTGCAACAGCTGCCGCAGGGTGGTGACGCCGACCAGTCGCTGCTTCCGATCGACGATGTACACGTAGTACAGCACGTGATCGACCTGCTGGCGCACCTGCTCGAACGCCTCGGCCACCGTCGCGTCGTCCGGTACGCGCAGCACCAGCGCGTCCATGATCGAACCCGCCGTGTGCGCGGCGTGGACCAGCAAGCGACGGATGGCATCGGCCTGCGGGCCGCTCATCGCCGCGAGCGTGGTGCGCCGTACCTGCTCCTCGCTGCGCGCCAGCACGAGCGCGGCGGTCGAGGCGCCGGCCTCTCCCAGGATCTCCGCCGCCACATCGACCTCGAGCAGGCTCAAGCCTGCCGCTGCAGCTGTGGGCGTCATGCGCGAGACCACGCGGCTGGCAGCCTCGCGTTCCAGCAGGCCGAGCACGTGCGCGATCTCCTCGGGCGTCCCGCGCTCCAGCAAACTCGCGACGTCGATCGGATGCTCGGCCGAGAACGTCGCCAACAAAGCCAACTCTGCGTTCACAACCGACCTCCATCTGCCACGCGCGTCGACGACGCCTCCACGAACAGCTGCGAAGGCACCGCGGTCTCGCCTTCCTGCGTCATCAGGATCACCGCGGTCGGCGTCATGCGAACGATCCGCCCCTCGAGCTCGCGGATGCGAACGGTCTGGCCGACCTCGTACAGCTCGCGCACGTAGTGACTGGCCAGGATGTTGGCCACCGTGGTGCGGCCACCGAAGCCGAACGCCAGCGCTCCGGCCGCGAAGAAGCCGATCAAGGCGATGGTGATGATGGTGGTGATGAAGCCCACGTCGATGCCCAGCTGCTGCACCGCCACCAGCACCGAGAAGCCCACCACGACGCCCTGCACCAGCCCGCCGAAGCCCTGTGGATCCACGATGTCGCTCGGCGGCAGCGCGCGCGCCAGGGCTCCGCGGCAGACCGTGCCCGCGACGACACCGACGAAGACGATCACCACGCCCAGCAGGATGCGCGGCAGGAACGCCGCCACTGCCACCAGCCAGCGACTGACCACCGGAAAGCCGAGCTCCTGCGTGGCGGTCATCAGGGTCAACAGCACCACGACCCAGAACGCGCCCCGGCCGAACAACACGTCGATCTGGTGCTGCGACACGGTCTGCGATACCCGATCGCCGCCGCCGCGCACCGCCATCAACCGCCCGACGTTGCGCACGAAACGCGCAACCACGGCGCGCACCACGAACGCGGACACCAGGCCGAACACCAGTACGAAACTCGCCCACAGCACGTTGCGCGGCAGGCTGGTCATCGTCTCAGCTGCCTCGATCCAAGCTTTGAAAGTCTCCATGGGGCACCTCCGAGGTGGGCAGACTGTAACGGAAGCCGCGCCCTTGCGTATGCATGGACAGACCCGAACCACGAAACGGAGCCGACATGAACTCACGCAAATTCGCCTTCAGCGCCCTCCTCCCCGTCCTCTTGGGGCTCGCCCCGGCCGTGCAGGCCCGGCCCGCAGCCGACAGCTGCGTACTCGCGCAATACGGCGCTACCAGCGTCGCCCCCTACAAGGCCGAAGAGAACGTCGGCTACGGCACCTACAGCCAGCTGCGCGGCGCCCAGGTATTCGTGCCGGCGCGCGAGGGGCTGACCGAGCAGTGGCTCACGCTGCAGGTCCAGCGCAGCCTGAACGCGACCTGCATGCCGGGTGTGAGCGACGTGCACGTCCGGGTGGTCTCGGCCGGCAACGGCTTCTGGGTGCAGCTGATCGCCCAGAACCAGACCAAGGCCTCGGACCTGTTGCACTGGGCCCAGGGCGTGGTGCGCAGCGCGAAGCTTTGAAATTACTCGATCGCGGACGCGGACTTGGCACGCTCGCGTAACACGAACTTCTGGATCTTCCCGGTCGAGGTCTTGGGCAGCTCGCCGAAGATCACGCGCTTGGGGGCCTTGAAGTGCGCGAGCAGTCCGCGGCAGTGGGCGATGATCTCGGCCTCGGTCGCGCTGGCACCGGCCTTGAGCTCGACGTAGGCGCACGGGGTCTCGCCCCACTTGGGGTCGGGCTGCGCGACCACCGCGGCCACCAGCACCGCGGGGTGCCTGGCCAGCGCATCCTCGACCTCGAGCGACGAGATGTTCTCGCCGCCGGAGATGATCACGTCCTTCGAGCGATCCTTGACCTTGGCGTAGCCATCGGGCTGCGCCACCGCGAGATCGCCCGAGTGGAACCAGCCGCCACGGAACGCTTCGGCCGTGGCGGTCGGGTTCTTCAGGTAACCCTTCATGGTCAGGTTGCCGCGGAACATGATCTCGCCGAGTGCCTGACCGTCTGCAGCCACTGGCTGCAGGGTGGCGGGGTCCAACACGCGCATGCCTTCCTCGAGGATCGAGCGCACGCCCTGGCGTCCGTTGCGCTCGGCGCGTTCGGCGATCGGCAAGGCCTCCCACTCGTCCTGCTTGGAACAGAGCGCCGCCGGGCCGTAGACCTCGGTCAAGCCGTAGACGTGCGTCACGTCGAAGCCGATGCGCGCCATGCCCTCGATCATCGCCAGCGGTGGTGCCGCGCCCGCGACCAGCGCCTTCACCGGTTGGTCGATGCCGCGCCGCAGCTCTTCAGGCGCGTTGATCAGCGTGCTGTGCACGATCGGTGCGCCGCAGTAGTGCGTGACCTCGTGCTCGCGCATGGCCGCGAACACCGAGGCGGCATCGACCTTGCGCAAGCACACGTTGACTCCGGCGTTGGCCGCCATCGACCAGGGGAAGCACCAGCCGTTGCAATGGAACATCGGCAGCGTCCACAGGTAGACCGAGTGCCGCGGCATGTTCCAGTGCAGCAGGTTGCTGAGCGCGTTCAGGTGCGCGCCGCGATGGTGATAGACCACGCCCTTTGGGTTGCCGGTGGTACCCGAGGTGTAGTTGAGCGCGATCGCGTCCCACTCGTCGCGCGGCAACTGCCAGGCGTACTCCGGGTCACCGCCGGCGATCAGGCTTTCGTAGTCGAGCGCGCCGATGCGCTCGCCCGGGCCGCTGTACTCGGGATCGAGCACGTCGATCACCAGCGGCTTGCGCGAGCTGCGCGCGAGCGCCGCGGCCGACACCTTTGCAAACTCGCGATCGACCAGCACCACTTCGGCTTCGGCGTGATCGAGCATGAACGCGATGGCATCGGCATCCAGGCGCGTGTTGAGCGCATTCAGCACCGCGCCCGCCATCGGCACGCCGAAGTGCGCCTCGTACATCTCGGGTGTGTTCGCCAGCATGGCCGAGACCGTGGCGCCGCGGCCGATGCCCCGTTGCACCAGCGCGGAGGCCAGAGCGCGCGCACGTGCGTACGTCTCACGCCAGCGGAAGCGTCGCGCGCCGTGAACGACGGATGGCCGCTCGGGATACACCTCGGCGGTCCAGGCGAGGAAGCTCAAGGGCGAAAGAGCGGCGTAGTTGGCCGCGTTCTTGTCCAGATCCCGATCGTAGATGCCGCGCTGCATGCGCGTAGGCTGGCAAAGTTGATCACGCCTGGCAATGGCCGCTGGCACGTGCAGCTAGCGACGCGTCGCCAACAGGCCATTGCTGTCCCGGGTGCGCTGACCTAACGTCTGGCGCATCCATATTCGACGCGCGGGGAGGCCGACGTGGCATACGCAAAGACGCATGTGATGTTCGATGCTGACAGTCACATCATGGAGACGCCCGACTGGATCGAGCGTCACGCCGATCCGCACATTCGTCCGCGGCTGCGTCCACTCGGGCTCGGCAAGGCGGGCGGCGCGACCTACCGCGCGATCGAGAAAGCTGTCGCGAAGGCGGGAGAGCGGGCGCAGCAGAACGAGCCGATCACGGGTGTGATCAAGGGGGCGAAGGGTTGGCAGGCGCCTGGTGCGTTCGAGCCGGGCGAGCGCGCGAAGGCGCTGGACGACCTGGGTTTCGCGAGGCAGCTGGTGTTCTCGACGTTCTCGGCCACGCAGTACCTGGACCACACCGATCTCGAGGTCCGCTACGGCGGTATCCGCGCTCACAACCGTGCGATGGCGGAATTCTGTAAGTCCGACGAGCGGCTGATCGGGGTAGGGCAGCTGTCTTTGGTCGACCCCGCGCGCGCAGTGGAGGAGATCCAGGAAGGCGTGCGCCTCGGCTGCGGCGCGTTCTGGATCCCGGCCGCGCCGGTCGGTGATCGCTCACCGGGGCATCCGGACTTCGACGTGGTGTGGCGTGCGTTGTGCGACGCGAAGCGGCCGTTCATGTTGCACGTGGGGCCGAACTCGCGCCTCTTGCCGCCCGCGTACTTGAACAACGGCAAGCCGCTGCCGCCGGACATCGTCGGCGGTGGTGAGAACCTGCGCGTGCGCGACTTCATGACGTTGGCGTTCGCGCCGCAGCTGTTCTTGACCAGCATGGTGTTCGACGGCGTGTTCGAGCGCTTCCCGCAGCTGCGCGGTGGTGTGATCGAGCTCGGCGCCGGCTGGGTGCCCGAGTTCCTGCGCACGCTCGACATGAGCCAGAAGATCTTCAAGCGCAGCGATCCGCAGGTGGCCGCACTGAGCGCCAGGGCATCCGAGTACATCCGGCGTCAGGTGCGCTTCACGCCGTTCCCGGGCGAAGACGTGGGCGGAATGATCCGCGACGCGGGTCCAGAGCTGTTCTTGTTCTCGAGCGACTATCCGCACCCCGAAGGCACGGACGACCCCGTCGGCCGCTTCGAGCGCACCTTCCAGGACATCCCGGAAGAAGCCAAGCAGCAGTTCTACAGCGGCAACTTCCAGCACATGCTGGGCTGACGCCTAGGTCACGCCCAGCTGCTGCATGCGACGGTAGAGCGTGCGCATGGGGACGCGGAGCATGCGCGCCGCGGCGCGGCGGTTGCCTGCGTTTTGTTCGAGCGCCTGGCGGATTACGCGCGCCTCGAACTCGCGCAGGCTCGACTTGAGACCGACCGCCTCTCCCGTGGGTTCGGATACGGGCTCGCGTTCGCGTGCGGCACCGACGTGGGCCGGTAGGTCCTGCGCGCGCAGCAGCTGGCCGGGCGCGATCAGCGCGGCGCGCTCGATGGCGTTGCGTAGTTGCCGGATGTTGCCCGGCCAGTCGTACGCCTGCAGCCGGGCCAGCGCTGCATCTTCGATCTCGCTCGTCGTCACCGCCCATTGCTGGCGACAACTGGCGAGGAAGTGCTGCGCCAGCGGCTCGATCTCGTCGAGGCGCTCGCGCAGCGGGGGCAGCTCGAGTCGGATCGTGTCGATCCGATACAGCAGATCCGCGCGGAAGCTGCCCTCGGCGACGGCCGCGTTCAAGTCGCAGTGTGTGGCCGCGATCACGCGCACGTCGGCCTTCAGGTCCTGGTTGCCGCCCACGCGCCGGAACGTCCCGGTCTCCAGCACGCGCAGCAACGCGGTTTGCGCCGATGCCGGCAGCTCGGCGACCTCATCCAGGAACAGCGTGCCGCCATCAGCTGCTTCGAACATACCCTGGTTGCGCCGCTCGGCGCCGGTGAATGCTCCGCGTTCGTGACCGAACAGCACGCTTTCGACGAGCCCATTCGGGATGGTCCCGCAGTTGATCGCGTGCCAGGTCCCTCTGCTGCGCGGGCTGTGCACGTGGACGCTGTGCGCGAGGTGCTCCTTGCCCGTTCCGGTCTCGCCGAGCACCAACACCGGCACGTCGGCGCGCGCCGCGCGTTTGGCCAGCGCGTAAGTCTCGATCACCCGAGGATTGCGCATCACGATCTCGGACTCGGGTGCTGCTGCGCCGCGCGTAGCGATCAGCGCGATGCGTGCCCGGCCCAGCATCACTTCGTCGCCGGGCGCGAGCTTGGTCCGGCTGATGCGCACCGCGTTCACGTGCGTGCCGTTGCGCGAGTCGAGATCCTCGATGCGCACCACGCCCGCACGCACGCTGAAACGCGCATGCTGGCGCGAGATCAACGGGTCGTCGATGCGTAGCTGTGCGGGAAAATCTCGGCCCACGACCAGCTGCGAGTCCGGGCGCAGGCGTACGACGTCGGCCGCGTTGCGCGTGTGGATCACCAACGCGAGCCGCGGTGCGGTCGGATCTTCGTCGGGTTCGAGCGGTGCCAGCTCGATGTCGATCGTCTGCGTGATCGTCGCAGCAGCGGTGTGCTCACTCATTCAGCGCATCGTACCCGCAGCGCGACGACACTGGATCTTCCACCGCGCTTTGTGGCAGCTTATGGCGGCTACGGGGTGGCGATCGGCGCTGGGGAAAGCGCTCGTCGTGAGCTGTTGCCATTTGGGAGCAGAGCTGCACACGTTCGCGCTGCCGCGGTGAGGTGTGCCGGGAGTGGCAGAGCGAGTGCCAGAAGTGGCAGTCGAGAGAGCCGGGCACGCGCACGCGCACGTTTGAGGGTGGTATGCGGGTTGCTTGAGCGGACCCGGGGGGAGAGTCCAGCCACCTGGGGGTACTTAAAGGCTTACAGCGATCGCTGTTTGAGATGGATCCGCGAGCTCGCGTTGCAGCGTGCCGGGCGTGGTGCCGGCCAGCGCGGTGGCTTCGTGTGTGAAATGGGCTTGGTCGCCGTAGCCAACGAGTGTGGCTACGGCGCCGGGGGGATTGCCCTGCGTGAGGAGCTCCGCCGCGCGCTGCAGGCGGCGCACTCGCGCGAACGTCTTGGGGTTCAGGCCGACGCGTTCGCTGGAGCGACGGCCGAGCTGTCGTTCGGAGATGGCCACGTGCTCGGCCGCTTCGCGCACAGAGGCTCCGCGCTCGAGCAGCGCTGCGGCCGCGCGCACGCGGAGGTCCACAGCGGTTGCGTGCGATGCGAGGCGGCGGCGGAGCATGTGCTCGATCGCGGCGCTCGCGCGGCTCAGGATCTCCTGAGGCCCGTGCGCTTGCCGCGTCGCGTGTTCGAGCAGCTCGAGGATCGCGTCCTCGAACCTGCGCCCGTCGTCGCCCCAAACTTCATCGAGCCTGGCCTCGTCATCGGTGAGCTCACGCGGTACGGCCGGGAACAAGCGCGCGGCTTCACCCGGGCGCAGGCGAACCCCGAGCACCGCACCGGGCAGGGCCGGAACGATCACGGCCTGTTGCATGGCGCCGACCACGCGCGCACGCTCGCCGAGCACCACGATGTCGATGCAGCCGTCGGGCAAGATGCGGTGGTCGGTACCCGGCCCCGAAAAAGCCCAGATGCTGGCTACGAGCGAACGCAGCTCTGGTGCGGGCGGCTGTTCGGCGTAGGCCATTTCGGGCTTCGGGCTCCGGACTGCAGGCTTCGGATCAGGATCTCTCTCCAGGAGCCTGTAGCCTGAAGCCTGAAGCCCGGCTAGTGCTAGGGAACCTCGTACACGTAGAGGTGCACGCTCGCCTTGCGGCGTTCGCCGTAGGAAATCGCCAGCACGTCGTTCAAACGTCGCAGACGCTCGGCGGCCGTGCGAAGGCGCACCGCCGTCCGGAAGTAGTACTGGTCCATGGGTACGAGCTCACCGCGCGCCAATTTTTCGAGCACTTCGGGCGGGGCGACGCGCAGCCCGACGCTGCGCACCTCCACGATCTCCTGCTGATCGGTGCGTAGCAAGTAGCGCGCGCTGATCTCGAGCCCACCGTCGCTGCGCACGTCTTGCCAGTCCGCCCCGCCGGGCAGGATCTCACCGCGCAGCAGCTCGCCCGCGAACGTGCCACCGTTGATCGCGATCAAGCGGATCTCGCCGCCCGGCGTGTTGCCGGTCGTGACGATCGGCGAGAGCTGCGCGTCGATCTCGAACAGGGGGATGAGCTCAGTATTCGGCATGGGCTAGCGAGGGGCGTGCGTTGATTTCGGCGATCGAGAAGCCCGCCAGGCGTTTGTACTTGGCTGAGATGGCTTCGAGCTCGGCCTGCGTGATCACGTCTTCGATGCGCTCGAAGCCGTTGGGAGCGCGCGCCTCGACCAGCGTCATGCACTCTTCGGGGCCTTGCTTGCGGTTCGCCAGCGTGAGCGCAGCGGTCGCGGGCAGGCGCACGTTCTCGTAGGCGCGCAGTGCAGCTTCCAGCGGCGACTTGCAGCGCAGGCAGCCCGCCAGCACACGCGCGTCGAGGATGGCCTGTGACGCGCCGTTCGAGCCCACGGGGTACATCGGGTGGGCCGCGTCGCCGAGCAGTGTGACCCGACCCTCGCCCCAGTGATCGAGCGGGTCGCGATCGACCATCGGGTACACGTACACCGCCTCGGCGTCCTCGATCATCCGAGGCACGTCGAGCCAGCTGAAGCGCCAGTCCGCGAAGCGCGGCAGGAACTCGCTCAGCTCACCGCGTTTGTTCCAGTCCTCGCGCTCGGTCAGCTCGCTGACCGGGTAGCGCAGCTCGGCCACCCAGTTGATCAGCGCGCCGCCGCGCGGGCTGGGGCCGATCGGATAACAGACGAACTTGTGCTCCGAGTGGCCCGCCATGATCATCGATCGGCCGCTCAAGAACGGCGCGCCGTGCGTCACGCCGCGCCACAACCAGGTGCCGTTCCAGGCTGGCTTGCCTTCGCCCGGGTGCAGGAGCGCGCGCGTCTGCGAGTGAATGCCGTCCGCGCCGATCAAGATATCGCCTTCAGCCGCCGCCAGCTGCGCGCGGCTGCGCCGGTCGGTGAAGTGGGCGCGCACGCCGGAGCCGGTCTGATCGATGGAGACGAGGTGGTGACCGAGGTGGATGCGCTGCTTGCCGATGCGCTTCTGGACTTCCTCCAGCAACAGCAGGTGCAGCACGCCGCGGTGGATCGAGATCTGCGGCCAGCGGTAACCGGCCGCGATGCCCCGCGGCTCGCTCCAGATCGCCTGACCATGTTTGGAGAAGTAGGCGAGCTCGGCCGTCAGCACCCCCGCCGCTTCGAGCTGCGCCGCGAGGCCCAACTCGAACAGCTCGCGCACCGCGTGCGGCAGCAGGTTGATACCCACGCCGAGCGGCTGAACCTCCGGCACCGACTCGTAAATCTCCAGCTCGATCCCGAGCTCCGCCAGGCTGAGTGCGGCGGACAAACCGCCGATCCCACCGCCCACGATCAAGGCTTTGGTCATTGCGCCGAGGTGTACGATACCCCGGCCCGGGCAGCAATCTACGACCCGTCGGTGACCTCCAGCCCCACCCAAATCCCGAACGGCGCGCCGCGGCCGAGGAAACGTGGGTTCTCGGTGCCGGGCAGGGCTTCGGACGGGTCGCCCAGGACGCCGAAGGTGCTGTACGTGGTGTCGAGCAAGTTCTGGGCTTTCACGAACAGCAGGAGTTGCTCGAACAGCCGGTAGTTGGCGTGGGCATCGAGCCTCACCCAGCCGTGGATCGGATCGAGCGCATTGGCTTCGTCGCCGCGGTAGTACTGAGAGCTCTGGCCGAGCATCGACACGCCGAGCTCGAGTGGTTCGATTGGATGCACGCTGACGCCCGCCTTGACCGTGTGCATAGGTAGGCCGGGGATGCGCGAGCCCTTCTCGACTTCTTGCTCCTCGCCCTCGCGGCCCGGCAACTCCAGATCCGACTCGAACGTCGCGCGCAGCAGCGTGTAGCCGGCGTAGAAGGCCACCGGGCCGCGCCGCAGGTCGATCGATGCTTCGAGGCCGATGCGTTGGGTCTCACCCGCGTTCTGGAAATAGCCGGTGCCGATGCGCGAGCCTGCGATGAACAGGATGTCGTCCTGGTTGCGCGTGCCGAACGCCGCGAGCGAACCGCGCAGCCAGGGGCGCGCCTTGAGACCCAGGTGCGTGCGCAAGCCGAGCTCGACGCTGCGGCTCACGACCTGTTCGAGCGGCGGGTCGGAGATGAAGGAATTGGGCACGCGGCAGGGCTCGTCGGGATCGGCGCACGACAGCTCGGCGGCGGAGGGCGCGCGGTTGGCTTCGCCGTAGCTCGCGAACACGCTCAGGTGTTTGATCACGTCGTAGATCACCCCGACCGCTGGGTTGACGCGCACGAAGGTGTGATGACCGTCGAGCGCATCTCCCTGCAGGTCGTCGAGCCGCGTGTCGAAGACGTTGAGCCGCGCCGCGATCTGCAGCGACAGGGGTTCCGCCACCCGCAAGTTGTCCGAGGCGAAGACGGCGACGGCGTGTGAGCGCACCGAGAGCTCGGTGCGGTACTCGTCGCCCGAGACGTGGATACCACTCGGCTGGACCCCGCGATCGGGCGTCAGGCGTCCGAGCTCGACTCGCTGCCCGAACGCGGTGTGTGAGCCGTCGTAGCTCGCGCCGGCCAGCAGCTTGTTGCGGCGTGAGAAGATCGGCTCGCGCACGTCCAGCTGCAGGCTGGCACCCAGGCTGTCACTGGCGGTGTCGGTGGTGTGGACGATCGCGTCGAACGATTGGTCGGTGACGATCAGCGTCTCGGACTCGTCGTAGAGCGGTTCACCGTCTCCATCGCACAACGCGCTCTGACCGTCGACCTCGCAGTTTTGGATCTCGGCGGCGTCGGCGTTCAGCGTCTCGCGGTCGTCGTGCCTCACATACGCGTTGCCGAACAGCACAGTGCGCTCACCCAGGCTCTGCCGGCCATCGACGCCGAGCAGCCACAGGCGGTTTTGTGTGATGTCGGGGTAGGTGAACACGGCGTTCGGATCCTGCTCGAGCAGCTCGATCGGAGCGGGGCCGTTGCCTTTCAAGTTGGTGTCGGCCCAGGTGGCGCTCACGCCGAGCTCGCGCTGCTCGGTGCGGTAACGCACGTCGGCGAAGGCATTCCTGGCGCCAGACTCGGAGTGGTCGCGCCAGCCCTGCTCGCCGAAGATCGACGCGCCCGCATACACCGCCCAGTCGCCCCAGACGTGGCCGTATTCCGCGCTGGTCGTGTAGCGCGAGAACGAGCCGCCGAGCGCGGTCACGCGCAAGCCCGGCGCGCGGAAGCCGTCTTTCATCTGCAGCATCAGGCCGCCGCCCAGCGCGTTCAGGCCGTAGATCGGGCTCGTGCCCGGGACGAGCTGCACCTGCGCGAGCGCGAACTCCGGCACCAGATCCCACTGCAGGATGTCGCCGAACGGCTCGTTGATGCGCACGCCATTCTGATAGACCGCGAGGCCCTGCGGCGTGCCGAGCAAGGGAGACGCGGTGAAGCCGCGATACTGGAAGTCGGGCTGAAGCGGGTTGTTCTGCACGTCGTTGATGGTGATGCTGCTGAGCCGCTCGGCGAGGCCATCGGCGACGCCGACCCCGGACAGGTCCTCGCCGCGAACCTGCTGGGTATTGCTCGGGACGTCATCGACGTCGACGCGCACGAACGGCGCAGTCGCGACTGCGCTGGCGCCGTAGTCCGCGCCGGTGTTGGAGTCGGCGCTGGGGCCGATGTCCGCGACCCCTGCGTCTTCGTCTTCCGCCGCTGCTGGCTGCGCCAGCACGCACGGGAGACAAGTCAAGCAGACAAACACCGCACTCCGTTTCATCGAGCGGCAGGCTAGCCCGGCGGATTCACTGGGCTTGTCGCGCTTTGCACGACACACCGTCACCTGTTAGAACGACCACGCTGCGATGAGCCGAATCCGGATCTTGATCGCCGATGACCACGCCGTGGTGCGTGAGGGCCTGGCGCGCCTGATCTCGGATCAGCCCGACATGCGCGTGGTCGCCCAGGCCGCGAACGGACACGAAGCTCTGGCCGCCAGCCGCGCGACCGACCCGCACATCGCCATGCTCGACATGCGCATGCCCGGCCTGGGTGGTGCCGCGGCGATCCGCAGCCTGCGTGAGAGCCGTCCCCAATTGAGGGTACTGGTCCTGTCGATGTACGAGGACGCCTCGTACCGGCGGGCCGCACTGGCAGCCGGCGCGCACGCCTACCTGGGCAAGAGCGCGAGCTCCGAGCTGCTGCTATCCACGTTGCGCCAGCTGCACGCCGGGCAACCGCAGAGCGAGGGCGAATCCGACCAGGCGCCGTCCGCTGCAGGTCTGAGCGCGCGGGAGCAGGAGATCGCCGAGATGATCGTGTCGGGCCGGACCGGCCGCGAGATCGGCGCCGCGCTCGGCATCAGCAAGAGCTCGGTCGACACCTACCGCGCGCGCCTGGCGCGCAAGCTGGGTGCCGACAACCGCGCTGCACTGTTCGACAAGCTCAGCCAACACGTGGAGCGCGAGCCGCCATGAAGCGCGCGCGCCAGGACGCGTTGCTCGCACTGTCGGTCGTGTGCGCCGGTGCGCTGTGCTTCACGCGCTTCGACACGGCCGAGCGCATCACGCGTGCGCTGGTGCCATGGGAGAAGATCGAGCTCGACGACTTGCTGCTGAGCGCGGTGTTGCTCGTGCTGGCCGCCGGCTGGTTCGCGGTCCGTCGCTGGCGCGAGGCTGTGGCGAGCGAGCGCGACAGGGCGCACTACGCACAGCGGCTCGAACAGCTCTCCGGCGAGCTCTTGCAGGCCGAGCAACGCGAGCGCGCGCGTCTGGCCGCCGTGTTGCACGACGACGTCGGCCAGACGCTGTTCGCCTGTCGCCTGCAGCTCGACAGCCTGGCCGGACACCTGGAACAGCCCGAGCAGCGCTCGCAGCTGACGGCGGCGAGCGAGCTGGCCGGCGACGCGCTGCAACGCGCGCGCGAGCTGACCCTCGACCTGTGCCCGCCCGTGCTGGAGGACCTGGGGTTGGTGGAGGCGCTGTCCTGGCTGGTCGAGCGCAGCCGCGAGCGCTGGCAGCTGTCCGCCGAGCTCGTGGCGAGCGATGACTGGCAACGCATTCCGCGCGCCTGGCACGAGCCCGTGTTTCAATCGGTGAGCGAGCTGCTCGCCAACGCGGCCAAGCACGCGGACGCCAAGGCGGTGACCGTGTCCGCTGCAGCCGTGGGCGGCGATCAGCTCCAGATCTGCGTGCGCGACGACGGCCGCGGCTTTCAGCGCGATGCGGGCGCGCGCCGCGGCTTCGGCCTGTTCAGCATCGAGCGCCGCATGGCCTTGCTCGGAGGCCGGCTGACGATCGAGAGCCGCGTCGGTGCCGGCACGATTGCGCTGCTCGCGCTGCCGGCATTGTCCATCGGCAGCTAGAGCTCCATTCCGCCAAGAGCTGCGGTATACATGCAGCGATCCCGGCGTGGGTTCGCGCGTAGTACGTGTTAGATCGAGTCGAGGGGACTCGCTCGGCGCGTCACACGGGAGGCACAATGGACGTCATCCTGACCACGGACACCGTTTTGGTTGCGGGGCCCGGACTGTTGTACCGTGATGTAGCTCCGCTGCCGCGAGGCACGATCGTTCGAGTGATCGATAGCCGCAATGGATACCTTCGAGTCCAGTCTGCGGTCTTCGGTCAGGAGCTATGGGTCGCCGAGGAGGAAACGCAGCCCACGCTTACCGGCAGTACGGGAACTGTCCTGCAGCTGCCGCGCAACACCGAGGCCGGGCTGGATCCTCGGCCGAGCTCGCAAAGCGTCACGTGGTCCTGGGGGACTCGCCTCGTGGGCGCGCTGCAAGTCGTCGGAGGCGTGCTCGAAGTCGGTCTTGGTGTGGGTGGCGTCGCAGTTCCGTCGGGCGTGACGACCGTGGGCGGGATCATCCTGATCGCGCACGGTAGCGACACGATTATCGCTGGATTTCGCACGCTGATGGATGGCGAGGTGGCGCACAGTTACACGCAGACCGGCGCCACATGGGCCGCCGGGGAATTGGGGGCGTCGGAGGATGCGGCGAAGGGGATTGGCATCGGCGTCGATCTTGCGGCCGGCATCGGGCCATCGATCGCCTTCAGTGTGACGAGACGGCTGGCCATCGCTGGTGCGGAGAAGGCCACGACCAAAGTCGCCGTCGCGTATCTGGACCGCGGAGCGCTCGAGATGGGGCACAATATCGTCGGCGTGAAGCTGGAGGGCAAAGTCATGGCGTGGGTGCACTTCATGGGTAAACCGGCGGGTAGGAACGTCGCGCGCCACTTCATGGAGAAGCAAGCCGTCATCACCGAGCTCGCGGTCAGCGGCCAAGGGGCCATGCGAGCGATTCAGATGCAGGAGACCTTGCTCAAGGGTGGAGTTCAAACTTGGAGTCTGCTTGGGCCCAACTGCACGACGACCGCGGTGAAGGTCCTTCGCGCCGGCGGAGTGGTCATTCCCGCGTGGTCGATGAGCCCCGGGCTCTTACAGGTCGGCGTTCGAGCCGGTGCCGAAGTCACCTTTTTTGCAGGCGGGATCGCCGCCACCGCGCCGGACGTCGCGGGTGGGAAGCACTAGCTCGTGGGCGTGGTGGGCGCAAAATGGTCGTTCGCCGGGAACTCCGCGCCACCGGCCATAGCGACGCTCGCCGGCGAGCTCGCCAAGGTGACCGGTCTGAATGTGACATGGCGTGACGCGAGCGAGCAGTTCACGGCGCGCATCGATGTCGCGACCATCGACCAATCGCTGCTCTTGATCGATCGCGAAGCGGACAGTCTGATGCTTCACGGCTTCGTCCCGGCGCACCCGTACCTCTGGGAAAACGTGGATCGCGTGCTCACGCAACTCGGCGGCGTGCGCGAGGTTGGAGAGATCTTTTGGCAGCCTGAAGAACGCTTTCACCATCTTCGCCGAGCCTGGGCTGAGCTGAGTCGTCGTCAGCAGTTTCTGCTGAGCTTGCCGACGGTCGGCGCCTGGAGGTGGCTCGACCGCTGGGCGTAGAGCGCCAGCCACCCTTGCAGCGTCCGTCGAACTGTGGTTTCCCTCGGACATGGCAGCGCCAGGTTCCGAGGTCCCAGGCATACAGTTGTATGCTGTCGGCGATATCGCCCCGGACCGTGCGGACCCTCGCGAGTGCTTTCGCTGGACGCGCGACGTGCTTCGAGCCGCCGACGTGGCGTTCTGTCAGCTCGAGGTCAATCTCACGACGCGCGGCGTTCGACTGCCGCAAGTGCGTCACACGCATCGCGCGCCGGCGTCGACTGCTCGAGCGCTGAAGGACGCCGGCTTCTCCGTGGTTTCGTTCGCCGGAAACCATTGCCTGGACTGGGGGCCGGATGGGTTCGACGACACCGTTGCGGCGCTTCGAGGGGCAGGGCTCGAAGTCGTGGGCGTCGGGCTCGACATCTCGGAGGCGCGTGCTCCGGTGATCGTGGAGCGCGAAGGAGTACGCGTCGCGTTCCTGGCGTACAGCTCGATCTTGCCGGCGCAGTACTGGGCCGAAACGAACCGGCGTGGTTGCGCTCCGATGCGCGCGTTCACCGTGTACGAGCAGATCGAACCCGATCAGCCCGGGACGCCGGCGCGAGTTCACACCTACGCGGACCGCGGCGATCTCGCGGCGCTGCGGACCGACGTCGCGGCAGCCAAGCAACGCGCCGACCTGGTCATCGTCTCGCTGCACTGGGGCATTCACTTCGTTCCCGCGGTGATCGCCGACTATCAACGCGAGGTTGGGCACGCGGCGATCGACGCTGGCGCCGATCTGATCCTCGGGCACCACGCCCACATCCTGAAGGGCGTCGAGGTATATCGCGACAAGGCGATCTTCTACTCGCTCGGAAACTTCGCGATGGACCTGCGCATGGACGAGGCCCACGCCCAGAGCAAGGGATTCAAGGAGATCCAGGCGCTCCACCCGGATTGGGTGCCGGACTTCGACAGCTTGTACAACTTCCCCCCGGAGTCGCGCATGACGATGATCGTGCGCGCGCTGCTCACGCGTCAGGGCATCGCGGACCTCGGGTTTCTACCTGCCTACATCGATCGAGAGGCGCAGCCGGAGGTCGTGCGCGCGCAAGATCCGCGCTTCAAGGAGATCACGCGCTACATGGAATGCATCTCTGCCAGCCAGAACCTGAGCGTGCAGTACGAACCGGTCGGAGACGAAGTGCGTGTCCACGCCGGCCTTCAGCGAATGCACACCGGGCGACCCACCGCCGGGTAGCGGTAGGTCGAGCTCTTCGCCACGGCCTTCAGGTGCACGCCGAGTTGATGCATGTGCGGGGTCAGCGCAAACAGGGTGGTATCGAGAGCCAGCCGTCAGTTGGCCGGCAGGTACGGGGGAAGCGGTACCAGCTTCACGACCAGGTTCGGATCGCCGCCCGGATCCACGGCCAGCGTCTCGAGCGCGTGTCCCGGCAGGTCCAGCTGGATCTCGGTCTTTTCCTTGAGGGCGAGCGCGTAGGGCGTCTTGCCGAGCTCCGCCCCGGCCAGCTTCACCATGGCGCCCGAAGGCACGGTCGCGATCGTCACGGAGGCCGGCCTACGCAGCGAGTCCAGCGCTTGATCGAGATACGCGACGACGGCGTGCGTCAGCTCCGCACCTCGCTCCATCTGCGGCGCAGCATGCGCGCGCAGCGCGGCCACCTCGTGCGGATTCTGCCAGGCAAAGCCGGCGAAGCCGCTGAGCATCAGCGTCAGCGCGGCCGCGAACCAGGTCCCTCGCTTGCGCGGCTTGCGCGGAACGATGCGCGACGATCCGGTGGGGGGCACCGACGCGTCGCCGAGCTCGATCAATAGCTCGTCGATGCGCGCGATCAGCTCGGTGGCTTGGCTCAAGCGCTGCTCAGGGTCCTTGGCAAGCAAGTGGTCGAGCAGATCTTGCGTGCTCTGCAGCGCGGGCAGGTTCGGACAAACCTCGTTCAGCCGCGGCGGTTCTTCGCTGACGTGTGCCAACAGGAGCGAGACGGCAGAGTTCGCTTCGAACGGCGGTCGACCCGCGAGCATCTCGAACAGCACCACGCCCAGCGAGTACAGATCCGCGCGCGCGTCCACCGCGAAGCCCTGCGCTTGCTCGGGAGACATGTACGCGGCCGTGCCGAGCACTGTCCCTTTCAAAGTCAGGGTGCTGTGGGTATCAGCCTGGTGGAAACCGGCTACACCAAAGTCCATGACCTTGACGAACGTGTCGCCACCTTCGACCTGCGAGAGGAACACGTTACTGGGCTTCAGATCGCGATGGATGATGCCGACGGCATGGGCCTCGGACAGAGCCCGCGCGATCTGACGTACGACGCGCAACGCTGGAGCAAGCTCGAAGACTCCGTGTCGCTTCAAGTGTTGTTCGAGGTCAGTACCTGACAGCAACTCCATGACCATGTACAGGCGGCCTTGTTCGGTCACGCCGAAGTCCAGCAAGTGCACGGTGTTGGGGTGACGTAACTTGGCGAGGGCCTCGGCCTCGCGGCGGAAGCGCTGTACGTGCGCGGCGTTCTGCTCCACTTCAGGAGCGATCAGCTTGATCGCCACAGATCGATCGATCGACAGCTGCGTGGCCCGGTACACGGCACCCATGCCGCCCGCACCCATGCGCTCCTCGACCCGGTACTGACCGCCAAAAACCGCGCCCAGATGGGGGTCGGGACCCAGCTCGACCGTCGCCGGCCACTCCACCGGATCCATCGCCACCGTCACCTGACTTTCGGTGCGCGCATTTTCGAATGCGGCGATTTTGCGCTGGGCTGCCATGGTGCCTCATACCTACCGCGGCGAATCCGAGAGCCTGTTTCCGAGAAGCAAGCTGCTTTCAACGGTCGGATGCGCGTCGCCTTGCGTGCGTCCCAACCTTGGCCTGGTAGAGAGCAAGAACCGGACCGGATCGGAAGGCGCCCAAAAGCGCGGGCCTGTCGAGTTGTCTTCTCAACTCGCGCGGTAGGCCGCGGGTGACTTGAGCGTGTCGTTGGCGACCGGCTCGTCGTCGAAGGTTTCCCGGCCGCTCGGCTCGTAGTGAGGCGTGCGATTCTTCGTGAGACGTAGTTGCGACAGCTCCCAGTACAGGCGCCGGCGTGCGCGGTTCTGGTTACCCAGCGGGCGGTGCTCGGGGATGCAGTGCCAAGGCGTGTACACGAGCGTGCTCGCGAAGCGCAGCTGCGCGGGCGAGTCGAAGCGCTGCCTCGGGATGCGGATGGTCGCGGCGGGAATGAACGGCGAGAGCTTCTCGGGCCATCGCACCGCGGCGTCTTCGATCGGCATCGCGTGCGGATCGGTCTGCACCTGGATCAACAGATCGAACACCACGTCGCGTTGCGACAGGGTCACCGCCATGTTGTCGCGCAGGTAGTTGTCCGGCGGCCTGCCGGGAAGATCCGGGATCTTGCTCCGCGTCTGGCTGCGCGGACGAAACGAGTACTGCATGGCGCGGCCCTGACCCAATAGATAGGGGACAGTACTGTAATACTGACATTCGAGTGGACTGGTCTGCGTCTCGTTCCACAAGCTCTGCATGAAGAAGTCGAGCAGGTGCGGGCGGCGCAAGTTCCAGAAGTAATAGAGCGGCGTGCGCAGCAGCAGCTGTTGTTGCAGCTGCGCGTTGGCGACCACGGTCGGGGTCACGAAGGTCGGCGTGCAGATCGCGAGCAGATCCTGCGTCTCTTTCTCGTCCTCGAGCAGCTTCGGGCCGGGCACGCCCATCAGCTTGATGGTCATGCTCATGAAGCCGACGTCGTCGATGTCCGGCGGACTGTCGGGACCCGGACCCGAGAAGCGAACCCAGGCGGGGAAGCTGCGCGCTTCGCGGAAGATGCCCTGGCGGAGCTCGAGCGGTAGATCCTCGCGGATCGAGACCTCGGCGCGCACCAGGCCATGCGTCTTGGTGTTGCCGACGCGCTCGAACTCGCCGGGCCGGTACTTGCGCCGCATGTACGCGCCCATGTCGGCGATGATCGAGTCGAGCGCTTGTTCCTCGCCGGGTAGCAGCCTCTCCTCGGCCAGCTCCATTCCCTGATGACGCCGCTGCACGTTGATCAGCAGCTGCAGCAGTGCGGCGGTCGGCTCGCGAAATTTGGCGTCCGTGAAGGGTCGCCAAAAGGGTTCGGTCCGGCGTTCGAGGTGCATCAGGGAGACGAGAAGCTCGTGAACCCACTCGCGCAGCATGCCGACCTCCAATTATTGCCAGCCGGCAGCGATCACGTCAGCGATGCGCCGGTACAACTCGAAGAACTGGTCGTCGCGAAAGCCGCTGCCGCTGTGCAAGAGGCCCGACAGCACCTGCGTCGCCTCATCGTTGCCCTCTTCGTCAGTCTGGAACATGTAGCGGTCGTAGTAGCCGACGACATCGAAGTGGTCGGCGACCACGATGCCCGCGAGCTCGTCCGCGTTGGACGGATCGATCAGCTGGCGCGCGGCGTTGACGACGCCGTCGTTGTGGCCGGCATCGAGCTGGGGTGGCAGCTCGATGCCGGCGCCCTTCAACACCAGCACGCCTTCGTCCTCGTCCAGCGCGCGTTGCAAGCGCGCAACCGAGGCCTGCACCAGTTGGCCGGTTTCGGCCGCACCGGTTTCCCAGCCCGCGGCGCGCCGAGACATTTCACGGAAGAAGGCGTCTTCGAGCGGCGTCTCTGTGTGTCCGAGGATGGGGCGCCCCGCGATGGTCACGAAGCTGCGCCGCAGCACATCGGACTTTTGCTGCAGCTGGCGCGGGTCCCGCGTGGGCTGCAGATCGTCGAGCAGCTCCCAGCGCGCGAACAGCTGCTGGGTGAAGTGCAGCGTCTTCTCGCCCTCGCGCAGCAGGCTGCTCGCGACTGTCTGCATCTCGAAGTCGCCGATCACCGAGGCCAGAAACTTGCTGAAGACATCGGCGAGCGCGGGCAAGCCACGCGGATCGCGCGCGCTGAGCAGATGGGCCAGCGGATCTCGCGCGATGCACGCGCCCTGATGCGGGCTGGCTAGCGAGATCACGCTGCGGATGCGCTGGCGCAGCTCCGGCGCACGCGGATCGATGTCAGCCCAGGTGCCGCCGCCCAGCGGGCGATCGTGCGTGAGCAGGTTGGCGTCGACCCCACCGGTGCTGTGCCCGACCAGGTGCACCGAGAGCGGCGTGTGGCCGTGCTCGACCGAGTGCAGGCGATCGGCCAGCGTCTTCACGAGCCGGCGCTGACGTTCGCGCAGGCTGGCGGTGGGCGGGATCGGCACGGGCAACACCGGGACAGGGCCGAGCCACGACTGCTCGAGCCCGGCGCGCAGCGCGGCGACGACGCGGTCGGCGAAGTAGCTGAACGTCGAGAAATTCTCGAATCCGAGCAGGCCCGGCACGAGGAAGACCGCATGCTCCGCCGCGCGGGCTCTGCCGATCAGCTTGCTTCTTTTGCCGGGAGCGGCCGTCGCGCCGTCGCTCGGCGGAGGTGCTTCGACGGTGCGCTCCTTCAGCGCGCGCCGCTCCTTGCTCTTCGTCTCGCGTGCGACTTCGGTGGCCATGGCGATGTGCTCCGCTGCACTACGACGTTTAGAGGGCAGGCAACTGTGTCGCCCGAGTTCGATGCGTGTCAAGCAATGTCGATCTCAGTGTTGTAAGCGAGCGCGCAAGTTACATCTCTGATCTGATAGGTGGGTCGTCGGCACACGATGCACACAACCGTTGTGGGGGTGACGAGTTGTGGTCACGATTTTTTAGCTCCGAGCGTTTCGCGGGTTCATTTTCGCGGCGGCTTGTGACCAACTCACTGGCTCGTCGAGCGAGCAGTCCCACTAACTTTGGATGTCCACCAAACGGAGTGAGTTCGATGCTCGAAGCTCTGATCTCGCGTCAACGCAGCCGTGCCATCGAGACCATCAACCGGCTCGTCCCCTGGCACAAGTTGCCCACCTGGCTCGGCCTCGCGAACTTGATCGAGTTGCGCGAGACGTTGCGCGCCGAGAACCTGCACGACACCAACGGCATCGACCCCGGTCACCCTGGGCCCGCGCCTGCCCCGGTGGGACTTGCAGCTGACGGCGTCAAGCCGTTGCCCGCCGACTCTTCCGTGCTCCGCGTGCGCAGCGCCGACGGCAGCTACAACGATCTGGAGAGTCCGCGGATGGGTATGGCCGGCACGCGCTTCGGCCGCAACATCCCGCTGTCGGAGATCGAGACTCCCAGCCCGACCGCGCTGCTGACGCCCAACCCGCGCACGGTGAGCGAGGCGCTGCTGGCGCGCCGCACGTTCGTCCCGGCCACGTCGCTCAACGTGCTGGCGGCGGCCTGGATCCAGTTCATGACCCGCGACTGGTTCAGCCATGGAGAGAACGAGCCCAAGGAGCCACACCAGATCCCGCTGGCGCAGGGCGACGGCTGGCACGAGAAGCCGATGCGCGTGCAGCGTACGCGGCGCGATCCCACGCGCTGCCCGATGTCGGGGGGTCCCCCGACGTTCACCAACGACGTCACGCACTGGTGGGATGCTTCGCAGGTCTACGGCAGCTCGGCCGCGCAGCAGCAGCGGCTGCGCACGCTCTCGGGCGGCAAGCTCAAGCTGGACGCACGTGGCCGTCTGCTCACGGACAGCGGCGCCGAACTCACCGGCTTCGTGACCGACACCAACTGGGCACCGCTCAGCATCCTGCACACGCTGTTCGTGCGCGAGCACAACGCGATCTGCGATGCCTTACACGCCGCCTATCCCGACTGGAACGACGATGAACTGTTTGGTCGTGCGCGACTAGTCAACGCGGCGTTGTTGGCAAAGATTCATACAGTCGAGTGGACACCCGCGCTGCTGACACATCCGACAATAACAGCAGCCATGGGCGCCAACTGGTGGGGCCTGTTCGGGGAGCAGGTCAAGAAGCAGTACGGTCGCGTGATCGACAACGAAGCGCTGAGCGGCATCCCCGGCGCGCAGAAGGCGCACTTCCACGTGCCGTACGCGATCACCGAGGAGTTCGTCGGCGTCTATCGCATGCACTCGCTGGTCCCGGACGACTTCACGCTGCGCACGCTGCGCGATCACGGCGTGATCAAGCAGTGCAGCCTGACCGAGCTGATCGGCCAGGGCGGCGTCAAGCTGATGGACGAGCTGGGCCTCGAGAACCTGCTGTATTCCTTCGGCGTCTCGCACCCGGGCGCGATGCGCCTGCACAACTACCCGAACCACCTGCGCAAGCTGGCGCGCTTCGACGGCACCACCGTCGACCTGGCGACCGTCGACGTGCTGCGCGATCGCGAGCGCGGTCTGCCTCGCTACAACGCCTTCCGGCGCCTCTTGCACTTGCCCGAGGCGCGCAGCTTCGACCAGCTCACCGACAACCCGGAGTGGGCGCGCGAGCTGCGCGACGTCTACGGCGACGTCGACCGGGTCGACATCCTGCCGGGCCTGCTCGCCGAACCGCTGCCGGACGGCATGGCCTTCGGCGATACCGCGTTTCGCATCTTCATCCTGATGGCGTCGCGCCGGCTCAACTCCGATCGCTTCTTCACCACCGACTTCACGCCGGAAGTCTACTCGCCGGTCGGCATGGAGTGGGTGCGCGACAACACCATGACCAGCGTGCTCTTGCGGCACTGTCCGGCGCTCACGCCCGCGCTGGCGCACGTCAAGAACGCCTTCTGGCCCTGGAACACCGTGCGTCTGTCCTGAACGAGAGGAGCGCTGATGACCCTGACCGCCCAACACATCTCTCAGCTGTCTGCGGATCAAGTGGACGAGCTGTTCCGCCGCGGCGAGGTCGGCCAGATTCCCGACGGTGAGGCAGACGGTACGGCCATCTTCTGGCCGGGTAGCACGGCGGAGCCGCTGCTCGAGGCCGTGGTGCAGTCCATCGCCTGGCAAGGCAAGGTCGTCAACGCCCGCGGCCGCGAGCTCAAGAACCGCATCCTGCCGCTCGGCATGCACGCGATCGCGGCCGACGTGTACACCGGGCGCAGCTGGTTCGACGGCGCGGACTGCATCGTGCTCGACTACTCGAAGCGCTCGCTGCTCGCCAAGTTCGTGCGCGACGAGATCCGCCGCGTGGCCCCGGGCCTGTACCTGGGTCTGGTCTACCTCGGGAAGAAGCGCCTGATCTACTTCACGCTGCAGTTCACCGTGTAGCCGCGCCGCCAGGAGAGGGGTCCAGTGCCGCATCAAGAAGCACTCACCGTCGTGGCCAGGCTCGATCCCGCGGGTGTGCCCGCGCTGCTGCCCGCCCTCGATGAGTTGCGCAAGAGCCCGGCGCACAATGACATCCTGCCCTTCGGCGCGTTGCCGGGGTGCCACTTCGGCCGCGTGCTGTTCCTGCCGGCAAGTAACGACCTGCAAGGCCAGCCGATCCCGCCGCAGCTGCTGCTCTTGAGCGACTGCGACGGCTCGGCGGACGATCACCTGGAGGCCATGGTCGACGTGGCCGGAGGCGGCCTCGACGCGCTGTTCGGCGCGTGTGAGGGCTACCCCGCGCGCCCGGCCAGGCGCGCCGAGCGGGCGGCCTTCCTGCGCAACCAGAGCATCTCGGTCAAGGCCAACTACGTGCACCGGCCCGGACGCTCGGTGGATCAGATCCGCCGCGAGTCGCAGCTGCGAGCGGCGCTCCAGGCGTTCCTGGGTGAGCGCGGCTTCGGCGAGCTGCCTGCGCTCGAGCTGCGCAAGCGCATCCAGGCGTTCGTGCGCAGCGACGCAGACTGCAGCTGGGCGGCCGAGGCGCCGGAGCCGCCCAGCCTGCGCTTCCGCGCCGAGCGCGCGTTGGACTTCGCGACCTTGCCGCTCGGAGCTGCGGCGCTCGGTCCGCTGCTCGTGCCCGCGCTGCTCAGCCTGCTCGCGCTGGTGCGCATGCAGGAGCGGAGCGACCAGTCCGAGCACATCCGGCCCGCGCCTGAGCACGTGCGTGCGCTGGCCGAGCTCGAAGACCTCGCCGCCCACAACGGCTTCACCGCCGCGGGCTTCGTGAAACCGGGCTGGGTGCGGCAAACGGTGCTGCAGCTGGTGTTGCCGCTGATCGGCTGGGGCACGCGCAACCTGTTCACCCGCGACTCGCTGGCGGGGGTGAAGTCGATCCACTTCGCGCGCTGGATCCCGCTCGACCACGGCCGGCGCGTGGTCTTCGCGAGCAACTACGACGGCAGCCTCGAGAGCTACAACAACGACTTCATCGATCTGGTCTCGTGGGGGCTCAACCTGGTGTTCAGCAACGGCTTCGGTTATCCGAAGACCGACTGGCTGGTGTTCGGTGGCGCGCAGCGCGAGCAAGAGTTCAAGGACTTCTTGCGCCGCCACCAGGTCCCCACGCCGATCTGGTACTCGGCCTATCCCGAGCTGACTGCCGTTCAAGTCGAGCGCAACGCCGCGCTGCGGGCGGGGTTGCGCGGCCACATGACCGAACGCGAGGCGCAACGATGGCTGAGACTGTTGTGAAATACGCAGCGGCGCAGGCGCCCGGTGCCCATCCCGCGCTGGATGCCCATCAGCGCGCGTATGCGCCCGCCGTGGAGATGCTCGCGGAGAAGAAGCTCGGCCAGCGGCCCGCGCCGCCGCGCGTCGAGGCGGGCGACGTGCAGGGCCTGGTCCTGCGCGGCTACGGGGCGCTGCCGTTTTGCCGCCACGTGCTCTTGCAGCTGCGCGATCCGCAGCAGGGCCGCGCATGGCTGCGGCAGCTCATCCCGCGCATCGCGCGCGGCGCGCCTGCCGCCGAGCAAACGGCGGTGCAGGTGGCGTTCACGCACGCGGGTTTGGCCGCGCTCGGTCTGGCCGAAGACACGCTGCAGGCGTTCTCGCGCGAGTTCATCGCGGGCATCACCGGGAGCCACCGCAGCCGGTTCCTGGGCGACATCGGCGACAGCGCGCCGGAGAAGTGGCGCTGGGGTGGGCCTAACAACGCGGCCGTGCACGCGGTGCTCATGCTCTACGGCGACACGCCGGCGCGCCTCTCGGCCTTGCGCAACGAGCTGTCGCAAAACTGGCTGCACTGCGATCTGATCGACGTGCACACGCTCGAGGCTGCCGAGCTCTCGGACCGCGAGCACTTCGGCTTCGTCGATGGCATCTCGCAGCCCGCCATCGAGGGCTATCACCCGGCGGACTCCAGGTTGCACACGATCAAGGCCGGAGAGTTCCTGCTCGGCTATCCCAACGAGTACAGCCTGTACACCGATCGCCCGCTGGTCGAGTCCTTCTGCGATCCATTCGCGCTGTTGCCGCTGGACGTCGAGGGCTCGCCGCGCCGCGACCTGGGCAAGAACGGCACGTACATGGTGTTTCGTCAGCTGCGCCAGGACGTGCCGGCGTTTCGCGACACGCTGGACGCGTTGAGCAAGAACCCGGACGGCACGTTGAACGCCCACGCGCGCGAGTTGCTGGCGGCGCAGCTGATCGGTCGCTGGCCGAGTGGCACCTCGTTGATCGAGGCGCCGTACCGCGACGACGCCAGCAAGGCCAGGCAAAACGAGTTCGACTATCACCATCGCGATCCGGAGGGGCTCAAGTGTCCGATCGGCGCGCACGTGCGCCGCGCCAATCCGAGAGATGCGCTGGCGCCGCATCCTGGCAGCGACGACTCGCTGTCGGTGAACCGCCGCCATCGGCTGATCCGGCGCGGCCGCGCGTACGGGTCAGCCTTGCCCGAGGGCGCGCGCGACGACGCGGATCGCGGGCTGCTGTTCATCGCGCTCAACGCCAACATCTCGCGGCAGTTCGAGTTCGTGCAGCACTCCTGGCTGATCGATCCGCGTTTCAACGGCCTGTACGACCAGGCGGATCCGATCATCGGCTCGGGCGCTGCCAATCAGTTCGTGGTGCCAGGCGATCCGGTACGGCGGCGTTGCACGGGGCTGCCGCGCTTCGTCTCCGTGGCCGGTGGAGCATACTTCTTCATGCCGGGCATTCGCGCGCTGCACTTCCTCGCGGAGTCGATGCCATGACTGACACCATCCTGACCATGAAGCCGCTGCGCTTGCGCGTGTTCGACTTGATCGATGTGTTGATTGTGAGTGAACCGGAGCAGATCCAGTGGCTGAACGAGCAGCCGAACGTGACGCGTCGGATCGACGGGTCGCACGGCTTCTTGCATCGCTTCCTCGCGCAGCGTCTGCACGAAGACTTGAGCTTCGGCGGCAAGGAGTTGCCGGTGTTTCGGCGGCGCGAGGACGAAGAGCGTGCGCAGAAGCAAAAGCAGCTCGAGGTGAGGCTCGAAACCATGCGCGGTGCTCCCGGCGAAGATCGCGATGACATCGCGGCCTACGTCTCCGGGCACAAGGACGTGCCGGAGATCGGCGTGACCGTGCAGCACTGGTGCGGCCGGTTGTTCTCGAATCGCTTCATGACCACCGGCGACACCTACGAGGCGGGTCGCATGATCGCAGGGTGGGCCAGCGCGGCTCCCTGGCATACCTGGAAGCATCGGGTCACGGGCCGGCTGTCCCGCGCCAAGTCGCTGCTGCAGGCGGCGGCAGAGGGCGACTTGCATTGCGTGCACGCCACGTCGATCGGCATGGAGAACGTGACGCGCACGGTTCGCAAGCTGCGCAAGGCCGCGCAGCGCGCAGACAAGCAGAACCTGTCCACCGACGAGATCCTGCGCGAGTGCTTGTACGCGCCGCCGGCGTTGGTGCGCGGCTGCTCTGGGCCGGTGTCCGTGCCGTTTCTGGATCACCCGCTGACCAAACGTAGCCTGATCGTGTTCCTGGTCGCACGCGCTTATGCTGCTTCAGGAGACCTGGATATCGCGTTCTTGTCTGACGGCTGGAGCGCCTGCCCGGCGCGCCGCGTGGTGCCGGAGATGTTGCGCGCAGTCTGGCAAGCCGCGCACCACGACGAGGCGGAGGCCAAACGCTTGATCTCGACCATCAACAGCTGGAGTCGCCTCTGGCATCGCGCGGTGTCTTAGCTTCTGAGCCTCCCACCCAAAGGATTCTCTCATGGCAGACACCAGGAAGGTTGCTCTCCGCAGCATTCGGCCCGGCCTGACGCCCCAGGGTTCGATCATCGCGATAGCGGAAGAGCTCGAGCGTCAGGCGACAAAGTACGAACGGGCGCGCGACCCGCGCTGCGTGTTCGCGCGCTCGTACGCCAACATGAGTCGCGTGCTGGCAGCATCGGTGCCACGCGCCGGCTTCAGCGATCCCGCCTGGGTCGCGCAGCTGGCGGTGACCTTCGCAGACTACTACTTGCGCGCGCTTCGCGAGCAAGATGCCGGCACGCTGGTGTCGGGCGCGTGGTCCACGGTCTTTCGAGCTGGCCAGCAGCGCCGGACGTCCGTGCTGGAAGACCTGGTGCTGGGCATGACGGCCCACATCGTCAACGATCTGCCGCGCGCACTGTGCGACGTGGGCATGATCGGTCCACGCGGCGAGTCGCGCATCAGCGACTACAACTTGGTCAGCGAGGTACTGGCGCAGGCGATCGACGACATCCAGTATGATCTCAGCCGGCGCTACGATCCGCTGCTCGGTCTGCTCGATCACCTGGTCGAGAGCTACGACGAGATTCTGACCAACTACGGGCTGCGCATCAGCCGCGCGGGTGCCTGGTACAACGCGCAGCGCTTGCTCGATCCGGCGTCGCGCGCTGCGGCGCTGGGCGCGATCGCGCGCAGTCCGGAGATCACGTTGCGCGAGATCCTGGATCCGCCACTACCCACGTTGCGCTGCTTGTTTCGGGTGGTGCGACTCCTGTCACGCAAGGCACGTCGCTGGCCGGACGCCGCGGAGCACGAGGGCAACAGCCAACAGCCGATCGCGTCCTCCGCTCACATCCGCACCGATGTCGCAGGTTGACCACCCCACGACTTTTGCACGCTGTCTTGTCACGATGAAATTGTGAGTTTGGGCACCAGTACGCGCCGCAAGGCACCGCGTCTCAAGACGCAGGTCAGGCTCCAGGTCCTCGGGCTGGACGAGGACTACTTTATCGCCGACGGCGACATCAGCGTGGGCGGTCTGTACATCGACATCGCGCGCGACATCGGCGAGCTCGGTTCGGTGCAGCGCCTGCGTCTGGCCACGATGCGTGGTAGCGAGCAGATCACGCTGCTGGCGCGCATCGCGCGCGTGTCGACGGTCAACGACTTCTGGCGCGGCAACGTGATCACCGGCGTCGCGTTTCAGTTCATGTTCCAGGAGACCACCGAGATCGGCACGGCGGTCAAGACGATCCCCATCGAGCGCTCGTGGGCCATCGGCGAGTTCTTGCGCTGTCTGGCGCGCGAGAACGAGCCCGAGGACACCAAGCTCGATCACGTCTGGCAAGCGACCATGGAGAGTCCGGATGGACCTGCGCCGGCGACGGTCAACGGCGTGAGCTTGCAGGGCACCGTGCTCGAGACCGAGTTCCTGGTGCCGATCGGCGAGCTGATCCGCGTCGACATCCCCGGGCCCGGGCCGGACTTGCGCATACCTCTCTACGGTCGCGCGGTCGACAGTCGGCCGTTCGGACCGGGCGAGGGCAAGGGCTACCGCACCAGCGTGAGCTTCGAGCCGGTGGAGCTGCCGTCTGCGAGCACGCGCCGCTCGGGCGGTTCGATTCAAGACGCGTTCGGCGCACTGCTCAGCACCAGCGGCGGCACCCCATCGGTCGAACCCCGGCGCCAGCACCTCGCCGGAGATCTGGCGCGCGTCAGCCTGGTCAGCGTGTTGACGTTGTGCGAGCTGGATCGCGCGACCGGCGTGTTGCGGCTGCGCGCGGGTGAGGAAGAAGTGCGGTGCTACTTGAGGGAAGGGCGCCTGTTCGACGCGGAGCGCGTGGGTGAGCCGGCGCTGTCTGCGGAAGACGCGCTGGTCCCGGTGCTCGAGTGGCAGGGGGGATCATTCGAGCTGCTGTTCGAGCCGATCACGCGCGAGGATCGCGTGGGAAAGCCGATCAGCGTGCTGTTGATGAACCTGATGCACAAGCTCGACGAGTTGCGTCGCTCCTGAGTCGGAAGTCGGAAGTCAGTGGACACGCGGTCGCCTCAACGACGTTCGCGACGACCGAGGTTGCGGCGCTGTCGAGCTGCTCTTTGATGTGGACCCGTACCCTTAAACCTGCCCTTGCCCGTGCGCGCTTTTCCGTGACCCTTGCCCACGTTCAACGGTGAGAAAAGGTGGAAAGCCCTTGCCCTTGAACTTGCCTTATCGCAGCGGTTGTCGGCCGCTGCGATAGGCTGTTCGCGAGCCGCAGCGAATGCGGTGAATGCGTTTACGCGGCGAGCCTCTGGCCCGGAGCATGGCGGGGCTTTTGCTGCGCGTGGGCGAGTTGCTAGCTGCGCAGGGAAGCGGCCAGACCGTCGAGGATATCCGTCTCGCTGACGAGCAGCTCCTGCAGACCAAACTCGCGCAGGATCGCCACCAGCACGGCAGCCCCCCCGACGACCACCTCCGCGCGCTTCGGCTCCGCCAGCACCGCGCGCCGTCCGGCGACATCCAGCGCGCACAGCCTCGCGAATTGATCTTCGACCTGCGCCCGCGTCAAGCGCGCATGGTGCGTGCGCTCCGCGTCGTAGTGCTTCAAGCCCTGCACCAGCGCAGCCAGCGCGGTGATCGTCCCGGCCAAACCGATCATCGTGCGGGTACGCGCGACGGGTACCGCGCGCCGCACGTCCGCGAGCTTGCCGCGCACGTCCGCCATGACCGCCTCGAGCTGCTGCGCCGTCGCCGGATCATCCTTCAAGTGACGCTCGGTCATGCGCACGCAGCCCATGTCGACGGAGATCAGCGCCTCGGGCCGCTCGCTGCCGAGCACGAACTCGGTCGATCCACCGCCGATGTCCACGACCAAGAAGGGCGCGCCACTGCGGCTGACGCCCGTGGTCGCGCCGCGGAACGACAGCTCGGCTTCGGTCTCGCCGGACAGCAATTCGGGCCGCGTGCCGAGCGCGCGTTCGGCGCCGTCGAAGAACAGCTGACTGTTGCTCGCATCGCGCGCGGCGCTGGTCGCGGCGGCTCGCACTCGCTGCGCGTCATGGCGCTCGATCAGCGCGCCGTACTCACGCAGCACGTCCAGGGTGCGCGCGATCGCGTCTGGGTGCAGGGCGCCGCTCACGTCGACGCCCTGGCCAAGCCGCGTGATCTGCATGTGGCGCTCCAGCGCGCGGCCGTCCGCGTCGGTGATGAGCAAGCGCACGGAATTGGTTCCGATGTCTACCGCCGCTACGTTCATGGCTCACTGTGCTCTGATCGAGGGGTTTTGATGCCGGATCGCGCAGGGCCGGGCGTGCAGGGCAAGGCGCGACGACGAGGAATAGTGGCGGCTATTTTGAGGAGGAGCAACGCAGCCCTGTGCGGCCGGAACAAGCGAGGCGGCGTCAAAACCCCTCGATCAGAGCACTAGGCTCCGATCTCTCGCTTCATCCCGATCAAGGTCAGGAGCTCCATGCGGGCCGCGGAGTCGAGCAGGAACAGGCCATGCAGCTTGCTCGTGGTGGTCCAGGAGCCGGGCTTCTTCACTCCGCGGTAGCACATGCAGAAGTGCTGACACTGCATGATCACGGCCACGCCTTGTGGCGCCAGGTGCGCTTGTAACGCGTCGGCGATCTGCTTGGTCAGCTTTTCCTGCACCTGCAGCCGCTTGGCGTAGACATCGACCACCCGCGCCAATTTGCTCAAACCGACGACGCGACCGTTCGGGATATAAGCCACGTGGGCCTTCCCGACGAAGGGCACCATGTGATGCTCACAATGGCTAAAGACCTCGATGTCGCTAACCAGCACTAACTCGTCATAACCTTCGACTTCCTCGAAGGTCTTGGCGAGGTATTCGCCGGGATCGAGTGCGTAGCCGCTGAAGTGTTCGCCCCAGGCGCGTACCACGCGCGCCGGCGTATCGAGTAAGCCCTCGCGCTCTGGATCTTCGCCGAGGAACTTCAGCATCCCGCGCACGTGTGTCTCTGCTTCTTCGATCTGTTCGGGCGTGCGCGCGAGCAGGAAGCTATCCGGGAGTTTGGCGATCCCGTTCGGTGTCTTCTTCCGAGGCATGGTGCGGGAGAATGCCCCGAGCTGGCCAGATACCTCAACCGTCGCGTGCAAGTCACTGAAATTACAGGCTGAATTGCTCGGGCGCGAAGCCGCTGCGAAGTGCAACGCGGTCCGATCCTTGGAACATCAAACTGTTTGACTGCAGCTCTGAGCGGCGGCTCGCTTCCCTTCGTGGAGCGTTATGCGCGCACCTCGCGCACTCCGGGGTGCTGGGTGGTTGAGCCGCTTCACACACCTTCTGGAACTAACACCAGAACGCGGAGAACCCTAGTGAAACAAATCTCCTGGTTAGTTCTGCTCTGTGTCGCGTGCCTGGTGGGGTGCGGCGATGATGAATCTCAAACCGATGGTGCGGTCACCGGCGACGAAGACGCCTCGACGCAGGACGCCGCTCAGAGCGGCGGCGGCAAAGGCGGTTCCGAAGCCGGCAAAGGCGGCTCGGGCGGCAGCACCGCAGGTAAAGGTGGATCCAGCGGCGGCGAC
>DATEOF010000174.1:0-71597 GCA_035274465.1 Polyangiales bacterium
CGCTCGCGCCGCCGGCTCCGCCGCTGCCGGCTGCATCAGAAACTCCCATCCCACCTGCGCCCGCGCCACCAATTGCTTCGCCTCGGCCCGCCTCGCCGCTGCCAGCCTCGCCGCGCCCGGCTTCCCCACGGCCTGCGCTCGGCGCGATCTCACCGCTGTCGGCGGCAGGCTCGGCATCCCCGCGACCTCCGCCATCAGTCTCGGCGCTCGCGTCGAGCGGACTTCCAGCCAACTCGGGCGTTTGCTGGCAGCTCCAGAGTGTGATTGCTACCAGCGCTATGAGTTTCGAGTAGATGGATCGGGACATCAACGGTACGTGACGACCAAATACTCATGATCTCACGCACCGACAGTCTCGCGCAAACCAACCGGCCAAGTGACTGAATCGCTTGGGTAGCGACTCGGACCTACATGCATGCAGCTCAAAGCGGCGCGCGTCACCTGAGGCAAGTCGTCGGGCCATGGATGCCCGCGCCGCTCGCCATCGCGCCGGCGGGCCAGGCGATGGGGAAGAAGTAGCACATCTCGTTGTTCGTGTACTGGCCGAACGTGGACGGTGCGCTGTACGTGCAGCTGGTGGTGAACGTGTCACCCGGCATGAGCACGATGTCTTTGATGTAGTACTTCTGATTGTCGAAGCTGAAGTCGTCGTCGTGCATGACTTCCTTCATGCCGCCCGCACGGTTGATGACGACCTTCATGTGCGTGCCCTTCTTGTGCATGTGGGGCTGCGCCGCGATGATGTGGATCGGCATCTGGCTGCGCGGCGTGCACGTGCCCTGCGCCGACGTGCCGGTGATGCTCTCCGTCCCGGTCCACGTCATGTCGACCACGTGCGCCGGCACTTTCGTGGTGACGCAGATCTCGGCGCCGTTGTGGTCCTGGCCGGTCTTGCCCGTGCCGTTGTTGATGTGCGCCTCGAGCGTGAGCCCGACGCTCGGGTCGAGCTTCATGCCGACGTCCGGATCGAAGTACAGCGGCGACGCACCCGGCGCCCAGGCATGCAGCAGGTTGCTCGAGGGATGGATCCCGCGGCTGTTGCCCGAGATGCCACCGTCCGGACCGGGCTGCGGGTCGATGTAGAGCAGCCAGTGATGCAGGATCGGTGCGTCACCCAGCACGATCTTGTGCGCGCGCGTGTAGACCGTCGTGGTCCAGGGCGCCTTGAACGTGAAGTTGACGTACTCCTCGCCGGGACCGTGCGAGTACGGCATGTCATTGTTGCCCTGCGCGTGCAACAGGAACTTGTAGCACTTCATCTCCGGATCGTTGTACTCGATCGGCTCGAGCGACGCGCCGCCCATCCCGCCCATGGTCGCGGGCTTGGTGATGTCGCCGCTGGGCTCGGTGATCGCACAGGCGTTCGTCGTGACGCCCTTCGCTCCCGAGCTCGCCCAGTTGGACAGCATCATCTTGTCGGCAGCCATCAGCGGCATGGTGGACCCAACTGGCGGCATCAGCCGCGCTTGCTCGGTGGCGTTGACGCGCGTCGGGATGAGCTGCGCGACGGTCATCGTCGGCAGCGTCTTCGACATGGCCTGGAAGTCCTTCAGCGTCATCAGCGGCATCGGCGCGCCGCCCTGCGGCTTGGTCGCGTGACACAGCGTGCAGCGATCGCTGACCACCTTCGCGACCTCGCACGGCACGCCTTCCACGCCCTCGTTCATCGGCGGAGGCGCTGCATTGCCGGCGGCGACCATCGGTGCTGCCATGCCCGCGGTCATCGTCATTGGACGCGTCACGGGACCACCGGCTGCACCGTGGCTCGGTCCACCCGCGGTGGCAGCAGGAGTGCTCGTCGCGGGCGTCGAAGTTCCAGGGCACCCGACGCTCCCGGGAACGCACTGCGTGCCCATCGCGGGCGGCATTTCGATGGGCGCTGCGGGTTCTTCCGAACATCCGGCGGCGTGCAGCACCACGACGAACGACAACGCGAGTAGATTCGCTAAACGACGCATATTCCAAAACCTCCGCAGTGCTCGCACGCACATTAGAGGTATGGCGATGTTCGATCGTTACGAGACTATGACTGCAGTTACATGGACGTAGGCCGTTTAGTCGGCGACTCAGCAGGTGAACGAGCTCTGTATCTCTGCGCGCCTGCAGCCATCAGCGGCGGCGCCACTCGAACCGGGTGACGCTGCCCGCGGCAGCGACCTCGCCCAGTTCCGTATCCTACCTACCTGAATGGGCCGGGTTGCTTGATCGCCCGCGCCAGGGCAGGGTTGCTCGATGCCGCTTCGGTAAACCTTCTGAGTGTCACCGCTTGGGTGTGGCTTAGGACCGTCGAACTCACCAAGGAGAAACGGACATGTCACGCATCGAGGAAGAGAAGCGACCTCTGGGGATTTGGTTCAAGGTGCTGTCTGGCAGCATCGCCGTGGTCATGGTGCCTCCCTTCGTCGTCCTGGCAGTGGCGCCGATGGTGTTGATGCTCGCGCCGGTCGCGCTGGTCGCGATCCCGTTCATGCTCTCTGCGTTCGCCGGTGAAGCACGCGAGGTTCAACCGGTACCTCGCCGCGTTCGTGCGCTCCAACACGCGACGAGCTGACCTCCCTAAGCCGGGATCTTTTGCAACACGCGAGCGAGCGCTGCGCTGCAGACGCGGAGCGCCTCGCGCCCCCCCTCAGAGTCGCTCGGGACCTCCAGAAACTCGTAGCCCTCGCCGGCGCACTGCAGCCACGAGGTCTCGACGTGCGCCTCGCGCAGGCGCGTCGCGTAGTGCTCCGCATCGGCTGCCGCGCTGCCGCACACGATCAGGGCGGGCGGCAGGCCGATCAAGTTGCGGGCCAGCAGCGGCGAACAGCGCGGGTCTGCTCGCTCGGCTTCGCTGGCGTAGTGGCCGGCGGCCCAGTCGCGCGCCGGCGAGCGCAGGTCGAGAGCCGGGCACAGCAGCACCTGTAGCCCGAGCGCGGGGTTGCGGCGCTCCTTCGCCAACCGGGCCACGCCGGTCGCCAGATTGGCCCCGACCTCGATCCCGCCTATGCCCAGGCGCCGGTGATCGATGCCCAGCTCGTCGGCGTGCTCGTGCACGAAGCAGGCCGCGAAGTACGCATCGTCGAGCGCGCGTGGAAAGCGGTGCTCCGGCGCCAGGCGGTACTCGCACGAGACCACGACACAGCCGCTGGCCAGGCTCAGCTGGCCGCAGAACGCCGCGTGGGTCTCCACGCCCCCCGTCACGAAGGCCCCCGCGTGGAAGAACACCAGGCCGAAACTGTCGCCGCTGTCAGCTGCCTGGGCGCGGTATTGGCGCAGCCTGAGCGACCCACCCGGGCTCGGGATCTCGCGCTCCGCCACCGCACAGCCAGCAGGCAAGTCCGTGCGGCACCGCACTTCTTCGGCCCGCGCCGTGGCCACGGACGGCGTCCCCCCTGTCGAATCCATCGGCATGCGGCGTTGTACGCGATCTCGTCCGGCAGAGCTATCTCGCGCGCGCCGAGATCTCCGCGAACGCGCGCTGCAGCCGTTCGCTGCGGCCGCGTTGCTGCAGCTTGTCCAGCACGTAACGGTCCAGCGGACTCAGCCGCTGCCACGTCGCAGCGTCGAGGCCGAGCTCGCGGGCCAGTGCCTCGGGCAACTCGAGCGGCTCGCGATATACGGCCGTGGGCACCGTGGCCGCAAAGGCCAGCAGGGCCGCCACATCGCCCGCGTCTACCTGGACGGCGCCGCCCAAGCGGAGCAGCTCGCGGCGCTCTGCGAGCGCGAGCGTCTGGTAGCACTGCAGCGACAGCTTGATGCCGGCGGCGTCGAGCGCGCGCCGCGATGCCATCGGCAACAAGGTGAGCTCGGAGTCGGCCTCATCGAAGTCGTAGAGCACGCGCAAGTCTTAGCGCTGGGCCGGGCGATTCGGCAACGAGGAAGCTGTGGCACCGCGGGCTTTCCGTTCCGTGTTCCCAGTTCCTAGTTCTCTTCCGGCCGAGGCAAGAAAACTAGCAACTGGGAACATGAACTAGGAACCAGAACCAGCAATCGGGCCTCTCGCCTCCCTGTTAGCTGGCAGGACCGCGCCGCTAAAGGAAAGCGCGCTCGGAGAGCAAGCGCACAGAGGTCTCGACCCCGACCTCGACCGCCTTGCGCCGCCAGCTGGCGGGTTGGGGGCTGAACAGCTCGCGGAAATTCGCGCGCACCGCCTCGGCCGTGGCGTCGTCCACCGCACCGTAGTGCCGCAATTGGTTCTCGCTGATCACGATCTGCAGATCGGCCAGCTGATCGCGCATCGACAGGCCGTGCGTGCCGATCTCGATCACCACGCCGTTGAAGATGCCGGCGGGCCGCAGGCGCTTGCTGGTCTTGTAGCAGTAGCCGACCAGATCGCCGCTGACGGTGTACGTCTTGTCCGTGCTGCCGTCTTTGACCCCGCCCTCGACGTAGTGGCGAAACGCCTCGGAGTCTGCGCGACCGAACAGCGGGTAGGCCTGACCGCGCACGCCGTAGCCGGTGTGCAGGTCGGTCAACAGGACCTCGCCGTAGGTGTGCGCGATGCGCGCGTAGATCTCCTGGAAGAATGCGATCTCGGGCTCGACGTGCGCACCGCCGTAGAACACGCCGCGCGGATCGACGTACTGCCCTGCAAGCGTGGCCTGGCGCATCGTCTGGGTGCCCGACGTCGCCAGCGCCTGCCCGATGCCGAGGTAGAAGCGCAGCCGCTGCTTGAGCGCCAGGCTGCAGGGGCGCGAGGGGCCCAGCAGCCCGCGCAGCGCCTCGAACTCGGTGTTGTTCGAGCCGAACAGAGCCTCGCCGTGCGCCGCGCAGTTGCGGTTCAAGTCGACGTTGTTCTGATTGACGCGGATGTAGTGGTGAAAGCCGTACGGATTGAGCGCGTGCACCAGCAAGATGCCGGTGGTCGCCGGATCGAGCTTGGCCAGGTGCTCCTTGAGCAACGCGCGCATGATGGCCGACCCGGCGTAGCCTTCCACGCCGTGGATGCCGCAGCACACCACGTAGACCTTGTCCGGCCGCTCGCGCGCCGGAAGCTCGGCGATGCTCACCGTCAGGTCCTGCTGGGCGTCGACGCTCAGCCGATGGTGTTGGACGCTACGCCCCGTGGCCGCGACGAAGCGCTCGAGCTCTGCGAAAAACGCGGTGCGATCTGCGTGATAGCCTGGGCAAAACAGCGCTTCGCTCATGGACCACCTGAACTCAATGCAGTAGTGCGTAGGCTAGCGCAAGTGCGGTGACCACGCCGGTCACCAGTGCTGCTATCAACTGCAAGCGTTCGGAAGGTCCGGAGCGCGCGGCAGGTACAGGGTCCGGGTCCGCGCTCACGGTATTCGCAGCCGTCAGCTGCAAGGGCACGTCGCTCGGACGGCGCAGCGCCGGCTTGGGCAACGCATTCAGCGCCTCGAGCATCTTGCCCGCGTCGGCAAAGCGCTGAGAGGGCAGCTTGGCGAGCGCGCGCTCGAAGAACTCTTCCAGCGCGGGCAGCACCACCACGTCCTTGCGGTAGTCGGAGAGCTTGGGGATCGGCGTCAGCATGTGCTGGCGCAGGATCTCGCTGTTGCTCTCGCCAAGGTACGGCGGTTGCCCGCTCAGCATCTCGAACAGCACGCAGCCCGCGGCGTACACGTCCACGCGCGCGTCGATGATTCGGCCGGCCGCTTGCTCGGGCGCCATGTACAGCGGCGTGCCCATCACCATGCCCATCATGGTCAGCGCGCCCTTCACCGGATCGGCCTCGGGCGACAGGAACTTCGCCAGGCCGTAGTCGAGCAGCTTGACGACGCGCGTCGGCCCGACCAGCCGCAGCGACACGCGCTCCGCGCGCTCGCGATCGTGGATCGGGTGCGACACCAGCACGTTGTCGGGCTTCAAGTCGCGGTGCACCACGCCCAGGCCGTGTGCGTAAGACAACGCGCTCAGCATCTGCGTGGCCACGTCGAATGCGAGGTCGGTATCGAGCGCCTTCTGGTTGGACAACAGGCTCTCGAGCGTGTCGCCCTCGAGGAACTCCATCGCGACGTACGGCAGATCGTCGATCACGCCCCAGCCGAACACGCCCACGATGTTAGGGTGACGCAACGTGGTCAGCGCCGCCGCTTCGCGACGAAAACGCCCCAGCGTCTGCTCGTCTTGCACCGAAGTGGTCCAGATCTTCAACGCGGCGGGTTGTCCCGTCGTGCGATCTTTGGCGCGATACACCGAACCGACCGCACCTGAACCCAAGAACCGCTGCAGCTCGAAGCGGCCGTCGACCACGCGGCCTATCATCGGATCGACTTGTCGCTCTTCCCCGGCAACCGTCATTGGACCTGAGGATCATACACGACAAATGGTGTGTGCCGGTGTAGTCCACCACTACTGACAACTGGCAGGTGGCTCGCTCGCGATCGATTCCAGTCCGTGATTGAAGTGCGCGTCATAGAAAGCTTGGAAGGCGCGCTGATCGAAGCAATCGCTCTGCAGTCGCACGCCCCACGCTACCACTGCAAAGCGCACATTCAGCTCTGCGTAGGGCGTCACCAGCGTTCGCAGGTTGGCTTGCGAGAGCGCCGAGAGCGCCCTGATCTCATCGGGACAGCCGGATGGACAGTGATGTAGGAACACGACGCCACCGTGCTCGAGGTTGTGCACCCAGTTCCGCGCCGGCACGGCTTCTTCGTGCAGGCCCCAGCGCGCCCAGCACGCATCGTGATCACCGCCCACCGGTGGAGGATTGGGATAGTCGATCGGTCCCGGCTGATGGACCGCACTCAACACCGGCAGTGCCTCGGGACACGCACCGCAGCTCGTGCACTCCGGCGACGCGGGCATGCCGCCGCCACCGGAACCCCCGGCCGCACTCCCACCCGAACCCGCGCCGGGCGGCAGCATGTCGGGAGACGACGAACACGCAGAGCAAACCAAAGCCCAAAACAGAAGCGCTCGCACGGCGGGAGCGTAGCAGCTGGGTTGCACGGGGACCCGTTCGCAATCCAGAATCGCGAACCTCTATGTCCGCAGCCACCACCACATTTCCGTTGCCCGATCTCACGGGCAAGACGTTCTTGATCACCGGTGCCAACAGCGGCATCGGCTACGAGGCAGCGCGCGCGCTGGCGCGGGCCGGCGGACAGGTGCTGTTGGCCTGCCGCAACACGGACAAAGGCAGCGCCGCGCGCAACACGATCCTGGCCGAGTCTCCGAACGCGAACGTCGAAGTGCTCGAGCTCGATCTCGCGGATCTGGCCTCGGTGCGCGACTTCGCCGCGCTGATCCGCGCGCGCGAGAGCAAGCTGCACGCATTGATCAACAACGCGGGCGTGATGGCGATCTCGCGCCAGCTGACCGCCGACGGCTTCGAGACGCAGTTCGGCGTGAACCACCTCGGGCACTTCGCGTTGACGGGACTGTTGCTCGATCGCCTGCTCGCCACGCCGGGCGCGCGCATCGTCAACGTGTCCAGCCAGGCGCACAAGATCGGCCGCATGAACTGGGACGATCTCGACGGCGCTCGCACGTACAAGCGCTGGCCCGCGTACGGGCAGAGCAAGCTGGCGAACCTGCTGTTCACGTTCGAGCTCGGCCGGCGCCTCTCCCAGCTGCGGCTCGACGCGCGCGCGGTGGCGTGTCACCCCGGCTACGCTGCGACCAACCTGCAGTACGTGGCGGCGGACCAGGACGGTTCTCGCTTCACGCGCAAGATCATGGAGCTCGGGAACTCGCTGATCGCACAATCAGCCGAATCCGGGGCCATGCCGACGCTGTACGCCGCTGTGTCTCCGGACGCGCAGTCGGGCGACTTCATCGGGCCTTCGGGCTTGTTTGGACGCGCTGGATTTCCGGAAAAGCAGCGGGCCATGCGCGGCGCGTACGACCCGGAGGCCATGCGAAAGCTCTGGGAGATCTCGGTGGAGCGCACGTCCGTGGACTACGCGGCCCTCGCACCGCCCGGCACCCGGCGGGCGTCCGGCCCGGCGGCCCCTGCGCCACAGTGAGTTTACGCGGCGCATTCGAAGTGCTAGGAACCAGTCATGAACTCCTGGGAGACACCTTCATTCGTCGAAATCGATATGAGCGCCGAGATCGGCGGCTACCAGGGGGACTACGGCGACGGCCCGAACGGTCCGGACCACCTCCCAGACTTCGTCGAGAACGAAGAGCGCTGAAGTAGCTCTGGTCGGCTCGGATCGTCCGCCATGCATGTGCGCGTGCTCGGGTCTGCGGCCGGTGGAGGGTTTCCACAGTGGAACTGCGGTTGCGAGAACTGTCGCGCGGCCCGTAGCGGCGCGCGCGACGTGGTCGCACGCACGCAGGAGTCCGTGGCGGTCAGCGCCGACGGCGAGAGCTGGTTCTTGCTCAACGCCTCGCCCGAGGTGCGCGCGCAGATCGAGAGCTTCCCGGCGCTCCATCCGCGCGCGCCGCGCCACAGCCCGATCGCCGGCATCGTGTTGACCAACGGCGACCTCGATCACTGCCTGGGCCTGCTGTCGCTGCGCGAGTCGTATCCGCTCGGCTTGTACGCGACGGCCAGCGTGGAGCGAGGCTTCCGCGAGGGCAACGTGCTGCACCGCACGCTGCAGCGCTTCGCGGGGCAGCTGCGCTTCGAGCCGCTCGAGTTGGCCCAGCCGCGGCCCCTGACGCGCGCCGACGGCAGCCCGAGCGGTCTGACGATCGAGGCCGTGCCAGTGCCGGGCAAGCTGCCGATCCACCTCGAGAAGACCAGCCAGCCCAGCGCCGAAGACAACATCGGCCTGTTGATCCGCGAGCCCGCGCGCGGCCGCACGCTCGGCTACTTCCCCGCGGTCGCGGCCCCCTGCCCGCCGCTCACAGCTGCAGGTGCGGCGGTCGACTGTCTGTTCCTGGACGGGACGTTCTGGTCCAGCGACGAGCTGCCGCGGCTGGGGCTCGGCGAGAAGCGCGCCGAGGACATGGCGCACTGGCCGATCGGCGGCGAGCACGGCAGCCTGCAGTTCCTGCAGGGCCTTCTCGCGCCGCGCAAGATCTACATCCATATCAACAACACCAACCCGGTGCTGCGCAGCAACGGCAGCCAAGCCGCGCAGCTAACGGCGGCGGGCATCGAGCTGGCCCACGACGGACTGGAGTTCACGCTGTGAGCGCGCCCCTCTCGCGGGAAGACTTCATCGAGCAGCTGCGGGCCGAGGGCGCTCGGCGCTACCACGATCACCACCCGTTCCACGTGGCGATGCACGCCGGCAAGCTCAGCCGCGAGCAGCTGCAGGCCTGGGTGCGCAACCGTTTCTACTACCAGACACGCATCCCGATCAAAGACGCGCTGATCCTGGCCAAGTCCGAGGACCCGGAGTTCCGCAGGCGCTGGATCCGCCGCATTCACGACCACGACGGCGAGCGGCCCGGTGAGGGCGGGCTCGCGCTCTGGCTGCGGCTGGCCACCGGCGTGGGCCTGGATCCCGACGAGGTCAATAGCCTGCGCGGGGTGTTGCCCGGCGTGCGCTTCGCCTGCGACGCCTACGTGCAGCTCGTGCGCGAGCGCAGCCTGCTGGAGGCGGTGGCCTCCTCGCTCACCGAGTTCTTCGCGCCGGACCTGATGTCGAAGCGCATCGCCGCCTGGGAGCAGCACTACCCCTGGGTGCAGCCCGAGCTGCTGGCGTACTTCCGCTCGCGCGTGCCGCGCGCCCGCACCGACTCCGAGGAAGCGATCGCCTACGTGGTCGAGCACGCCGCGAGCCGCGAGCAGCAAGCGGCCTGCGTGGCCGCGCTGATCCGCAAGACCGAGATCCTGTGGGGCCTTCTGGACTGTGTCACGCTGGCGCACGCGCCCGAGCTGATGCGGCCATGATCGACAAGGCGAAAAAGCCACGCCTCGCCAGCAAGGTGCGGCTGCGCTTCGATCGCCACAGCCAACGCCACATGCTGGTCTACCCCGACCGGGGCATGGAGTTGAACCCGAGCGCGGCGAGCATCCTAGAGCTGTGCACGGGCGAAAACAGCATTCAGACCATCGTCGAGCGGCTGACTGCAGCCACAGGCGGCGATCCGGGCCAAGTCGAGGCGGACGTGCAAAGCTTCCTGGGCGCGCTGCTCGAGCGCGCGCTGATCCGCCTGGACCATGACTGAAGCGCCGAAAGCTCCACGGCCGTACACGCTCGTCGCCGAGCTCACGTACCGCTGTCCGCTGCGCTGTGCCTATTGCAGCAACCCCGTGCACTACCCCGGCGCGCGCAACGAGCTCGACACGACAGCCTGGCAACAGCTGTTCGCGGAGGCCGAAGCGCTGGGCGTGGTGCAGCTGCACTTGACCGGCGGCGAGCCGCTGCTGCGGCGTGACCTCGAAGAACTGGTCAGCAGCGCGCGGGCGATCGGCCTCTACACGAGCTTGATCACCAGCGCCACGCCGCTGGCTCGCGAGCGGCTCGAGACGCTCGCGCAGCGCGGGCTGGACCACGTCCAGATCTCCGTGCAGGGCCTGCGCGATGCCGATGCGCTGCGCATCGCCGGCCGCTCCTGGCTGCCGGCCAAGCTGAACGCCGCGCGCTGGGTGCGCGAGCTCGGCCTGCCGCTGACGCTGAACGTGGTGCTGCACCGCGAGAACATCGAGCAGGTGCCGCAGCTGGTCGACCTCGCGCTCGAGCTCGGCGCCGAGCGGCTCGAGCTCGCCAACACGCAGTACCTCGGCTGGGCGCTCGAAAACCGCCTGGCGTTGTTGCCCAGCGCGGCGCAGATCGAGGCCGCGCGCGAGGCCGCGGCCAGCGCGCGCGACCAGCATCGCGGCAAGCTCGAGATCCTGTTCGTGCTGCCGGACTATCAGGCGGACGTGGTTCGGCCGTGCATGCAGGGCTGGGCGCGCCGCTACATCGTGGTCAGCCCGGACGGCATGATCCTGCCTTGCCATCAGGCCCACACGCTGCCGGGCTTGACCTGGGAGCGCGCGGGGCAGCGGCCGCTGCGAGAGATCTGGACGCACTCGGAGGCGCTCAATGCGTTCCGCGGTGAAGCCTGGATGCCCGAGCCCTGCCGCAGCTGCGAGCGGCGGACGCAAGACTTCGGGGGCTGCAGGTGCCAGGCGTTCGCGCTGACCGGCAAGGCCGCAGCGACGGATCCCGCGTGTCCGCTCTCGCCGGATCACGGGCTGATCGGCGAAGCTCGCTTGCGTTCTGCGGGTATGCGCGAGGTGGTCGAGCTCAAGCGCCGCCGGGTCCCCTGGCGTTGACCACATCTGTATACCTCCTGCGCCCCGCTGTTTCGTGCGATCGTCAGCCGACGTGGAGGGCACCATGCTCAGCGCGCGTTGGTGGGCGTTACTGGCGTTCCTGGCAGTCCTGATCCCGCAGCCGAGGGCGGCGGAAGCCTGCGGCGGCTTCTTCTGCGGGTTTCAGCCGGTCGATCAGACGGCCGAGCGCATCGTGTTCAAGGTCAACGAGAACTCGGTGACCATGGTCACGCAGATCGCCTACACCGGCGCGGCTGCGGACTTCGCCTGGGTGCTGCCGTTGGGCGAGATCCCGGACGTGAAGAGCCTGGCAGTGTTTCCGCAACGCGCGTTGACCGCGCTGGATGCGAACACCGGGCCGCAGTTCCAGATGCCGGAGTCGTGCTCCACCGGTTTGGACAGCTTCGGTGGCGCGCGTGCCGCGGCGGGGTCAGCCGTTCCCCAGGCCGACGACGCGAGCGGCGTGACGGTGCACTTTCGCGCCGAGGTCGGGCCGTACGACGTGGCCGCGATCGAGTCCAAGGATCCGATGGCGCTCTACGACTGGCTGCGACAGAACAGCTTCAACGTGACCGAGATCATGCTGCCGTACATCCGTATCTATACCGCGGAGGGCATGAAGTTCATCGCGCTCAAGCTGCAGAAGATGAAGGACGTCAGCGACATTCAACCGTTCCGCTTCGATCTGCCCGGCAACTCGCCGTCGATCCCGCTGCGCATGACCGCGCTGGCCGCAGAGCCCGAGATGAGCGTGCTCGTATTCGTCTTCGGCAATGAGCGCTGGAACGGCGCAAACTGGCCCGACGTGAAGATCGACGACAAGAAGATCTCGTGGAACGCCCGGAGCTATCCGATCAAGACCAACTGGGCCGCGCTGGTCGCGCGCGGCATCGACGAGGCCGGAGGTCGCGGCTGGGTGACCGAGCTGGCCGGAAGCAGTGCCTCGCTGAAGGCGTCGATCACGAGCTCGGGCTTCCGCACGCCCGAAGACATGGCCGCTGGCGCGATGCTGAGCTCGCTGATCGGCGACTCGACCTACGTGTCGCGCCTGTACGCGCGGCTGTCCGCCGAGGAGATGACCAGCGATCCGATCTTCCACAAGGTCGCGACGGGCGACGTGTCCAGGGTCCACATGCTGCCGCGCTTCGCCGACAACCAGGACCTGTGCATGGACATCAACGTCCCGCCCGACCCGTGTTTGTTCGCGAGCTGCGGCGCGGGCGGCATCTGCCGGCCGGTAATGCCCGCGGGCGCGACGCAGGCGAGTCAGGCGGTCGCGGGCTGCGGCTGCCTGCCGGGTGCTACCGCGCGCACCACGCTCGATCCCGCGAGCGTGAGCCTGCAAGCTTCCGGCGGCCCCGCCGCGACGGTGGTCTGCCAGGACGCACGCATGTCGTTCGTCAACCCCGGCGACACGATGCCGGACGGCTCGAAGATGGGCGATCCGTGCCTGAACTTCGACTGCGGCGAAAACGGCGCGTGCGTGGCCGTGAACATGACGCCGACCTGCATGTGCGACGAGGGGTTCGTCGCGATCGGCAGCTTCGACTCCGCCGGAGCGCGCAGCACCTCGTGCAGGAAGCCGATGATCACGGTGCCCGCCCCGTTCTACCAACAGCGCCTACCCGACCTGCCGGCCGCGCTGCCCGGCGGCCGCAAGATGGCGAGCTCCAAGCTCCCGGTCATCCAGCCGAGCATGGACGACCTCGGCTCGCACGACGGAGCGCTGCCAGAGGCGGCGATTGGAGACGACGAGGAAGACGACGGCTGCGGTGTCGCCGCCGTCGGTGGCAGACGCGGCGCGAGCGCTTGCGGCTTCATCCTCGCGCTCACGCTGCTGACCTTCGTGCGCCGCCGTCGTGTCCGCCGCTCGTAGCTGCGCAGCCCTGTTGCTCGCCGGTCTGCTCGCCTGTTCCAGCGAAGCCGACAGCGGCAGCATCGAAGCCGAGCTCGGCCAGGGCGAGATCGAATTCGCGCCCCTCGCCGAGGACGACACCCTGCCCTACGCCGCCGGCTCCCAGGGCGGACACCACGTCTTCATCAGCTTCCGCGCGCGCGGCATCGATCCCGAGCGCGTCCTGGTCAGCGTCGAGACCACGATCGAAGATCGCCCGAAGCTCACGCTACGCCGCGAAGGTCGAGTCAACTTCGAGCCGAGCGGCAAAGACACGCACGACTACGCCGGCTGGCCCGCGCAAATCCTGCTCGCACCGTGCCACGAGGGCGAGCGCGCCCACATCGCGGCCACCCTCACCGATCGCGAAGACCGATCGGTCGACCTCGAGCGCTGGATCCGCATCGGCGAAGGCCCCGAGCCCTCGGCGATGCTCTGCGACTAACCCGTGTTGCGCATGCCGGCGGCGATACCGTTCACGGTGACCAACAGCGCGTCCCACAGGCGCGGATCGTCGGTCGCGCGCGCACGGCGCAGCAGCTCGGCTTGCAGCACGTTCAACGGATCCACGTACGGGTTGCGCAGCTCGATCGTACGCTGCAGCTCGGGATCGCCTCCGAGCAACTCGGTCTGTGCCTTGGCCCGCAAGATCGAGGCGATCGTGCTGCGGCAACTCGCGCGCAGCTCCTGCCCGAGCGGTCGCAGATCATCCGAGACCAACACGCGATCGTAGTACGCCGCGATGTCTGGGTCTGCCTTCGCCAGCACCATCTCCAGCAGATCCAGCAGCGAGCGGAAGAACGGCCAGTCGCGCGCCAGCGCGCGCAGCTGCGACTCGGCGCCCTCCTCGAACAACACCATCAACGCCTCGCCCGCGCCCAGCCACGCCGGCAGGTGCAGGCGCGTCTGGGTCCAGGCGAAGATCCAGGGGATCGCGCGCAGGCTGCCCAGATCGACCGTGCCGTTGTTGCGGCGCGCCGGACGGCTGCCGATGTTCAACCTGCCGAGCTCGCCGATCGGCGTGGCCAGCGTGAAGTAGCGCATGAAGTCCGGACCCTGCACCACGCGCCGGTATGCGCCCGTGGACAGCCGCCCGAGGCGCTGCATCAACGTGCGCTGATCGGGCGTGGGCGCAGCTGGCGGCTGCAGGGTGGCCTCGAGCGTGGCGTTCACGTACAGCTCGAAGCTCTCGACCGCCACGTCGGGCAGACCGAACAGCGTCTCCATCGTCTCGCCCTGGATGGTCACGCGCAGGCGCGAGTCCACCGAGCCGGGCGGCTGCGACAGGATCGCGAGGTAGATCGGGCCACCGCCGCGACCGATCGTGCCGCCGCGGCCGTGGAACAGCGTGAGCTTGATGTCGTGCGCGCGGCAGGCCGTCACCACGTCTTCCTGCGCCGTGAACAGCGACCAGGCCGACGCCACACGGCCCGCGTCCTTGGTCGAGTCCGAGTAGCCGATCATCACCTCTTGCTCGCCGCGGATCAGCTCGCGGTACGCCGGGATCTCGAGCAAGCTCTCGAGCACCGCGCCCGCGTTCTCCAGATCGGCCAGCGTCTCGAACAACGGCACGACGCGCAGGTACGGCTTGACCCCCGCCTCGCGCTGCAACAGGTACACCGCGAGCACGTCCGAGGCACGCGTGGCCATCGAGATCACGTAGGCGCCAAAGCACTCGGCCGGCCCCTTGGCACACACCGCCAGCGTCGCCAGCACCTCGGTCAGCAGCGGATCGTCCGGCAGCTCGCGCGGCAACAGCGGGCGCTTGGACTTGAGCTCGCGCACCAAAAACTCGATGCGCTGGGCCTCCGGCCACTCGAGGTAGCTGCCGAGGTCGAGCGCTTGCGTGATGGCGTCGATGGCCCGCGCGTGCACCGAGGACTCCTGGCGGATGTCGAGGCGCGTGAGCGACAGGCCGAACACGCTCACCCTGCGCAACACGTCCAGCAAGCGCCCGTCGGCCACGCTGTGTGCTCCGACCTGGATCAGCGAGTAATAGCAAAGCGACAGCGCGTCGAACAACTCCGACACGCGATCGTACGGCTTCGCCTCGAGCACCACGCGCTGCGGCCGCTCCGAGCTGATCAGCTGGCGGCCATCGCTCGGGGCGTCGCCGCGCGCCTTGATCAACTCAGCCTCGCAGAAGCGCTGCGTGGCGCCGAGCCGCGTCATCGCTTCCTTGATCACGGCACGGTAAGGCTCGGCGGTGTCGCCCGCGCGCTCTTGCAGCTGTGGGCTGCAGCGCGACAGCGAGAGCTCGTCGTGCAGCAGCTCGAGCTCGTGGTAGTAGAGCTCGGCGGCTTCCCAGCGCGACAAAAGACACACTTGCTCGGTCACCTTGGCGGTGACGTTGGGGTTGCCGTCGCGGTCGCCGCCCATCCAGGAACCGAAGCGCAGCGGCGCGACCTCGAGCGGCAGGCCGCTGCCCGTGACCTCGCGCATCGCTTGATCGAAGCGGCGCAGATACCCGGCCACCGCGTCCCACAGGATCTGGTCGAACAGCACCAGTCCGGCGCGGGCCTCTTCCACCGGCGTCGGACGCTTGCGCCGCAGCTCGTCGGTCTCCCACAGCGCGGTGATCTCGCGGCGCAGGCTCTCCAGAGTCTCTTCGCGCTCGGCGGGCAAGAGATCCGCGCTCTCGCCGCGAGCCAGCGCGGCGGCGATGCGCCGGTGCTTCTGCAGCAACGTGCGGCGGAGCGTCTGCGTGGGGTGGGCAGTCAGCACCAACTCCACGCGCAGGTTCGAGATGGCTTCGAGGACCTGGCTGGCGGGTACGCCGCGCTCCACGAAGCTGCGCAGCTCGCGCATGCTGGCCGAGACGCTGCCGGGCTCGGCCTGGCGCGCGCGGTACGTGCGCACGCGGTTGTGCTGCTCGGCGATATTGGCCAGCGCGAGGAAGTGCGCGAATGCGCGGCACAGCGGCAACGCCTGGTCGGCGTCGAGCGATGCCAACAGGCCGCGCAGCGCCTCGGCATCTTCCGCGCTACCAGAACGCGCCCGCGTCGCGTACGACACCACTTCCTCGAGCAGCGCCGGCAGGCGCGGATCCTGCTGCGTGCGCAAGATCTCGTTCAGTAGATCGGCGAGCAACTTGACGTCGGCCTGCAAGGCAGCGTCCACCGTGCACCTCCGTCGAACAAACTAGCGAGGGCTCATTTCGAGCGTCTTTCGAGTATGCATCGCAGCACGTCACCAGCTAGGTTCTTTGCTACGCTGCCGGCCATGGCAGACACCATCTTCGGCAAAATTATCCGCGGCGAGTTGCCGTGCCACCGTGTCTACGAGGATGAACAGGTGCTGGCGTTCCTCGATATCGCACCGCTCAGCCGCGGCCATACCTTGGTGATCCCCAAGGAGCCCGCAGTCACGCTGGATGAGCTGTCCGACACCGCTGCGGCTGCGATCGGCCGTGCCCTGCCGCGTATCAGTCGCGCGGTGCTCGCCGCGACCGGCGCGACCGCCTACAACCTGCTGCAGAACAACGGCGCGAGCGCGCATCAAGCCGTGTTCCACGTGCACTTCCACATCATCCCGAAGTATGCCGACGGCAGCGGGCTCGGGATCGGCTGGAAACCTGTCAGCTTCGATCACGGCGATGGCAAGGCGCTGGCTGCGCAAATCACGAACGCCATGAAGTAAGCTGCGCAACAATCGTGGGTTGCGTCCTGGCCTAGAATCGCTAAACCCAGGCCCGATGTTGACCGTTCAGAGCGCGCCCGACGCCGTGGGGCCCGCGACCGCACGTTTCGAGACACGCTACGAGGACCTGACGCAAGACGGCCACGTGAAGCTGACCGCGCTGCCGCAAGCACTCGGCCGCGCCTGCTTCGGGCAGTTGTGGGCGGAGCATCCGCTGTCGGTGCTGGGACGCCAGGGCGTGCAGCCGATCTTGAGTCGGCTGTCGATCGAGATCGAGCCCGTGGCTGCGCGCTTGATGGGCTCGCTCGAAGGCCGCGGTGGGCTCACGCTCGCGCACGAGCGCGATGCTGCCGAGCACGTGAGCGCGATCTTCTTGAACGCGCACGCCGACGTCTGGGCGCTCGGGAAACGCAAGCGACGCCCCGAGGCAAGCACCCCTGGGGTGCGCAGCCGAGGAAGTGCCCTTGGGGTGCGCGACGAGGTCGCGAAGCCAGTGCGCGTCGGCCGCGTGTTCGGCGAGCACGTCTTCACGCGCCCGCACGCGCCTCGCGCCGAGCGCAAGGTGCTCGCCTTCGCCGTGCCGGGCTACCCCGAGCTGCCGAGCCAGCGCTACCAGCGCCCGAGCTTCGAACAGACAGTACAGCTGCCCGACCGAGCGCGCGCGCTCGAGGATGCATTCACGAGCGACGTCATGCCCTGGGCATTCGGCCTGACGCATACCGACGGCAACCAGCACGTGAATTCGCTCGCGTACATCAAGCTGTTCGAGGACGCGGCGCTGCGCAGGCTCGCCAGCCTGGGACGGCCGCTCCACGTGCTGGCGCGCGGCGTCGAGGTGCACTACCGCAAGCCCGCATTCGCGGGACAGCAGCTTCAGTGCGTGCTGCGGGCCTTCGCCACGCGCGATGGCGACGGAGTCGTCGGTTACCTGGCCGAGCCTGGCGCTGCGATCGAGCGGGCGCACTGCAGCCTTCGCATGCTCTTCACGCCGCCGCCGACCGCTGCAACGGCCAGCTGATTCGCTTGCCCCAAAGATGACTCCGGCTACAACAGCCGCATGAGGGCAGTCATCAGGTCGACGGTGGCCACCAGCGCCGGAGTGTTGTTGGTGGCGCTGGCGTGGGCCTCGGCCCGGTTCTATGCCTGGGAACCCATCGACGTGCCGCGCCAGTCGTGGGCCTATACGTTCAAGGTCTCCGGTATCGCCAAACAGTTCAAGCTTTGGGCCCCGCGCAGCGCACCGCTCTACGACGTCGCGCGCGGTCGGGGCCGGCAGAACGACTACACGCTGATCCGCTACAGCACGGGCCTCTCGCTACCCGAGCTCGAGCGGCTCGCGCGGGTCGACGGCTTTCGGTGCGAGTACTACGGCGCCGCCGCGCTGGTCTGCGACCGCTCGCACGGCCGCGTCCTCGAGGCGCAGGTCAGCGCGCTGCGCATCGCAGAGCTCGCGACCGAGCTCACGGTGCAGGTGCAGGACCGCTAGTGCTGCGACCGAGGTGTAATGGCCCATTATCGCGAAGGGCCCGGCGCGCAGAGCAAGGCGCGACGACGAGGAATAGCGGGGACTATTTTGAGGAGGAGCAACGCAGCCATGCGCGTCGGGAACGAGCGAGAATGGGCCATTACGCCTCGGTCGCAGCACTCGAGCGGCGGATGAACTTGCCCATCGCCTCGAGCACGCCGTGCGGCAGCTCGTGCGCGCCGAGAAACTCCAGCCAGTCGACGTTCACGCCTGCAGCGCGCCACAGCTCGCGCAGCTCCACCGCAGCTTCGTAGGGCAACAGCGGATCTTGCAGCCCGTGCGTCTGCAGCACCGGAAGGCTCGCGCGTGCGGCCATGAGCGGCTGCCATTCGTCGCGACACAGGAGCGTGGTCGAGAGCAAGATCAAGCCGGCCAGCGGCAGTGCCGTGCGCAACGCCACGTCGCAGGACAGCATCGCGCCTTGCGAGAAGCCGCCCAGGATCATCGACTCGCTCGGCACCTGCAGCTCGCGCGACAGCCCCTCCAGCAGACCGATCACGATGTCACGCGCCGCGGCGAGTCCCGGCGGTGTCTCGCGCGTGCGATCGCGCGCCGCGGCTCGTTGCATCGCGAGCACATCGATCGGCCACCACGCTCTGCCGCCGTAGGCTGCGAGCTCGGGCAGCTCGAGCGGGGCGGCGGGAAACGCGAAGCGCACCTCGCGCGGCACGTTCAGTACGCGCTGCAGCGGCACCAGGTCATCGCCGGGCGCGCCGTAGCCGTGTAGCAGCACCACCAGCGGTCCGTTCCCTCCGCCTTCGCGGTCGCTGCCTCCCACGAGGCGCACCGTGAGCCCTTCGATTTGAACAGTTCGCATGGACCGCGCTCGTATAGCACAGCTGTCCCGCGACAGGGCCATGCCATGAGCGGACACGCCCGCCGCGCACGAAGGCGCAGCGGGCGTGTGATTCAGCGGATTGCCGCAGCTGCCAGCTGCGTCACTCGCAAGCGCCAGTCGGGCTTCCGAGCAACGAGCAGGGCGCGCACTTCTCGCCTTGCGCGCAGCCGTCGCGCTGCAAGATGCCGGCCTGCGCGGGATCGAGGATGCACTCGTTCACGCACGCGCCGGTACCCAGAAGGCCGTAGCAAACCGGGAAGCGGAACTTCGGGTCCTTGGCCTTCGCCACGGGCGCGCACAGCTTGCCGGTGGCGCAGTTCTCTTTACGCAGGATGCTCGCCTGATCGCCTGCGAGCGCGGGGGCGACGCACACGCCGGCCGAGCTCTGGCCGCTGCCGCAGCAGCGTCCGAACGTGTACTTCGGCTTGGCAGGCTTGTCGCCGTTGATCGTGCACGAGCCGGTCGGATCGCCGGTGATCGGGTCGAAGCAAGGCGCGCACACTTCATTCGAGCCGCAACCCGCCGTCGGCAGACGGTCCTTCTGCTGCGCGACAGCGCCGCCGGCGCAGGTCGAGATGCAGCGGCCTTCCGCGCCGTCGAGGGAGTTGCAGGTCTTGGGTTTGAACGTCGGATCGGTGAGCTCGGTCGGAGCACACAGGTTGCCGGCGGAACAACTATCGCGCGCCAGGCTCGACGCTTGATCGGCGGCGAGCGACGGCGGCACGCACAGACCGCGGCCGCTGCAGCACTTCGGGAAGGGCTTCGGCGGCTCGGTCGGGCCCGTGTCGCAACCCTGGGAGCACGCGGTCGTGTCCTTGCCGGTGCGCGGGTCGTAGCACGGCGCGCACAGGTCCGTGCCGGTGCAGGTCGAGCGAGGCAGCTGGGCGGCCTGCTCTTTCACCTGCGGGACGCAGCTCGAGAGGCAGCGCCCTTCGGCGCCGTTCAGCGAGACGCACTTCGGCAGGATCTGGCGACCGGCCTGGCTGGCGAGGGCAACCGGGACGCACTTGTCCGTCGCGTTGCAATCGGCCAGGAGATTTACAGATGCGGCCGGAATCTTGAGCTGGTCCAGGAAGGTCTTCGGCACGCAGACGCTGTCCTGCGCGGGACAGATGTCAGCCGAACACTTCGGGAAACCCGCCGTATTCAAGGGGTTGGGCGGCGGCATGCACACGCCCGCGTCCTCGTCGTCGGTGCCGGGAGGCACGCCGGAATCCTCGTCGCCGCCCGACATGCCGGCGTTACCGCCGGTGCCCCCGGTGGTGCCTGCGCCGCCGGTGCCTGCGCCCGTGCCTGCGCCGCCAGAGCCCGACCGCCCTGCCGTCGGAGACGGCGTGCCCGAGCTACCGCCCTTGCCGCTGGTAGCCGCCGCGCCGGCCGTCGGGGCCGGGGTACCGCCATTCCCTGCGCGACTGCCGGACGTACCCGCCGCAGGAGCGGCGCCCGTACCCGACATACCGCTGGGATTGTTCGTCTCACCGTCGTCGCCCGAGCAGCCGACGGCTGCGAGCAACACGAGACCACTTCCGAGCAAAGCTAACTGCCTCAGTCCGCGGGCAGCGCTGCTTCGTTCCACGACCGCAGCAAACATAGGATCCTCCAAAAATCTACCCCTCGTGTCCGCGTTGCCTGAGCATTCGACGCGCGTTCAAAGCGCGCAAGTGAAACCGCAGCCGCAGCCGCATGTCCAGCGTCGATCGAACTTAATAACTTCCAACTGGGGACTAAACCGTGCGGTGAACTAGCGCAGGATCGTTTCAACAATGCAATGCACCAGGACACTGGATGTTGGCGCACTCATGGCGTTCCACGTGCTCGCGAGATTCGTAACCTATGAGACGGTCCTATGAGTCCGCGGCAACGGCTCAAGCGGCGCAAAAGCGACACGCGCGCCAGCACGCATGCAATTCCGCCCTGACGGCAGCCGTCAGCTGCCAGGCTTCTTGCGCAGATCGAAGACCAAGAAGTCTGGATGATTCGAGATCAGCGGGTACTCGCTGAGTCGCTTGGCCAGGCGGCGCTGTTTGGGCAACTCGTCCGACGGATGCACCACGAAGAACTCCGCGTTCATGCCGAGCAAGCGATCGAACTCCTGATCCGCGTCGAATGCCGGGCGGCCGCGCCGCCGCGTACGACGTATGTCGGAGCTGTTGTCCCAGTACCAACCTGACAACTCACCGTCGAACTCCAGTGGGCCGCCGTACGAATCCGTGGTGATGAAGATGACCTTCGAGCTGTGCTGAACAAGCGCTCCGATCAGCGGATACGGATTCTCTCCCTGATTCTCCGGCGGGCGCGTGCGCGGCAACGCGTCTGCTGCGATGGCGCGCGAGAGCTTCCAGCCGCCGAACGCCAGCGCGAGCGGCACGAGCGCCCAGACGGTTCGGCGCGGCACGCGCGGCAAGAGCGAGACCAGGCTGCGCGCTCGCTCGATCAGTGCGCCTAAACACAACGCGACGATCGGCAAGACCGGTAAGTGATAATAGTTGTGTGTCGAGATGTGATAGCTGAAGAGTAGTCCGTAGACGAAATAGCTCAGCCACAGGCCTATCAGGATCGCGCGCGGTCGACCGGGCTTGGACGCGAGCACACCCAGCGCAGCCGCGGCCAGCACCCAGCGCCCGCCGACGATGTCGACCAACAGGTCGCGCCAGCCGTTCCAGTAGCGTGCCTCGCGCCACAGCTGTGGCTGGAAGCTGCCTTCGGCCTGGCCGAGCAGCCGACCGCCTCCGATGATCTCGGGCAGATAGTAGAGCGCAGCCGGCAGCAACACGCCGACCGACAACAGCACGAAGCTGCGCAGCCGTGCGCGCCAGGGTCGCGCCGTACCGGTGGTGTGCAACACCAGCAGCAGAGCTGCAGTGGCAAAAGCGCACACCGGCTTGATCAGGATCGCCATCCCCGCGATGAGCGCGGCCGCGAGCCCCCGCCACCAGGTCGGGCGATCGATCGCGCGCAGCAACGCGTACCAGGCGGTGACCGCGAAGAACATCATCAGCGGATCGGGCTGGAAGCTCTGACACGCGACGATGGTGTACGGCAGGTAGCAGTAGTAGACGACGACCGCGAGCGCGGCCAGCGGCGACCAGAGCAGCCACGCGAAGCGCGCCAGGAAGAAACTGCCGAGCACCCAGGACACCGCGCCCACGATGCGCGCGTAGCCCAGGTGCTCGCGGCCAGCGAAGCGATAGCCGATGGCCACGATGTGCTCGAGCACGAGCGGCTCGAGCACGCCGCGATTTGCGCGCTGCTTTTCGGCCACGATCCGCCGCGGGTCGGTCGGCGAGCGGGTCATGTCGTAGTAGATCGCGCGCGCCTGGATCGCACAGCGGAACTGACGCGTCGATCCGAACGCGACCATGTTGTCGCTCCAACCCGTGAAGCGAAGCGCCGCGGCTCCCAGCAGCAGCACACCCAACAGCAGCGCGTACACCTGTGCCGGCGCCAACGTTGCAAAACGCTGCAGCAGCCGCGGGCCGGGATGGCTAGGACTGCCGACTTGCTCCACCTCGCTCAACGGCTGGCTCCCTGGGTGCGGCATACTGCGGGAGGACCGCTCCCCTGGGCAAGCCCGCTCGCATCATTCTCTGCCAGCGCGCAGCCGAAGCAGCAGGGCCTGGAAGTCTTCCGGCGGTGGCTGGGAAAAGCGCAGCATGCGGCCGGTGCGGGGGTGGACGAAGCCGAGGGTCTCCGCGTGCAACATCGGGCGCTCCGCGGCAAACGGCTCGCCCGCGTAGTCGCGGATGTAGACGCGCTCGCCGAGCACCGGGTGTCCGGCTTCGCTCAAATGAATGCGGATCTGGTGCTGGCGGCCGGTCGAGAGCTTGCACTCCACCAAGCTCGCTGCCCCGAAGCGCTCGCGCGGCGTGACATCGGTGATCGCGCGCTGCGTCCCGTGGGGAAGCGCGCCGCGCACGCGCCGGAAGAGACCTGCCGAACCGCGCAGCCCATCGCCGCGGTTCGGGACCAGGAAGGTGTCGAAGCGCTGCTCCTCGGGTTCGCCGTGGACCAGCGCCAGGTATCTGCGCTCGACGTCGTGGCGACGCAGCAGCTGTTGCAAGTGGCGCTTGGCCGCGAGCGTGCGCGTGAAGACGATCAACCCGGTCGTGTCTTTGTCCAGGCGCTGCACGACGCCCAGCTCGGCGCCGCGAAAGCCCGTCTCGCGCCGCAACCAGAAGCGCACGCGGTCGACCAGCGTGTTCTTGTCCGTGGCGTCGAACGGCACGCTCAGCAGATCCGCGGGCTTGTTGACCACCACGACGTCGGAGTCCACGTGGATCACCGCGTTCTCGTCGAGCACGTTCTCGCGCAGGCGCTTGGCCTGCGGATCGATCTCGATCTCATCGCCCAGCGCGACGCGCTGCGCGGCGTCGCTCACCACCACACCATTGCGGCGCACCTTGCCGCGCTTGCACAACTCGCGTGCCTGGCTCCACGATGCGCCCGGCAGCATGCGGCGTACCGTGTCGGCCAGGGTATGCGCGACGAGGTCCTCGGCGACGTGAAGCTGCAGCGTGTCTCTCGAAGTACTCAAGCTTTTCCCCACACGCGCGCCATTACACCCATGGCTGCTCACGGCTAGCGACTAACACGAGCTCAGCATCGCCAAGAAACTTGAACCGACGCGACGCGTACCTCGTACCGATATCCAGATTGCAACAGGCCGCGCCTTCTTCCAAGATCGTGGCTTCCCGCGCGTCCGTCGTCCGGGCCGAGCAGGGTTCAGAGGTATCGATGCACATGCGTAGTCTCGGCGCACTGTTTGCGCTCGTTCTCCTCAGTTGCAGTGGTGACACGGTCGCAGATCCACCATGCCGTGGCAACGCTTCGCTCTGCGGCACCACCGACACCAATGCAGCATCCAACCCCGCAGGCTCCGGCAGCCTGCGCGACAGCGGGCTCAATTTCGGGGACAGCGGCATCATGCTGCCCGACGCCGCTCACCAGGACCTCGAGCCCAGCGGGCCCAAGGTCTGCGCGCGCTCGGACGTCGTCGCGGGGCGCGTGACGCCCACGGTGGTCCTGATCATCGATCAGAGCGGCAGCATGAACGACTCGCTCGGCAGCGGTTCGCGCTGGAACGTGCTGCGCGACTTCTTGCTGAAGGACGACGGGCTGATCAAGAGCATGCAGGACAAGATGCGCTTCGGCGTGGCGATGTACTCGGCGCGCTCGGACCTCCTGAACGGCCAGCCGCAAGAATGTCCGATCGTGACCAGCGTCACGCCGGCTTTGAACAACTTCAACGCCATCGCGGACGCCTACCGCAAGTCCGAGCCGATCGACGAGACGCCCACGGGCGACTCGATCACGAAGATCCTCGCCGGCCTGCCCAAACCGGCGCCCGATGCACCGGTCGAGCCCACCATCTTCGTGCTCGCGACCGACGGCGAGCCCGATCGCTGCGAGGAGCTCAATCCGCAGAACGGCCAGGCCGAGACGATCAGCGCGGTCAAGGCTGCGTTCGACATGAGCATCAAGACGTTCGTGATCGGCGTCGGCGCGGAGATCTCGAAGACGCACCAGCAAGACGTCGCGAACGCCGGCATCGGCCACAAGGCCGGCGAACCGAACGCTCCCTACTGGACCGCCGGGGACGACATGAGCCTGCGCAATGCGCTGATGGACATCATCGGCGCGCAAGTCAGCTGCGACATCGCGCTCAAGGGTCGCGTCGAAGGTGACGCGTGCAGCGGCACGGTCGCCCTCAGCGGCGCCCCACTCGGCTGCAAGAACCCGGACGGCTGGGAGCTCGTCGACCCCATGCACGTGCGCCTGCTGGGCAAGGCGTGCGCCGACTTCAAGAAACAAGAAGTCTCCACGCTCAACATCACCTTCCCGTGTGCCGCAGTGATCCTCGAGTAACAGAAGATCAGAGGACCAGAGGTTTAACGGGAAGCCGGGAAGCGAGATCTATTTTGCTGCCGCGCGCTTGCATCGACCTGTTCAGCAAGCCCGCGGCAGCACAAAATCTCGTCTCGCCTTTCCGGCTTCCCGTCTTCCTGTGAACTCTCTCTACTGGTAGCGCCAGTTGAGCGACAGGTTGAAGGTGAGATCGCCGTCGTTCGGCACGGGCACATCTCCCGTATCGATGGGTTGGCCGAAGTGCACTGCGATCACGATCGGGCCGAAGCCGACGTTGACGCCGAACACGAAGTCGAGCACGCGTTTTTCCCACAGCGCGTCGAGCGGGCGGTGGCGGCCGTCGCGCGTGTATTCGTCGGCGACTGCGCCGGCGTCCATCGCCAGCACGCCCTCGAGGTCGATCAGCGGGAAGCTGGAGAGCTCGATGATCGGGAACTGCAGCTCGGCGGTGGCGAAGACGAAGTTGCGGCCGAGCAGGAAGTCGGTGTCGCCGAAGGGCACGCCGCGCAGGGTGTGGAAGCTCGAGAGGTAGTACTGCGGCGCGCGTTGGCTGCCGACGGTGCCACCCACGCCGCCGCGGATGCTGAGGTTGACCGGGCCGATGATGCGGAAGTAGTGCTCGGCGTCGACGCGCGCCTGGTTGTACAGCATGTCATCGAACGGCTGGACGCCCAGGTTGATCGCACCCAGGATCGAGCTGCCGCGGATCGGCCCCGTCGAGCGCTGCAGGCCGACGCTGGTGTAGCCCAGGGAGAGCGAGGCCTCGGTCTGGAAGCGCATTCCCTTGTTGCCGTTGAGCCACGGCGTGAGCACGTCGCGCATCACGTTCTTCTCGTCGCCCAGCTGCGTGCGCGTATCGTCGAGCAAGAAATAGTCGGCTCCGCCCACCGACAATGAGCCCTGCACGTACGTGAAGCGCGTGAACGGATAGCGCAACAGACCCTGGACGCCGAAGTAGCGCTCCCACGAGGTAAACAGTAGGGCGTCGGTCATCTGGAACGACCGATCGATACGCGAACGCAGATCGTTGAACAGGCCCATGCCCCAGATCAAACGCTGCGACTCGTTCACGTAGGTCAGCTGCGCATCGGTGAGAGTCAGCTCGCCGTACGTGGAGACGGACAGGATGATGCCGTGGTCACGTAGACGATCATTGGCGCTGGCCATGATCTGTCCCATGACACTGCCCTCGCCGCTCACGCCTGCCAGCAGGAAGATGCTGCCCAGCTCCCAGTTGGAGAAGCTCAGTACCTTGTACGGCTGCGCGCCCAGCAACGAGCGCGAGCGCGGCGCCTCGGGCGGTTGCTGATCGGCGAGTGTGGGCGTGGCCTCGCCCAGCAGACGTTTGCGCGCGATGCGCACCGGGTTGCGTTCGGCGCTATAGTGGTGCAGCGCCCAGATCGAGTTGTCGGGCCCGGGACTGACGTCGAACAGCCCGGTGGCGACGTCGGTCTCCTTGTGCACCGCCTCGCCCTTCACCGAGTACACGTTGGCACCGCGCGCGTCGTAGGCGACGAACATCACCGTGCCGTCCTGCAGCACCGCGGGGTTCATCTGGTCGCGCGGCTCGCTGGTCAGGCGCTTCACGTTGCGCGGGTTATCCGGCGAAAGTTGAAACAGGTTGTACTTGCCGTGGCCGGTCGCGTCGGAGGTGTAGACGATACCGTCGGGACCCCACGTGACCTCGCGCTCGGCGAACACGTCGTTCGTCAGCTGCAAGAGCTCGAACTCCGGCTCTGCGCCGGGCTTGCGCGTGAGCATGAAGAGATCGCGTTGACCCGCGGCGCTCAAGCCCACGAACGCGATCTTCTGGCCGTCGGGCGACAGCGCGATCGATTCGACCGCGTCGATGCCAGACTTACCGATCTCGTAGCGCTGCAGCGAGCCGAGCGTGAGATCGACGTCGTAGCCGCAGATCTTCTTGGGCTCGCCCTCGCAGAGCTCGGCCTCCGCCGCTTCGACGAAGCCCTGGTAATAGATCACGTCCTCGCCGTTGAGCTGCGACACGAAGGCCAGCTCGTGATCGGTCAGCGCGAAATTCTGCCCGGCCACCGGGTGCAGCGACTCGAAGCCCGGCCGATCGTCGGCCACGACCTCGACGTCATCCGAAGGCGAGCGCCGATCGAACAGGAACAGCTTGCTGACGCCCGTGTCCGCCTCGATGCTGCGGTACATGACCAGCTCGCCGCTGGGAGCCGTGCGCATCGCCTGCACGATGCCGTTGGTCTTGTGCAGCGTCGTGAAGTGTCCGCGGTCGTGGCGCGCGTCCAGGAACGTCTGGAACGCGCGCTTCTTGATCCAGCGCTCGAAGCGCGCCGCGATCGCCGACGTGCTCGCGCCCGTGACCTTCGCCACCAGCTTGCCGAAGTCGCGCACGCCGCCGTCCTCTTCGTAGAGGTACAGGCGCGGCGTCTCCTCCAGGATGCGCTGGATCGTGCCCTTGCCGTACGTCTCTTCCAGGAACGCGCAGCGCGCCTGCCCGACCTTGTACGTCCACAGGCCGCTCGTGTAGCGATCCTCCCAGAACGAGCCGAGCACGTAGCCGTTCTCGGCATTCGGGTTCAGCAACACGTCGCGCACCAACATCTCCGTTTCCTGGTCGATGCCGCGCTTGGCGTAGTACTCGGCCAGGCCCTCCACGAACCACAACGGCACCGCCGACAGCGGATCGCCGACCACGTCCGCGCGCGCGGCGAAGTGCTGCACCTTCTGGATCGTGAACTCGTGCGCCAACTCGTGCGTGGACACGTCGGCGAACAGGCGCGCGTCGCCGAAGTACGGCAGCGTGACGTCGAGCGTCTCGGGGCTGGTCACACCCAGCACGCCCTCCTGCAGCGGGAACAGATCCGTCTGCAGAAACTCGATGTAGCTCGCGTATAGGAAGTACGCGAAGGTCTTGCCCGGGCGATAACCGAACGCGTGAGCAAGATAGCGGTACGAGTCTTCGATGCTGGCGGCCGCACGCTCGGCGATCGCGCGCTCGCGCTCGTAGAAGTACAGGCGCACGCCGCCGGCGTGACCCGCGCCTTCGCGCGCCGCGGTCGGGTGCGTCTCGAGCGGCATGCCGGTCGCGCCACCGCCCGGCACGATCTGGTTCAGCGGCTTGCTGGTCGGCGTATCTTTCAGCGACGGCCACGCCCACGTCCCGTCGTGGGGTGGCTTGAACGACTCCTTGTGCAGGCGCGTGCCCTCGCCGAACGAAAGCTCGGGCGTCTTGCCCTTCTTCGTACCGATGTCGATGTACTTCCAGTCGAAGTCCGCGTAGCGAACGTTCGTCTGACTGGGCCGGCGCGGATAGACGTAGACTTCTGCGCGTACGCTCGCCGTCACGGCCAACAGCGCCAAGAGTGACAAGCAAGCCAGACGCTTCACGTACGCTCCGAGGGCCCGTAACGGGAGGAGCCAGTGTAGCAGCTCAGTCGTCGCCCGTAACACGGTTGCGCATTTGCTTTTTCTGCGCTTGACGCCGCTTGTCGTCCGCTCGTCGCACCTTGGAGCCCCGCGTGGGCTTGGTCGGCCTGCGCGCCACGGGCGCGACTGCCGCTGCGCGGATCAGCTCCGCCAGTTTTTCGCGCGCGTCGGCCAGATTCTTGGCCTGATCGCGCGTCGCCTGACTGACGATGCGCACGCGGCCATCCGCCGCACGCTTGTTCCGGACCAACGCGGCCAGACGCAGCTTGACCGCAGGCGGTAACGTCGGACAGCCCTCGAGATCGAAGCGCAGCTCGACCTTGCTCGAGACCTTGTTGACATTCTGTCCGCCCGAGCCCGACGCGCGCACCGCCGACCAACTGAGGTATTCAGCCGGCACACTCAGACGTGAGTCGATCTGCAACGCATCCATCGTAGTTCTCGAACACCGAAGGATAGTGGATTTTCGAGGATTTCGCGTCCAGAGCGAGCGCGCCCGGAGGACCGGACCGAGCAATACTCCTGTATTGCGCAGCGTCCGGTCCGAGGACGTAAGCCGCTCTGGGCGCGAAAGCCGAAGAAAATCGTCTAGAACGGGATGCGACCGCCGAGGGTGCCGACCCAGTAGTTGCCGAACGAGCTGGTGGACCAGCCGCGATCCAGGCTCACGTCCATCACGAACGCGCGCATGAACGAGAGTGCAGTGTCGTCCAGGAAGTCGAACACGTACGCCAGGCGCAGGCCGACCTGATGACTGTGGAAGGCAAACATCTTCGGATCGCTGGTCAGCGGACCGTCGTACGGCGGCAGGAACTCCACCGGATACGAGGTCTGCCCGTCCTCCGGCGCGAAGTCGGCGCGGGTCTGCGTGTAGAAGCGGTAGCGCACGCGCAGCGAGAAGCTGTTGCCGAGCGCCTGGTAGATGCGTGGCTCGGGCGTCAACGCCTTGATGCCCCAGTCGTCGACGTAGCCGCGCACATACAGCTGTATGGCGGTCGAGCTCGCAGGGATGTACCAGGAGAGCATGCCCTCCACGTTGTTGCGCCAGCGATCCTCGGGATGTTTCTCGGGTCTGGGCAAGCCACCCATCAGCCGATCCGAACCATCGCGCGGTCGCGCGCCGACCAGCGCGCGCCGGTAGGGATTGGCGAGAAAGCCATTCATGTACGACAGCTGGTAATTGACGTCGAGCTTGAGCACCGGCGACAGCAGCTGCGAGAGGCCGAAGCCGAGCGTCGTCGCATGCAGCCCTTCTTCGAAGTTGGGGTCGATGCTGCTGAGCACCGTGTCGTCGACCCGGGTCAGCCCGAGCGAGAGCGTGGTGTTCTTCTCGAACAACGCCACGCTGCCGAAGATGCCGTAGACCCAGCTCTTGTAGTCGGGCTCGGTGCTGTAGGTGGCGTGCACCGCCAGATCGACCTCGCTCGAGCCGGCGTCGGTCTTCTTGCCGATCAGCATCTGGCCGATGCCGTGACGCAGCTCGGTGTGCACGCCGTCCTTCTCGCCGCCGGTCTGCGCGATGCTGGCGCTCGAGATCACGTCGAGCACGTAACCGCCGCGCGCGCGGAAGCCGTTGGGTGCCTCGACGTTCACGCGCGCCGCCGGCATCATCACGCGCGTCGACTTCTCGAGGTAGTAGTTGCCGCGCAACTCGATGTCGCCCGTCCAGGTGCCCGAGACCTCGTCCGCCGCAGCCGTCAGCGGCAAGCACAGCCCCAGCAACGCAACACAGCACGCGGTCAGGCCGCGTCGATAGTCCCGATGGCGCGTCATCGGATCAGTTGCACCCGCAGCCGCCGTTGGCGACGCTTCCACGCCCCGGCGCACCCTCGCGCGCATTCTGAACGTGCGCCTCGAACTCCTGCGAGAACTCCTCGGGCTCGGTCTCCATGCCCGGCTTGGTCATGTACTCACGCTCGTACGGATGGACGTGGCTGCAGCCGATAGCGCCCAGACAGAGCATCAGCGCGCTCATCACAATGGACAGGTGGAACATTCAGAAGGTCCTTCTACGATCGCGGTCGGGGGAGTGCCAGCGCGATGTGAGCGCCGACCATGAGTCGTGTGCGCCTGCTCAATGATCCAGCCAGTGGGCGACGGCCACCAGCGGCGTCAGCAGGGCACGCGCGCCGGCGCGCAGGATATCGTGATCGCGGATCTGATCGGCAAGCATCGGCCCGACCACGTAATACGCCGCTACCAGCTGCCGGCCTATCCAGTGCGTGGCGAGCTGGCGGTCGCGGAACCGGCGCAGCACGCCGATCTCGGCGGCCATCGGCGAGCCGTAAGCCGCCGTGGCCACGAAGCACGGCGTGACCGTGGCGAACACGCGCATCGGGGTGGTGAACTCGGCGACCTTGATGTCACCGGCAGCGGCACAGCCGTCCACCGCGCGGATACCCACGTAGTAGTGGGTGCCCTGGACCAGGCCGCCCATGTCGACGTGCACCATCGTGCCGGCCCGCGTCGTCGGGGGCACGTCGAGCTCCTCGGCCTCGATCGTGGCGTTCTTGGCGGGCTGGCCGCGCATGAAGGAGTCTTCGTCGTCGATCGGATCGGTCGAGACGCGCACCTCGTAGCGGAAGATCGCCGTGTCGTCGCTGGCCGCCATGAAGTCCATGCCGACCCATTCGTGCGCGTGCAACTCGTTCGGATAGGGCTCCACGTCGAGCTGATCGACCGACCCGGGCGGCGCGTTGCCCTCGCAGGACATCGGCGGCTTCACGATCACCCGGAGGCGGTGCCCGTTCGAGTCCTTGCGCAGACGATCGGCACCGCTGCCCGGAGCGCCGACCGGATCATCGGTCATGCCTTCCATGCCCGAGAGCGCGCCGTAGCCGTCCTTGGCAGTGTCCCAGGAGCCCGCGCCGCCCTCAGCGGCATCGGACGAGTACTCCATCAGCTCGTCGAGCCCGAGCTCGAACGGCACGCAATAGGCGATCGAAGGCTGCCCGCGGTACGCGTAGCCGTAGCCCTGCGTGGTCGCCCAGCTGTCCCAGAGCATCGGGGGGGTCTTGGGCGTCGGCAGCTGCTTGGCGTCGAAGCGGTTGTTGTAGTCGCCCTCGACGTTGATCTCGAGGCACGCGCGGTACATGCCAGGCGCCCAACCCTCGGGCACCATGAACAGCGAGCGCGCCGCCTTGTCGGCCGCCAGCGTGGCGACGCTGACCGCATCGATGTCCGGCATGACCTCGCGCGCATGCTGGGCGAACTTGGCCGCGTCCGCGTGCTCCGCACAGCCCGCACCGCAGGGCGTGATGTCGCGGCGCGGGGGGTAGAGCGAGTCCGTGGGCATCGCCTGCAAGCGCCCGGCGTGCGTTGAATCGACGTTCTCGTAGGGCTCACCGTAGCCGGCCGCTGCATCGGCATCGGTCATGAAGCGGCCCTTGTCGCTCGAGAACACGCTCGCGCAGCTGACGGCGTCGAGCGCTTCTTGCTTGGAGCGGGTCTGATCCCAGGCCAGGCAGAAGTAGTTGTCGGGCGAGCTGTCTTCGCGCTTGCGCGAGGCCCAGCCCTCCGGCCGGTCCTGGAAGATCACCCGCCGCCAGAGCTTGGCATCGGGCGCCGAGGCGCGACTGTGCGCCCAGATCGGCAGCACGCCTTCGCGGCGGCCGTAGGGCCAGCGAAACCCGCTGTTCATCTGCGAGGCGCCCGGCCGATTGCCGAGACCCCGGGTCGCCACCGCGTCGGTGAGCGCGACCGTGGCCATGAACTCGCCGGCTTCGTTCTCCACCCAGATGGCGATTTGAGCCCGCCCCGTTGGCGTGTAGCGAAACTCCAGAACCTGCGGCAACGCCGGATTCTCCTCGGCTCCCGCTTCCGAAACTGACCACGCCAGAGCGCAGGCCACCCAAGCCCAGAACGCACGCGACCGCAGCATCGCAGGCATCCTAGCTCCCCGCGTAGGACAGCTCAACCTGCCAACAGACAAAGCCCCACCTCGGAGTGGGGTGGTCCACGCGTAAGTGCTGTCGTATAGCCGCGATTACGGACTGTAGCTGTTTGCTCAGCGACGTGCGCGCCGGGGGCGAGACGCCCGCTTTGCCGGCGCCGCAGCCGCGATGGCGGGCTTGGGGGACTCGTCGCCGCCCTGCTCGAGCTGCCGGATCCGGTCGCGCACCCGGGCGGCTTCCTCGAACTCGAGCTGCTCGGCCAGCAGCAGCATCTCGGAGCGCAGCTCCTCGAGCAGCTTCTCCGGTTTGTCGCTGGCTTCGCCGCTTTTCAGGATCGGCACCGTCACGTAGTCGGCGTTCGCCGCGTCGAGCAGCAGGCCGCTGATCGCGCGGTTGATGGTCGCCGGCGTGATGCCGTGCTTCTGGTTGTAGACCTCTTGCAGCTCACGGCGGCGGCCGGTCTCGGTGATCGCGCGCTGCATGGCCTCGGTCACGCGGTCGGCGTACATGATCACCTCGCCGCCGGCGTTGCGCGCGGCGCGGCCGATGGTCTGGATCAGCGAGCGCGGCGAGCGCAGGAAGCCTTCCTTGTCCGCGTCCAGGATCGCGACCAGCGACACCTCGGGGATGTCCAGGCCCTCGCGCAGCAGGTTGATGCCGATCAACACGTCGTACTCGCCGCGCCGCAAGTCGCGCAGCAGCTCCACGCGCTCGAGCGTGTCGATGTCCGAGTGCAAGTAACGGCAGCGCACGTCGAGCTCGGTGTAGTACTCGGTCAAGTCCTCGGACATGCGCTTGGTCAGCGTGGTGACCAGCACGCGCTCGTTGCGCTCCACGCGCTTGCGGATCTCGCCGAGCAAATCCTCGACCTGGTTGCCGATCGGCCGCACGTGCACGATCGGATCGAGCAGCCCCGTCGGCCGCACCACCTGCTCCACCACCACGCCCTCGCAGTGTTGCAGCTCGTACTCCGCCGGCGTGGCGCTCACGTAGATGGCTTGTTTGATCTTCGGCTCGAATTCCTCGAACTTCAGCGGCCGATTGTCGAGCGCGCTGGGCAGCCGGAAGCCGTGCTCGACCAGAGTCTCCTTGCGCGAGCGATCGCCGCGGTACATCGCGGCGACTTGCGGCAAGCTCTGGTGGGACTCGTCCATCACCAGGATGAAGTCGGGCGGCAGGTAGTCGATCAGGCAAGGCGGTGGGTCGCCGGCCTTACGACCTGACAGATGTCGCGAATAGTTCTCGATGCCGTGACAGAACCCCATCTGCTCGAGCATCTCGAGGTCATAGTTGGTGCGCTGTTCGAGTCGCTGGCGTTCGAGTAGCTTGCCCTCGCGCTCGTACTCGACCAGGCGCTCCTTCAGCTCCTCGCGGATCGAGTCGGTCGCGCGTTTGCGCTGCTGCTCGGGAGTGACGTAGTGCGAACCCGGGTAGATGCCGTAGCGATCCAGCTCGCGCAGCGGCTTGCCGCGCAGCGGGTCGATCTCGGTCAGGCGCTCGATGTCGTCGCCGAAGTACTCGATGCGGATCGCGCGGTCCTCCTCGTAGCTGGGGAAGACCTCGATCACCTCGCCGCGCACGCGGAAGGTCCCGCGGTGGAAGTCCACGTCGTTGCGCTGGTACTGAATGTCGACCAGCCGGCGCAGCAGCTCGTCGCGGCGGAAGTACTCGCCGCGCTCCATGCGGATGGTCATCTGGTCGTACCACTCGGCCGAACCGATGCCGTAGATGCACGAGACACTGGCGACGATGATCACGTCGTGGCGTGACAGGAGCGATCGCGTCGCGCTGTGGCGCAGCTGATCGATCTTCTCGTTCAGGATCGAGTCCTTCTCGATGTAAGTGTCACTCGACGGGATGTAGGCTTCCGGCTGATAGTAGTCGTAGTAACTGACGAAATACTCGACCGCGTTGTCGGGGAACAGCTCGCGCATCTCGCTGTAGAGCTGCGCGGCGAGCGTCTTGTTCGGCGCCATGATCAGCGCCGGCCGGTTGAGTGTGGCAATTACGTTCGCGATCGTGAACGTCTTGCCACTGCCGGTGATGCCGAGCAGCGTCTGGTGCCGTTCGCCGCGTTCGAGCCCCGCGACCAGCTGTTGAATCGCGGCCGGCTGGTCGCCCGCCGGCGTGAATTGGCTGGAAAGGACGAAGCGCTCCATGGGCGCATACGCATGGCGCCTCGGGACTCAGGCGTCAAGCACCGTCTTCCGCCGACACGGACATCCCAGGATGGCGCTGTGCGGAAGCGGCCCACAAAAAACGAAAAGCTAGAGAACCCGAAGATTTACTGCGGCTTTTACTCGGGAATACCATTTCAGACTGTCCTGGAGGCTTCATGCGAGTGTGCCGTGGCTTCGTGTTGGCGCTGTTCTTCCTGTTGTCCAGTTCGAGTTCAAAAATCGCCCGAGCCGAGGGCTCGGCCGAGTTCGACGCCGCGGATGTCTCGGGCACCCACGATCCGAACGATCAGGCGCTCACGCAGGACACGCAGCTCTACGTCGACATCTCCGCCTCCGCTGACGAGCAGATCTGTTGGCGAGGCAACGGCTCGCTGATCGTGTCGCGACCGAACGCCGGGGCATCGGTCGGTACGATCAACAACAACCAGTGCGTGGGCGCGGTCACCGGAGTCGACGGCGCGTACGGCATCGACATGCAGTCCGACCAGAACCTCGGGACTGAATGGGACATTCGCGTGTGTCCCAAGAGTGTCAACGCCAACACATGCTTCACCGGCACGGCAAATGAACGCATCGGACGGTTGTGGTCTTACAACTGGAACTTCCAGGAGAACACCAACTTCGCCGTCGACTATTCGATCAACGGCAGCGTGTTCGCGATCGTGCCCGGCGGCGCGGCCGGCCGCGACGCGGTGATCGAGATGCAGATGCGCGGCGTGTCCGGCGCGCGCTACCACCTGTTGGCCAACAGCATCGGTCCGGAGGATGACACCACGCCATTCGCGCGTGTCGGTCGCTCGGTGCCCAGGACGGGCCACCGCGTCACGCCCAGCTTCCCGCTGTATCTGAACCTGCCGGCCAAGGCGCTCTACAACTGGCTCCAGCCCCAGATCACCAACGTGGTGCTGACGCCGAATTGCGGCGGCGGCATCGTGCAGGATCGCACGCCAGGCACGATCAGCTTCAACAGCAACGTCACCGGCCAGTACGTGGTGATCTGTGACGTCGACAAGAACAGCGTCTATGACTTCGCCGCGCAGACTGACTTCTCGTCGTTCGGCGCAGCCAGCGCGGGCGCCAATACTGTCACCTGGAATGGACGTAACAATGCCGGTACGAATGCCACCGAAGGTGACTACAACTGCATCGTTCGGCTGAACGTCGGCGAGTTCCACTACATGGCCGAGGACATCGAGACTGCCTATCCCGGCATCCGCATGTTCCGGATCGAGAACGACAAGAGCACGCGCACCGGCATCCCAATGTTCTGGGACGACACGCTCGTCCCCGCCGACGCCGAGAACATGCCCAACAGCCAGCTCTCGCCCGTGTCACCGGTCGCGGGCGGCCTGGATCCCGGCACCTACGCGAGCACGCCGACCGCGTTTTACTACACGGGCGGCAACACCAGCATGCCGCAGGGCAACGCTCGCGCCTGGGGCAATTACGACGCCGACGGCAAGGGCAACGAGACCTTCCTCGATCAGTTTGCCTCCGCCGACACCGCGATCAGCACAGCGTTCGTGGTCAAGGTGATCGGGTCGGGCACCGACGCCGACTCGGACGGCCTCACCAACACGCGCGAGTGCGATATCGGCTCGAACCTCACGAACAACGACAGCGACGGCGACGGCGTGCTCGACGGCGTCGAAGCCAGCGCCAGCACCGCGCCCAACACCGACAACGACGGGCCGATCGACATCCTCGATCCGGACTCGGACAACGACGGGGTGAACGATGGCGCCGATCAAGACCGCCTCAATCCCAACGTCTGCCGCGACACCGACGGTGACAATTGCGACGACTGCGTCCTGACCGGCTCGAACAAGAGCGGCGGCAGTCCGACCGGTGACGGCACCGACACCGACTCGGACGGCAAGTGCAACACCGGCGATCCCGACGATGACAACGACGGTGTGCCGGACGCGATGGACAGCGCGCCGCTCAATCCGAACGTCTGCCGCGACGTCGACAATGATCAGTGCGACGACTGCATCCTGACCGGCTCGAACCAGAGCGGCGGCAGTCCGTCCGGCGACGGCACCGACACGGACTCGGACGGAAACTGCAACACCGGCGATCCCGACGATGACAACGACGGTGTGCCGGACGCGATGGACAGCGATCCACTCGATCCGGACGTGTGCCGCGACATGGACGGCGACGCTTGCGATGACTGCGGTCTGACCGGGGCGAACGGCAGCGGCGGCGATACAGGCGACGACGGCGACGACGCGGACCATGACGGGCTGTGCGACGACGGCTCGCCGGGCGGCGGCAACGACGGCGATCCCGACGATGACAACGACGGCGTGGACGACGGCGACGACTCTGCACCACTCGACCCCACGCGCTGCCGCGACTCTGACGCTGATGGCTGCGACGACTGCGCGATCACCGGCGCAGACCAGAGTGGAGGCGACCCGCGCAACGACGGGCCCGACCCCGACGGCGACGGCAAGTGCAACTCGATGAGCATGCCGGGCGACGACTCGGACGGCGACGGCGTACCCGACTCCGAAGACCTCGATCGCGACAACGACGGCATCCCAAACACGGCCGAGGGCACGGGCGATCTCGACCGCGACGGCATTCCCAACGCGTTGGATCTCGACTCCGACGGCGATGGCCGCTGGGACGTGCTGGAAGGTGGCGGCGGCGATCTCGATCAGAACGACGACGGCCGCATCGACACGCAGCAGGACAGCGATCCGCGCGACGGCCTGCACGATCCGCTGCAACGCAGCGGCGGCGCGTTGCCCTTGCCGGACGGCGACGGCGACGGTGCACCGGACTTCCTCGACGCCGAAGACGATTCGGACGGCGACGGCGTGCCGGACTCCGACGACCTGGATCGCGACAACGACGGCATCCCGAACAGCGCAGAAGGCCCGGGCGATCTCGACGGGGACGGCATCCCGAACGCGCTCGATCTCGACTCCGACGGCGATGGTCGAACCGACATCCAGGAAGCAGGCGGTGGTGCGCTCGATGCGGACGGCGACGGTCGCATCGACGATCTCAGCGACAGCGATCCTCAGGACGGCCTGCACGATCCGCTGCAGCGCGATGGCGCGGCGTTGCCTCTGCCGGATGACGACGGTGATGGCAAGCCCGAGTTCCTCGATCCCGGCGACGACGCGGACGGCGACGGCGTGCTCGACATCGACGATCTCGATCGAGACAACGACGGTATTCCTAACAGCGAAGAAGGCGACGGCGATCTGGATGGCGACGGCATCGCGAACGTGTTCGATCTGGACTCGGACGGCGATGGCGTGAGCGATCTGGTCGAAGCCGGTGGCGCCGAGCTGGACTCCGACGGAAACGGTCGCATCGATCCGCTGGAGGACCTGTCCCCACGCGACGGCTGGCACGATCCGCTGCAACGCGACGGTGGTGCCCTGCCCTTGCCCGACACCGACGGCGACGGCAAGCGCGACTTCCTCGATGTCGATGACGACGGGGACGGGGTGAGCACGCGCGACGAGCGCCCCCACGACGAGAGCGTCGACACCGATGGCGACGGCGATCCCGACTATCTCGACCCTGATGACGACGGCGACGGACTAAGCACGAGCGACGAGCGTCCCGACGGCGAGGATGTCGACAGCGATGAGGACGGCAGGCCGGACTATCTGGATCCGGATGACGACGACGACGGGGTCCCGACCAAGGATGAGTTGGACGACGACGGCAGCCCGCGCGACAGCGACAAAGACGGCAAGCCCGATCACCTGGACGCGGACGACGACGGCGATGGCATCCCGACGAGCGACGAGCGCAACGACGGCGAAGACATCGACACCGACGGCGATCACAAGCCCGATCATCTCGACGCGGACGACGACGGCGATGGCATTCCGACCGAGGACGAGCCGGAGGACGCTGATCACGACGGCACGCCGGATCGGCTGGAGCCGAAGGATACGGGCACGCTGGCCGGCGGCGCGCTGTGCAGCGTTCGTCAGCCGGGCTCGGCGACGCACGGGCTCGGACTGTCGCTGGTGTTGTTGTCAATCGCAGCCGCTTGCGCTCTCCGAGGCCGCCGCCGCCGCACGCGACATACCCGCACGCGCCGCAGGTGGTTGCTGCTGGCAGCTGCAGGTGGCGTGCTCGCGGGGCAACAACGCGCGCACGCCCAGGTCGCGCTGGATCAGTACCGGCCTGCTCCGCTTGCCACGGATGGCTTCGCGATCGGCAGGCCGGTCGTCTTGCCGCACCTCGGCGTCGGCGCGGTGCTCGAGCTCGATTACGCGAACGATCCGCTGGTCTACGAACGCGTACCCGGCGACCCCGACAGCGAGGAGCACGTGGTCGAGACCGACCTGGTGCTCCACGCAGCCTTTGCGCTCGGTCTGTGGGATCGCCTGGCGTTGTTCCTCGGGGTGCCGGTGCACCTCGTGATGGACGGCGACTCGAACCTGAGCATTCCGGCGCCGCTCGCAGACGGCGCCGGGCTCGGCGACATCCTGTTTGGCGCGCGCGTCCGCATCGCGGGCGATGACGAGTCGCTCCTGGCATTCGCCGGCGAGTTGCTCGCGCGCTTCCCGACGGCCGAGGCCGCGGATCGCGATCAAAGCTACCGCGGCGACGAGATCGGCAGCTACGAGCCCGCGCTGCTGCTGGAGCTGCACGCTGGAATCTTCGACGTGCGCGCGCGCACGGCAGTACGCCTGCGCGACCCCGTGACGATCGGCAGCCTCGAGCTCGGGCAGGAATTCTTGTACGGCCTCGGCATGCGGCTGCGTGTATTGCGATCGCTCCACCTGCACGGGGAATTTCACGGCAGCACCTTCTTGAATGACGCGTTCGACCGCGAGCACAGCCCCGCGGAGGCCCTGTTCGGAGCCAAGCTCGACCTCACGGGCTGGGTGATCGGCGCCGCGGCGGGGCCGGGTTTGATGCGCGGCTATGGTTCACCCGACGTGCGAGTAGTCGGCATGCTCGGTTACGCCGAACCGCGCGAGGTCGTCGCGCCGCCGGTCGACACCGACCACGACGGGCTGCTCGATCTCCAGGACAAATGCCCGCGCGAGCCCGAAGACTTCGACCACTTTCAAGACACGGATGGTTGCCCAGATCCTGACAATGATCAGGACGGTGTGTTGGACGTCACAGACAAGTGCCGGAACGACCCGGAAGACATCGATTCGTTCGAGGATGCTGACGGCTGCCCGGATCCGGACAACGATCGAGACGGAATCCTGGACGTGAACGATCGCTGCCCGCTCGAGGCGGAAGACACGGACGACTTCGAAGACTCCGACGGTTGCCCAGATCCCGACAACGACAAGGATCGGATCCTGGATCCGAACGACGCCTGCCCCGACCAGCCGGAGGACTTCGACGGCTTCGAAGACACCGACGGTTGCCCGGAACCAGGCGAGGGCTTGGTCAGGCTCACCTGCGAAAAAATCGAAATCAAGGATTCGGTGTACTTCGATTCGGGCAAAGACCGCATTCAAGAGCGCTCGTTCACATTGCTCAATCAGGTGGCGGCCGTACTGCAGCAAGCGACACAGATCAAACGCTTGCGCGTCGAGGGCCACACTGACGACAAGGGCAAGGACTCCTATAACCTCGAGTTGTCCCAGCGTCGTGCCGCGGCGGTCCTGCGCTACCTCGTCGAGCGCGGTATAGCCGAAGATCGCCTGGCGTCCGAGGGATATGGCGAGACGAAACCCATCACCGACAACAAGACTGCGGCTGGCCGCAGCCAAAATCGGCGGGTGGAATTCCTAGTCATTGAGAGTGATGGTTGTCCGTAGGCTGCGCTGCTAAACACCGCCGCTAGTGCGCGTTAGGCCTATTGTGCGTGGCGCGCACTGATCTTCCAAAGCGCCACAGCTACAAACCGGGGCCATGACGTTGCCCCGTGCCCGGAGCTGTGGTTCTCTACGCTGGCCCTCGGGGGAGATGCCTCGGTTGCGCGAGTGCCGACCGGGCCCAGATCGGAGAGCCAACGCTCATGCCTAAAAGAAAGAAGTCAGTCGGGAAACCTAACAAGTCGGCTTTCGTGCGTAGCCTTTCATTCGACACGCCGTCAGCCGAAGTGATTGCCAAAGCGAAGGCCAAAGGCATGACACTAACCCGCAACGACGTGCACGCCATTCGCGCGATCGCGCGACGCAAGCAGACACCTGGCAAGGGGACTGGTCTGGCGCGCGCGGTGCGACGCTCGGGCGGTGTGAACAAGTCCGCATTCGTGCGTTCGCTGCCGGGCTCGCTCAGTGCGGCCGAAGTCATCCGGCGCGCGAAGGACAAAGGGATCAAGCTGAGCGCGGCGCAGGTCTACACCATCCGCGCCAACGCCAGGCGCAAAGCCGATGAAGTCGGCGCGCCGCTCGGCATCAAGAAGGCCATCGGTGGCCGGGCTTCCGGTGGCGGCGCTTCCGAGTCCGCCTTTTTGCAGATGGCGCTCGAGCTCGGGCTGGTGCGCGCGGAAGGAATCCTCGGCTCGCTGCGCGATCGTGCAGCGGTCGGGCTGAGCTGAGGGATACCCCGTCGCCGGGCGTTGCAGCCATAGGCGGCAGGCACAAAACAATCAGATTGCGTAGCTAATTCCGCCATGGTGCTCCGGCGAGCACCATGGCAGCATGGCCTTTGTATCGCGTCTCCATGCTGAAGTACCTCGCAGGACGCAGCGGCCACCTCGAACACTTGGCTGACACAAGTCATAAGTGCCTCGCGGTCAAAAGCCCACATCACCGGTCGGGTGACAGCTGGCGGTTCGGTTCCGCGCTCCTCGCGGTAGTTGCCCTGCTGACATTTCTGACAGCCTGCGGCGACGGTGCGCCGATGCGCAGGTATACCCGCAACAATCCCGCGAAGGACCCGGACGCCTCGGCAGCCGTCGACGCAGGGGACGTCTGTCCAACCTTCGACGCCAAGTTCCGCGACGCGCACAAGACGTGTGAGTCCGATGGCGACTGCGAGGCGGTGCTCGTTACGGTGAGCTGCAACGGGTCGAAGAAGGTATTCGGCGTGGCAGTCGATCAGCGCGAGGACTTCGATCGTTGTCTGCCCATGCCGAGCGCTTCGCGTGCATGCCCCAGCCAGGTGTCGCCGACGCGCGCGGAAGATGGCCGAGTGCCCGTAAAGGCGGACGCGTCGGATGTCGTGGCGCATTGCATCGCCAGAACGTGTCAGGCGCGCATCGACGATCGGCCCTGCGGCGACACCACGTGTCACGCCGGCGAGCTCTGCGTCGCGCGTCAAATGAGCGGCGCGATCGAGACCGAATGCCTGCCCAACCCGTGCGGCGAAAAAGCGCTCGATTGCACCTGCGCCGAATCGGTATGCCAAGTGCACAGCGATAAGCTGCGCATGTGCGCGGTCGAGCAGGTAGAGGACTCGGACGTGTTCTGCAAGACGGTCCTGCGCTAGCGCGAGTGGACGGTTGACCCGGGGGGCCGAAGCATGCGGTGCTGCGCACCGATGCGTCTGACACGCCCTGTTTCGCTGTTAGTCAGCCTGTGCCTCGCGGCCGCGTGCGCCGCCCCGACGCCCCGCGCGACTCCGCCGGCGAATTCGACCGCGTATGCGGTCGCGACCCAGGGGCCCGCGGCGGTGGCCTGGCCCGAAGCCGGCGCGCGCTTTCGCAGCCAGGGCGAGAGCTGGCTCGGCGCAGACAGCGCCTATTCGGTGGATCTGGGCGGCGGGCGCGTGTTGTGGCTGTTCGGCGATACGTTCGTCGACCCGGCGCGCGACGGCTCGCGCACCGACGGCCCCAACTTCTTCTTGCACAACAGCCTGGCGCTGCAGACCCCTACCGAGGACACATCGCAATATGACCTGACGCGTTCACAGCTGGCGTTTTTCTACGGCCCTCCCCGCGCGCAGGTTCCAACCGCCTATTTCCCCGAGACGCCACAGGCTGATTGGTTTTGGCCGCTTCACGGCACGCGCATGCCAGACGGCTCACTGCTCCTGTTTCGCATGCGCGTCAGCAAGGTGGAGGGCGGCTTTGGCTTCAACGTGGTCGCCTGGGACGCGATCGCGATCGATCAACCCGAATCCGAGCCCGGCGCATGGCGACCGCGAGTGCTCACGCCGGACACGGGCGCGACCGAAATTCTGCTCGGTAGCAGCGTGCTGATCGACGGCGACCACCTCTACGCGTACGCAGCCAGGAACCGCGACGACGATCACACGATCTCGCTCGCGCGCTTCACGCTCGCAGAGCTGTCAGGCTTGCGCGAGGGCGCGCTCGCCGATCCAGAGTGGTACACGGCGAGCGGTTATCGGCGACAGAGCGCTGGCGGTCGCGCAGAGCCATTGATCGCAGGTGGCCAGATCGAATTCAGCGTGCACTACGAAGCGCGCCTGCGCTGCTTCGTGCAGATCCAGATGTCCGGCCTGTTCGTGAGCGATCCGAACACGGCGATCGTGATGCGTACCGCTCCTCGCCCGGAGGGACCGTGGTCCGCACCGCAGAGGCTGTGGAAGCCGCCGGCACCGCCAGGCACCGATGCGAGCAAGCTGCTCGCCTACGCGGCCAAGGCGCACCCCGAGCAACGCGGCGGCGACCTGGTGGTGACCTACGTGGAGAACGATGTCGCACACCCTACGCCTCTCGACTCGGTCTACTACCCGGAGGTCCTGCGCATCACGTTCCCGCGCGGAAATTAGACCTGGTACGACGCTTGCTGCGTCTACCTCGCCCAGGTCCGCTGAAACGTAGATGGCACAACCTGACACAAGAATCTCACGGGTCGCTGTGCTCTGCGCTTCCATCCTGGCCCTGCTCGGCAGCTGCGAGCCGAAGCGCGAGTCGGGTCACGGCGGAAAGCTCGTGATCAACGAGCTGATGAGCGACAACGACGCCGCCTGGATCGACGAGGCGGGCGAGGTCGGTGACTACATCGAGATCGCCAACATCGGGGGCGAGCCGGCGCAGCTCGGTGACTATGCGCTGCGCAGTGCGAGCGGCAAGGACTACGAGTTCCCCGCTCGCGAACTGGCCGCGGGTGGCTTCCTGATCATCTTCGCGGACGACGACGAGGATCAGGGCGAGCTGCATGCACCGTGGAAGCTCAGCGCCAAGGGCGAACACGTGTCGCTGATCGAGCGTGCGAGCGGGCGCGAGATCGATTCTGTCGAGCTGCCCGCGCTCGGCGTCAACGATGCGTACGCGCGCTACCCGAGCGGGCACGGCGAATTTCAGATCTGCCGCTACGCATCGCCCGAGCGCGACAACGGCACGAGCTGCGAGCCGCCCGCTCCTCCCGAGCTGCCGGAAGAGAGCACCTGGGCCGACTATACGTGGCCCAAGAACTGGCCGAACGCGCGCGGACCGCTGGTACTGAGCGAGCTCGCCCTGCACCCCGCGCGCTTCATCGAGGTGTTGAACATCGGCAAGGACGAGGTCGCGCTCGACGACTATACGCTGCAGCTGGACCCGACCGGGCCCGGCGTGTCCTGGCCGCGCCCGAAGGACAGCCCGGCCCTGGCCTGGCCTGCGCAGCGCACGCTCGCGCCGGGCGAGCGCGCCGTGATCGAGGTGAGCGAGCAAGCCAGCGCGGCGATCGAAGCCGATCCGGTCTTCGAAGGCGTCGCGACCTTGTTCGGCCGCAATGGCGCGGTGATCGATCGCGTCGACTTCATGCGCTGGCCGAGCGGCGCGGCGCTGTCGCGCTGGCCGGAGAGCTCCGCACGCCTGCGCTTCTGCGCGCAAACCAGCAAGGGCAAGGCCAACGACAGCGCCTGCGATCCGCTGCAGAAACGCGACGTGGGCGATCGCGTGCGTCACCTGTACACGCCGGGCGACTATGCGGCGCTGGCCGAGGGTGAGACCAACCTCGGCCTGCAAGGTGTCAAATTCATCATCGACACGGCGATGGGCGATGCCGTGCACTTACTGTCGACTCGCGCGTGGGCCTTACACTACACCTTCATTCGCGAACGCATCGATCATGATCCACCGCTGAATCGGTGTGACACGGCGCAGGCGAACGAGTTCTACAACGGCTGGTCCGGCTTCAGCGAGCGCGAGTACGTGGCCGTGGAGACCCGGCGCTACCTGCTCGGCACGCTCGACCGCTACTCCGGCAGCGACCTGCGCACACTCGACTTCGCGATCGGCGACATGATCAGCGCACCGCAGATGCTGCACGCGTTCTTCGGAGCCGTGCGCAACCTGGATGCCGAGCCGGCGGACGCCTGGTCGCTGCACCCCACCGAGCCGCGCCAGGCCACCGAGATGCGGCTGATCGAAGGCAGCGCGCCGATCGTCGCGGCCAACGCGCCGTTCCGCAACCTGCGCTACCAGCCGCTGACCGAAGGCGTGGCGTTCGGCACGCTGCGCTACCTGCCAGCGCAGGAATTCGAGCGCAGCACGCTCGGCCAGGACACGATCGTGGTCACCGACGCGGTGCCGAACGATCTGCCGTTCGTGTCCGGGCTCATCACCGAAGCCTTTCAAACGCCGCTCGCCCACGTGAACGTGCTCAGCCAGAACCGCGGCACACCCAACATGGCCCTGCGCGACGCGCGCAAAGACGACCGGGTGGCTCCGCTGCTCGACACGCTGGTGCGGTTGTCGGTCTCGAGCGCCGGCTTCGAGCTGCGCATGGCCTCGGCCGAAGAAGTCGACGCCTTCGTCCGCATGCGCGAACCGAAGACAGAGCGTGTCGCGCCGCGCCGCGATCTGAGCGTGCGCGGCGTGGTCGACCTCGCCACGAGCAGCCTCACCGACTTGCCCGCCATCGGCGCCAAGGCCGCACAGCTCGCCCAGCTCGGGCGCATCTACGTCGACGACGTGCGCTGCGCCGGACCGATGCCCGTGCCGAAGAACAGCTTCGCCATCCCGCTCGCGCACTACGCCGACCACTTCGAGCGCAGCGGCGCGCGCGAGCTGCTGGCGCAGGCGATGGGCGACGCCAGCTTCCGCGTGGATGCAGCGCGGCGCGAGCAGGTGCTGGCCGAAGTGCGGCAGCGCATCCTCGAGACGCCGGTCGACCCCGAGCTGCTGCGCGAGATCGAAGCGGCGATCGCCGCGCGCTTCGGCAAGGAACGCGTGCGCTTCCGCAGCAGCAGCAACACCGAAGACCTGCCCGGCTTCAACGGTGCAGGCCTCTACGAATCGCTGAGCGTCGCGCTGGGCGACCCCGAACGCAGGCCCGAGGACGGCCTGCGCACGGTCTGGGCCAGCCTGTGGAACACGCGCGCCTTCGATGAACGCGAGTTCGGTCACATCGACCAGAGCCAGGTCGCGATGGGCGTGCTCGTGCACCAGACCTTCCGCTCCGAGCGCGCCAACGTCATCGCCATCAGCCGCGACATCCTCGATCCCACGCGCGCCGATATTTACTACTTGAACGCCCAGGAAGGCGAAGCCAGCGTCGCCAACCCCGCGCCGGGCGTCGCGACCGAACAGCTCATCCACCACTGGCGACCGATCTACGGCACCCCCGAGATCGAGTACCAGGCCAAGAGCAGCCTCAGCCACGGCTCGGACGTCTTGAGCCTGCGCGACGTCCAGGCCATCAGCTGCCGCCTGCAAGCGGTCCACAACCACTTCCAGGCCCGCCTCGACCCCGGCTTCGAAAACCGCTGGTTCGCCATGGACGTGGAGATCAAGCTGGTCGGCCCGCAGCGCGACGTGGTGTTCAAGCAAGCCCGCCCCTACAGCTTCGGGCGGACCGATCGCCCCGCCGACTGCCGCGAGTTCTGATCCGCCCGCGCGCGCCGACAACGTCAGCCCGATGCTCGAGGTGCCCCGGACGCACCGGAGCAGGGCGCCGAAGCCCCGCTGAGCCCCGACGCCAGGACGTTCCCTGTCGTGGGGATCGGCTCCTCGGCGGGCGGACTCGAGGCGCTGGAGCAGTTCCTGTCGCACGTGCCACCCACGAGCGGGCCCGCGTACGTGGTGTCCAGCACCTCGATCCGGCGCGCAAGGACCTGTTCGTCGAGTGGACTCGCGGACGTGGTCGAGTTGGTCGAAGAACTGCCCAATCTCATCACGGCCTACCGGGAGCACGCGCCCTACATGCGGCGCAAGGCCGCCCCGAGCGAGCCCAAAGACAAGGCGCAGACCGCGCTGGAGAAGGTGCTGATGGCGTGTTGTTTCTGGGTAGCGCCGAAACCGTGGCCACCTTCAACAACCTGTTTGCACCGACGGACAACAAATCGCGGATCTATCGCAGGCTCGAACAGCCGGTCGCCGGACCGTTGTTCGAGTTCCCGACGACATCAAGCTCATTCCGGGCGATACCGGGCGCCCGATCACCGACATCGCTTCCGAGCTGGACTACTCGTAGATGGCCGACGACGCGCGCGAGGTGCGGCGAGCGGCCGTACGAAGCGGGTCCGATTTCGATAGCGAGTTTCGCATCCGCAGCGCGAGCGGTGCGTATCGCTTGTTTCAAACGCGCACAGCGGCCATCCGCGATGAGCAAGCGACGATCCTCAAGTGGTACGCCACCAGCGCCGACGTGGATCACCTCAAACGCGAAGGCGAGTGAGGCATTTCGCGACGACCAAAATCGTCTCGATAAGATCTTTCGCGAGGCTTTGAATTTTCAAGCTCCAGTTCTTCCCACCCGACCCTGCCAGGGTTATGTGGGTTGTATTCCCAACGCAGTGGAGTGACCCACCGCATGAGCAAGGTGCGCAACACACGCGACGAACGGGCGATCTTGCGCGCGCAAGCCGAGAGCCGCCTGCGCGAACGGCCGCCCAAGGAGCAGGTGGACGCGGGGGCCGCCGATCATGCGCGCCTCATGCACGAGCTCGAGGTTCACGAGATCGAGCTCCAGCTCCAGAATGAAGAGCTCCAGGAGGCCAGGATCGAGCTCGAGGCAAGCCTGGCTCGATACACGGAGCTTTTCGAGTTCGCCCCGATTGGCTATGCGACTCTGAGCGCCGCCGGCACGATCCGCGAGATCAACCACACGGGAGCACAGCTGCTAGGTTTCGCGCGTGCAGTACTGAGCGGCAAAGCCTTCGCCAGCTTCCTCGTACCTGCCCAACGGTTCGGGTTCGGCCACCTCCTGGACAGCGCGCTCGCCAGCGAACGCAGCCACGAGCTCGACCTGGAGCTGGTCCGCCACGATCCGAAGGTCCTGCTCAAACTGACGGCCGTCGCGCTGCGCCGCGACGAACCGACCGTGTTGATCGCCTTCGAGGACGTCACGCAGCGCAGGTCGTACCAGGCCCGACTGGAAGCATCCGAGCGCCAGCTGCGCGAGGCCGACCGACGCAAGGACGAGTTCCTGGCCCTGCTGTCCCACGAGCTTCGAAATCCGCTGGCGCCGATCCAGAGTGGTCTCGAATTGCTGGCCTCAATCGCGCCGTTGAGCGGCGACGCGCGTCGCGCCTGGACCGTCGTGGACCGCCAGGTCAAGCATCTGACCCGGTTGGTCACCGATCTGCTCGATGTCACGCGCATCCGCAGTGGCAAGATTCAGCTCCAGCGCGTGCGCGCAGACCTGACCGAGCTGGTCCGCCCCATCCTGGAGGACGTGCGCGCGAGGTTCGATGCTCGCGCCGTGAAGCTCGAAGCGATCTTCGACGCGGCGCAGCCGCTTTGGGTCGATGCCGATACGGCGCGAGTCACCCAAGTCCTCAGCAATCTTCTGAGCAACGCCGAGAAGTTCACCCCGAGAGGAGGGGTCGTACGGGTGAGCGTTCAAGCGCAAGGCACGAACGCCTTGCTGAGCATCCTGGACACGGGCATCGGCATCGCAGCGCCGTATCTCCACCAGGTCTTCGAACCGTTCGCGCAGGCGCCCCAGAGCATCGACCGCGCGCGTGGCGGCCTGGGGCTCGGCCTCAGCATGGTGAAGACCCTCGTGGAGTTGCACGACGGCAGCGTCCGGATCGCGAGCCCGGGCCCAGGCCGCGGTACGCAGGTCACCGTCACGCTCCCGCTGGTCGAGCCGCCGGCCGCGCAGCCGATGCCCGTGCAGACGAGCGCGTCTCCTTCGCTGCGGCGTGTGTTCGTGATCGAGGACAACCACGACACCGCAGACACGATCCGCGACCTGATCCACTTGCTCGGTCACGAAGCGCAGGTCGCCTACGACGGTCGGAGCGCGCTCGAACGTGCACGCACGTTCCGGCCTGACCTCGTCATCTGCGATCTGGGTCTGCCGCAGATGGACGGCTTCGAGGTTGCGCGTGCATTCCGCGCGGAAGACTCGACACGGCACGCGTTCCTGGTCGCATTGAGTGGGTATGCCCGTCCTGAGGACGTGCAGCGTGCGACGGATGCAGGGTTCGACATGCACCTCGCGAAACCGGCGAGCGTCGAGCAGCTGAAGGAGCTGATCACGCGCGCGCCGCTCGCAGCGGCACGTCCGTGAACGTTCAAACGGGCGCCGCTCGGTGGCCGCCCGCCTGAGCGCCAGCTAGCAGCACCGATTCTGTCCGCCCACACGCGAATGCCACAGTCGCGTGTGCAGGTACAAACCAGCCACGCTCCCGGGAGCCGCGGCCCGGAAAAACTTCGCTGCCGTGTCGATCCACCAGCCCCTCGCTCGTCGCCCGGGTGTAGGCAGGCACAAACCGCCCAGCCCCACCCCACGGAGACGGAACCATGCGAGTCATGATGCTTTTGAAGAGCGACGCGAACGCCGAGGCCGGTGTGATGCCGGATGAGCGTTTGCTGACCGATATGACGAACTACAACATGGCGATGGCCGAGGCCGGCGTCCTGCGCAGCGGTGAGGGGCTGCGGCCGAGCTCGGAGGGCGCGAAGGTGCGCATCGAGCACGGCAAGACTCGCGTGATCGATGGGCCGTTTGCCGAGGCCAAGGAAGTCGTCGCCGGCTACTTCATGATCGAGGTCAAGTCGTTGGCTGAGGCCAAGGAGTGGGCGCTCCGCATCCCGGGCGAGCCCAGCAACCCCGAGGGCGAGGGAGAGATCGAGCTGCGGCCACTGTTCGAGACCGAAGACTTTCCCGTCGATGCGGCCGAACAAGAGGGCGGCTGGCGCGAGAAGGAGCTCGAGGCGCGCAAGGCACCACCCGTCCCCGGTTCCGAGAAGGGCGCGCGCTGGATCAGCTTCCTGAAGGCCGACAAGAACACCGAGAGCCACATGCTGCCCAGCGAGAAGCTGCTGCAGGAGATGGGCGATCTGATCCAGGAGATGACCGACAAGGGCGTGCTGATCAGCGGCGAGGGCCTCAAGCCCAGCGCCGAGGCTGCCAAGGTGCGGATCAAGAACAAGAAGCGCAGCGTGATCGACGGACCGTTCACCGAGTCCAAGGAGCTGATCGCCGGCTTCAGCATGTTCCGCGCGCAGACCAAGGCCGAGGCCATCGAGTGGGCTCGCCGCTGCTTGCAGATCCACATGGACGGCACGGGCATCGGCAGCGGCGAGATCGAGGTGCGCCGCGTGTTCGAGACCGAAGAGATCCCCGTGACGGACGCCGAGAAGCCCGGCGGCTGGCGCGACCAGGAGCAGCGCCTGCGCGAGCAGCTCGAGAAATAAGCGACCGGGTCAGCCGCGCTGGATGCGCGCGAACACCGCCGCGACCACGCGATCGCAGCGCCGCAGGTGGAACTCGTAGAGCTTGGTGCCCGAAGCCAACAGCTTCTGCTCGATCTCGAGCTGCAGGATACGGCGCGCACGAAAGAAACGCGTGCGCACCGTCTCCTCGGGGATGCCGAGGCACTCCGCACACTCGACCGAGCTCAGGCCTTCTGCCGCGCGCAGCACGAACACCACGCGAAAGGCCTCGGGCAACGCGTCCACCATGGGTTCGAGGAGACCCCCGAGTTCCACGTTCGAGGCTGCGTCTTCTGGGCTCGGCATGTCGGATTGCATCGGTTCGGCGTCGTGGTCTACTTCTGGGCGACGCTTTCGGACGCGCGCGAGGGCTTCGTGGATCGCGATGCGCGTCAACCAGGTCGAGAACTTCGAGCGTCCCTCGAACTGCGAGAGCTTGCTGAAGGCCTGGACGTAGGCGTCCTGCATGACGTCCTCGGCCTCGTCGTCGTCGCGCACGATCGCCCGCGCCGCGCGGAACAGCCGCTGGTTGTGCCGGCGCATCAAGACTTCGAACAACGCGGTCTCACCCAGTGCGAGCCGCTCCACGATCGCTTCGTCGCTCGTGGAGGCCCAGTCGGCGATGCGGGCTACGTTCGGTGGGTTCATCGTGGAATCTTCAGCGTCTCGGCCAGGTCGAGGGTGAGCTTCTTGTCCAGCGTAATCCCGTTGGCCTTCAGGTCGAAAGCCAGCACGGCCAGGTATTCCTCGGTCGACAGACTTCCCGGGTCATCCCCCGGCATGTTCGCCACCACGAAGTTCGCCACGTCGGCGACGGTCACGAACTGCTCCTTGCGCTTCTGGCGCGAGGCAGGCGGGTCGAGCGGCAACGCCCCTTCGTTCAGACCGACCACGCGAGGCGCCTTGTCGGTGCCCTGCCCGGCATCGCCGTGACATTTCGCACAATGGTCGACGTATACGTCCATACCGAGCTCCACCTGCTCGGCGAAGGTCGAGGGCGCGTTGGCTTTCTCCCCGGTATTGGGGCTCTCGTTCTCGTTCGAGTCGCCGTTGTCGTCGTCGTTACAGGCGACGACGCACAGGATTGTGCACGCGAATACGACGCTGAGGGTGCGTGGGATCGACATGGCTTCTCCTGGGTTTCCTGCATAGAGATCCCAGCGCGCCAAAGCGTTCCCGAAAACCAGCGCTCAGGCCCGATCCACCCAAAAAACCAGCGCCGATCCGTCCACTTCCGTCTCTTGCATCTCACCCGTGCCGCTGGCAGCCGCAGTCAGCTCCAGCGCCAGGGTCTCGGCCATGATGTACGAAGCGTGCTCTGCGATCGCGTCCGCCAGCTCACCTTGCGCGCGATATTGCAGCTTGATCCGCGCCTCGTGCTGCAGGTCCAGCGTCTTGCGCGCGCGCTGGATGCGGTTGACCACCTCGCGCGCGGTGCCTTCGCGGCGCAAGGCATCGCTGACGCGCGTATCGAGCACCACCACGTGGCCGTGCGAGGCCGCCGCCGCGTAGTCCGCCTTGGCCGACAGCCGCACCTGCAGCTCCTCCGGGCCGAGCTTCAACGGCCCGCGAGGTAGCGCGAGCTCGATCGCCCCGTCGCGCTCGAGCGCCGCGTGCAGCGCGCCGCCGTCTGCCTTGCTCAGGAGTTGCTTGACCAGCGGCATGTCCTTGCCGAGCTTCGGCCCCAGGGCGCGGAAGTTCGGCACGAGCTCGAAGGTCACGTACTGCTCGGGCTTCTCGGTGAACGTCACCGTGTGCACGTTGAGCTCCTCGCGGATGGCGTCGGCGAAGGGCTGCAGGCGCTCGCGCTGCGCGTCGTCAGCCACCGCGACGATGGCCTCTGCCAGCGGCTGGCGCACCTTGAGCTTGCGCTCCGCGCGCACGCGCTGGCCCAGCGCAACCATGTCGCGCACGGTGTCGACCGCATCGCGCAGCGGCTCGTTGGCGTGCGCCAGCGAAGAGCTCGGATAGCTGGCGAGGTGCACCGACGCTGGCTGGCTGCTGTCGCGCAGCGCGACCAGGTTCTGGTACAGCGACTCGGCCATGAACGGCACGAACGGCGCGATCAGCTTGCTGAGCTCGACCAGCACCGCGTACAGCGTCTCGAACGCGCTGGACTTGTCCGCGCTGTCGGTCTCGGCCCAGAAGCGCGCGCGGCTGCGGCGCACGTACCAGTTGCTCAGCGCCTCGGCGAAGTTCTCGATGGCACGCGCGGCGATGTGGCTCTGGTAGTCGTCGAGCGCGCGCCGCACCACGCCGATCGTGTGATCGAGCTCGGCGAGGATGTACAGGTCGAGCTTGGAGCGCGCCTGGCCCGGCAGCGTGCTCATCATCGAATCGACCCGCGGCCCGGTCCAGCCGTCGATGTTCGCGTAGGTGACGAAGAAGCTGTAGACGTTCCAGATCTTCAGCACGAACTCGCGCAGCGCGTCGATGACCAGCGCGTCGCCGAAGCGCGTGCCCTGCCCCGGCACGGTGCCCGTGTAAAGCGCCCAGCGGACGGCGTCGCCGCCGTGAGCTTCCATCATCGGCACCGGGTCGGTGTAGTTCTTCTTGCTCTTGCTGAGCTTCTGGCCCTTCTCGTCGCCGATCAGCCCGAGCACCACGCAGTTGCGGAACGGATGCGGCGCAGCATGCTGCGGGAACAGCAAGGTGTTCACGGCCATCAGCGAGTAGAACCAACCGCGCGTCTGGTCGATCGCCTCGGTGATGAAGTCCGCCGGGTAATGCTTCTCGAACTCGGCGCGATGCTGGTGCGGGTAGCCCCACTGCGCGAACGGCATGCAGCCCGAGTCGAACCAGCAGTCGATCACCTCCGGCACGCGGCGGTACACGCCCGGCTCGCCCGGCACGGTCCAGGTCACGTCGTCGATCCAGGGCTTGTGCACGATCAAGTGCTCGGACAGCTTGGGATCCTGCTTCTGCGCCGCCTCGAACGCCTGAAACGCATCGGGGTTCTTGGCGCGGATCTCGGCCACGCTCGCCACCGCCTGCATGTTGCCGGTCACGTCGTTCACCCAGATCGGCAGCGGCGTGCCCCAGAAGCGCTCGCGCGACAGTGCCCAGTCGACGTTGCTGCGCAGGAACGAACCGAAGCGACCGTCCTTGATGTGCTCCGGCTCCCAGTGCACGGCCTGGTTGTTGGCGATCACGCGATCGATCTCGCGCGTGGTCCGGATGAACCACGAACGGCGCGCGTATTGGATCAGTGGATCGGTGTCGCGCCGCCAGGAGAACGGGTACTCGTGGCGGTACACCTCTTCCGAGTACAGAAGCCCGCGCTGGCGCAGGTTGCGGATGATGTCGCGGTCCGCCTCCTTGCAGAAGCGGCCGGCGAAGTCCGTGACCGCGGGGCTGAACTTGCCGTCGGGCTCGACCAGCTGCAGGAAGCCCAGCTGCTGGGCCTTGGCCGCGCGGAAGTCGTCCTCGCCGAACGCCGGCGCCACGTGCACCAGGCCGCTGCCGGTGTCCATGCTGACGAAGTCCGCCGCGATGACCAGGTACGCGTCGCCGCCCTCCGGCGCCTGGTAGCGAAACGGCGGCTCGTAGCGCGTGCCGACCAGCTGCTTACCCGTTCGCTCCTCGAGCAGCTTGTAGCTGCAACCCTTGAGCAGCTTGTCGCGTAGCGCCGCGGCGACGATCACGCGCTCGCCGTCTTCCAGCTCGAGCGTCTGGTAGGTCTGCTCGGCGTTCACCGCCAGAGCGATGTTCGACGGCAAGGTCCAGGGCGTGGTGGTCCAGGCGAGCAGGCTGGTGCGCTCCTGGCCTGACACCGGAAAACGCACGACGATCGACGGATCGTCCACCGTGCGATAGCCCTGGCCCACTTCACCGGCCGAGAGCGCGGTGCCGCCCTGCGGCCACCACCACACGACCTTGTAGTCCTGGAAGAGCAGGCCCTGCTTCCAGAACTCCGACAGCGCCCACCACACGCTCTCGACGTACGAGCGGTGGAAGGTCACATAGGCCGCATCCAGATCGACCCAGAAGCCGATGCGGCGCGTCATCTTCCGCCACTCTTCGATGTAGCGGAACACCGACTCGACGCAGCGCCGTGTGAAGGCCTCGATGCCGTACTCCTGGATCGCCGTGCGCCCGCTGATGCCGAGCTCCTTCTCGACCTCGACCTCGACAGGCAGGCCGTGCGTGTCCCAGCCGGCGATGCGCGGCACCTGGTAGCCGCACATGCTGCGATAGCGCAGGAACACGTCCTTCATCACGCGCGTCAGCACGTGACCGGGGTGCGGCATGCCGTTGGCCGTGGGCGGGCCTTCGTAGAACACGAACTGGCCCTTACTGGGCTCGCCGCTGGCAGCTGCAGCGCCCTGCACGCTCTTCTCGAAGATCTGTTGAGCATCCCAGAACGCCATGACCTCGCGGTCCAGCTCGGGAAAGGAGACGGCCGGGGTGACCGGGGTAAAGCCGTTCGGCGCAGATAATTCGGGCTTGGGAGGCATCGGAAGGGGGGCTTATAGCACGGGGTTCAGCGCCGGGGGTCGAGCCGATCGCGCAGGACGTCGCCCGTGCGGTTGGCCGCGAAGACCGTGATCGCGATGGTGCCGCCGGCGATCAGCGCGACGTGCGGGAAGCGCAATAAAACCGCGCTGCCCTGGTCGAGCAGCGCGCCCCAGGAGGCCGCCGCGCCCGGGCCCAGGCCGAGGAAAGACAGCGTCGACTCGGCGAGCACCGCGGCGCCCAGGGCCGCGCTGGCCTGCACGATCAGCGGACCGATCAGGTTCGGGACCACATGGCGCAGGAGCACGCGCGCCTCGGATGCGCCGAGCGCGCGGGCGGCCTGCACGAACTCCACGTCGCGCAATATCAGCGCCTGCGCGCGCGACAGGCGAGCGAACAGCACCCAGCCATGCGCGATCAGTGCGAGCACCAGGTGCGGCAGCCCCGGCCGCGCCACCAGCGCCAACACCGCGATGTTGAGCACGATGGAAGGAAACGCCTGCACGATGTCGCAGGCGCCGCTGATCAGGTGATCGGTGCGCCCGCCGCGATAGCCCGCCAGCGTGCCGAGCGAGCCGCCTATCAACAGCGACGCGCCCACCGTACAGAACGCCACCACGCCGGCCAGCCGCGCGCCGTGCAAGAGCACGCTCAGGATGTCCACGCCGTTGTCGCCCGTGCCCAGCCAGTGCAGCGCGCTGGGCAGCTCGTACTCGTGCGCCAGATCGATCTGCAGCGGCGAATACGGCGCGATCCATGGCCCGATCAGCGCGACCAGCAAGAACGCGCAAGACACCACCACGCCGAGCGCACTCGTAGGGGAGCCGCCGCGCAGCGCCGGCGACCGATAATCACTGGAAGGGTCGCGGCCATTGGGCGCGAGCCTTCCAAACAGGGCTGCCGCTCTGAGCTTCGTGCGCTTCATGTCAGACGCACGCGCGGATCGATCACCGAGTACAGCAGATCCATCGCCAGGTTCACGAACACGTACGTGCAGGCGATGACCAGCGCGCAGCCCTGCACCACCGGGATGTCGCGATCGAAGAAGGCATCGAGGAACAACGTGCCGAGGCCGCGGCGCTCGAAGATCTTCTCGGCCACCACCGCCCCCGACAGCAGCGCGCCGAGCTGCGCCGAGGCCACCGTGATCACCGGCAACAGCGCGTTGCGCAGCGCGTGCCGCGCGACCAGCCGCAGCTCGGAGATGCCGCGGGCGCGCGCCGCACGGATGTACGGCTCGGCCAGCACGTCGGCCAGCGAGGCGCGCGTCTGGCGCGTGAGGATGGCGCTCAGCGCCGCGCCGACCGTGAGCGCGGGCAGGATCAGGCCGGCCAGGCTGGGGTCGTCGCCGGGCATCGGCAAGACGCGCAGCCAGACGCCGAACACGAGCACCAGGAGCGGCCCGAGCCAGATGTTCGGCACCACCAGCCCGATCAACGCGAACGACATGGCCGCGTCGTCCCAGCGCGTGCCGCGCCGCAGCGCCGCCAGCGCCCCGAGCGGCAACGCCAGGGTGATGGCCACGAGCATGGCCGCGCCCGCGAGCACGAGCGTGTCGGGAAACACCTCGAGCACCAGCGACGCGACGCTGCGAGTCTGCGCTCGGAACGAGTGGCCGAGCGTGCCCCCGGCCACGTCGCCCAGGTACAACACGTACTGCTCGGCCAGCGGCCGATCCAGCCGCAGCACCTTGCGCATGGCCGCGCGATCCTCGGGCGAGGCCTGATCACCCAGGATGCCCTGCACCGGATCGCCCGGGATGGCGTGCACCAGCAGGAACACCAGGCTGACCACGCAGCCGATCGTGAACACGGCGCGCAGCAGGCGAGCCAGCAGATATCGCGCGAAGGCGTTCATCCCGGGGTCGACGCATCGTACAGCGCCGAACGATCCCGAGGCGAGTCAGTTGCCGGAGGAGCCGTCCGGCATGCTCATCATGGCTGTGTCGGGCTCGGGCGGCATGCTCATGCCCGCGTCTTCTTCTTCGTCCGGTTTGCCGGCGTCGGGCTTGCCGGCGTCGAGCCTGCTGGTGTCGACCTTCAACGGGATGGCGGCGCAGAATTTCTGCGACTCATTCCCGAGGATCTTTGCCTCGGTGCTTCCCGAGGCGCCGGCTCCGAAGATCGGCTCCTCGCTGCAATCTTTGGAGCCCTTGGGGCAGCCCGCGTAGAAGCAGCTGTAGCCGTCGCCGTTGCGGCAATCGCTGTCGCCATCGCACTTGTACATGCAGAAGCTGCGGGCCAGCCGGTCGACCGGAACGCCGTCGATGACCTTGCCGAATTTGACGCAGATCGACTCCGGCGGGCAGGTGTCCTGTTCGCAGCCCTCGAGCGTGCAGTAGCCGCCGGGCTGCGTGTCGTCGCACAGCCGGGTGCCCGAAGCCGAGCAGTCCAGGGCCGTCCCGCAGGAGTCCCCGATCTCCGGCGAACACGCCGGAAGCAGCGGTCCAGCGACCAGCAACAACACGGCCAAACGTGCGAAGCTACAGCGAATGTTCGCGAAATTCTGCGGCCCGGACGACGGCATGGCGGCGCAGCATAGACAATCGCCCCCCCGCGTGCCAGCACTCTTGTTCCAATCTCAAGGTCTCGTGCCGTCTTCCTGCGCTACGCTTCCCCAGGCCGTGCGAGCATCCGGATCGAGCCAGGTGGATCACGTGCGGCGGACAATCGGCGCGGCGCTGCTGGCGCTGGTCCTTGCAGCCCTGGGCGGCGGGCGCGCGGCGGCACAGCCTGCGCTCGAACCGGTACGCGAGCGAGTGCGCGCCAAGGACTACGACGGCGCGCTGCAGAGCATCGCCGCGCTGCCGCGTGACCTCGCCGAGCGCGCGGACGTGCGTTATCTGACCGCGCGCCTGTACGAAGAGCAGGACAAGTCCAAGGACGCGCTGGCGATCCTGCCCAAAGACACCAGTTCCCTCCCGCGCCGCGTGGTGCGCGACATCGCCGAGCGTCGCGCGCGCTGGCTGGCGCGCAACGGCCGCTGCGCCGACGCGAAGCTGATGCTGGCCACGCTGGCGGAGCGCGACGCGCCCGATTCCGAGCTCAGCCTGCGCGCGGCCGATTGCTTCAGCAACCAGGGCGATGCGGCCTCGGCGCTCGCGCTGCTGCGCGGCATCCGCGGCGCGGGCAGCAAGCGCTTCGCGGTGCGCTTCACGCTGGCCAAGCTGCTGGCGCAGACCGGCGACAAGAACGGAGCCATCAAGGAGCTGCGTGCGCTGTACATCGAGCAGCCCGAGCACTCGCGCAACTCCGAGGCCGAGAGCCTGCTGCAAAGCCTGGTGCCCAACCTGAAGTGGAGCGACGACGAGCGCATCCAGCGCGCCGAAAACTGGCTCGAGGCACAGCAGCACGAGACGGCGCTGAAAGAGATCGAGTCGATCAAGCCGGCCAAGTCCGACAAGGCGCTACGCGCCAAGCTGCTGCACGTGCAGGGGTTGGTGCTGTTCCGCATGCGCTCGCGCTACGACGAAGCCGCCAAGGTGCTCAATCAGGCTGCCGCTCTGGGCGGCAGTCAACGCGCCGATGACGCGTACATGGCGGCGCAAGCGCTCTCGCGCGCCGACAAGGACGCGCAGGCGGTGCGGGCGTACCGCGCGTTCGCCGCAGCCAACCCCAAGCATCGCAACGCCCAGGAAGCCTTGCACGACGCGGCCTGGCTCGAGCTACGGCACGATCTGGGTGGCGGCGAGAAGAACATGAAGGCGTTCCTGAAGTCGGCCGAGAAGCGCAACGATCGCGAGCTCGCGACTTCCGCGCTGTGGGAGCTGGCGTTCTACTACTTCACCAAGAAGCGCTGCGACAAGAACACCATCGAGATGTTCGAGCGCTACGCCCAGACCTCGAACGCTTCCATGGTCAAGGCGCGCGGGCTGTACTGGGCCGGTCGCTGCTCGCTGGTGGCCAACAAGCGCGCGCAGGCGATCGACTTCCTCAAGGCCGCGCTCGCGGTCGAGCCGCTGCACTGGTACGCGCTGGTCGCGCGCGCGCGGCTGGTCTCGATCGGCGTCGATCCGGGGCTGCCGTTCGGCCTGACCGCAGACCAAGTGGCGGCGGCCGCCGCGGCGAATCCGCCAACCATCGAGCCGGTGGCGCTGCCCGACGACGTGAAGTTCTTCCTGAACCTCGGCCTGGATGCCGAGGCGCTGAGCGCGCTGCAAGCCCAGGAGAGCAGCGTGCGCGCCGGCAAGACCCAGGAGAGCCTCGTGGCGCTGGCCAAGGCCTACCAGGCGCTGGGGGAGTACACACGGCCATACCAATTGGCTGAGCGAGAACAGGACGGGGCCGTGAAGGACCCGCCGATCGGCGCCACCCGGGCGGTCTGGGACGTGCTCTTTCCACGGCCCTACGCGACGCAGGTGGCGTACGCAGCCCAGGACACCGAGCTCGCGCCCGAGCTGATCTACGCCGTGATGCGCAAGGAGAGCGCGTTCAACAAGAGCGTGGTCTCGTACGCGGACGCGATCGGTCTGATGCAGCTGCTCGAGCGCACGGCCAAAAGCGTCGCGGACGATTTGTCCTGGAAAGAGTTCGCACGGCCGATGCTCTACAATCCCGAGGTCAACGTGGTGCTCGGCTCGCACTACGTCGCGAACCTGCTCGAGCGCTACCGCGGCCAGGCGGTGCCGGCCATCGCGGCCTACAACGCGGGCGAGCACCGCGTCGATCCGTGGCTCAAACGTGGGGCAAAAGGCAGCGGAAACGTCGAGCTCGATCACTTCGTCGAAGACATCCCGATCGATCAAACCCGCAACTACGTACGCCGTGTGATCGGCAACTGGGCGCGCTACCGCTACCTCGAACACCCTGCGGAATGGCCGCTGGATCTCCCGCTGATGCTCACGGTCAAGGGCGGGACTCGACCGAGCGGGTGACGCAGATCACTGGCCAGCGAGCTCGCGGCGCTTACGGTAGACCGCAGCGTTGTCTCGGATCTGCCGAAAATCACGCGACGCCTGGGCCCGCTCGGCCACGCAGGCGGGCGTGTTCCAGACGATGCCGTAGCGACCATCCTGGCCTGCAAACATGTGCAGTGTAGTCCCGCGACTCGTAGTGACTCGGAGCTCCTTGCCTTCCGGCGTCTGGGTGACTGGCGCTCCCACCTGGCCAGCCAAGGTGCGCATACACTCGGCCGAGCAGCGCCGCGCGAAGAGCTCTGCGGGCGAGCCGACCTCGGCCGCATCCCCCAGTGCGGCCAAAGCCGCGGCCCGTTCTGCGGGCGGATACTCGGCTTCGATGACCTTCCGGGCATCGGTACGGGATTTCACCGTGGACGCGAGTGCAAATCGTGCGCGCTCATCGATGTACGGAAAGAGCTGGACGCCGTCACCCGCCTCCAGCGCCTGCGCCGCGCCGGCCAGGGCGCCTCGGACGTCGGTCGCGTCGTAGGTGCGACAGCCGAGCATGAGCAGAGGACAGACCACAAAGAAGCCGCTATACTTATTTGAAAACACGGGCGGTTCACTCCCGAAGCCGCTGAGTATAAAATGGTTGGTTGCCGCGAAAAGCGGGACATTTGCTTAGCGCGACACGCACAATGCGCATCACCGCCGCAGGGCTGACAGACGTAGGTCTGCAGCGTGACCATAATGAAGACACCTTCCGGTGTCTCGAACGCTACCGCCTTTACCTCGTCGCAGATGGGATGGGTGGGCACAACAGCGGCGAGATCGCCAGTGCGATGGCCGCCGAGGGCATGCGCACCTTCTTCGATGCCACGGAGAAGGACGACGCCACCTGGCCCTTCCCTGTCGATCCCAACCTGAGCCTGCAGGAGAACCGCCTGTCCGCCTCGATCAAGATGGCGAACAAGCAGATCTTCGATCGCTCGTGCAGCGATCGCTCGACGCAAGGCATGGGTACGACCATCGTCGGCTTGCTGCTGTGTCCTGAAAAGGGCATCGCGCATGTGGCGCACGTGGGTGACAGCCGCGCCTATCGCATGCGCGACGGCAAGATGGAACTGCTGACGCGCGACCACTCGCTGGTCAACGACTATCTGATGATGATGCCCGACATGCCCAAGGAGGCGATGGACATCCTGCCCAAGAACGTGATCACACGCGCGCTGGGCATGCAGGACTCCGTCGTGGTCGATCTGGGCACCGAGGACCTTCGCGAGGGCGACCGCTTCCTGCTCTGCTCGGACGGCCTGAGCGGACAGGTCTCGGACGAGCGCATCTGCGAGATCTTGATGGAAGAGAAGGAGCTCGAGGCCTGCCTCAGACGGCTGGTCGACGAGTCCAACAAGGCCGGCGGCGAAGATAACGTGACCGTAGTGGTCGTGGCCGTCGATCCGTGATAGCCGAGACACGTCGACCCATCGCCTGTAAGGAGTCGCGTGCGCTACACGATCAAGCACACCATCGAGACGGACGTCGATACGTTCTGGAAGCTGTTCTTCGACGCTGAGTTCAACCGCTCAATGTTCGTGGACGGCTTGCACTTCACCGTCTACCAGGTGCTCGAAGACGTTCGCGAGCCCAACGGTGCGGCGCGCAAGCGTGTCGAGTGTTCGCCGAAGATCGACCTGCCGGCAGCGGCGCGAAAGATCTTCGGCGACAGCGTCGGCTACACGGAGATCGGTCGCTACGACCCCGCGCAGCGCAAGTACTTCGCCGAGGTCGTGCCCAAGGTGGCGGCCGACAAGCTCAAGACGACCAGCGAGATCTGGGCCGAGCCTCGGGGCGACAAGCGCTGCGAGCGGCTGGTGATGGTCGATACGACGGTGAAGATCTTCGGCCTGGGCGGGCTGCTCGAAGGCTTCATCGAACAGCAGACCCGCGAGCAATACGCCAAGGCGGCCGAGTTCACGAACCGCTGGATCCGCGAAAAAGGCCTGTAGTCGATGCGCTTCGTGGTGATCATGGACCCGGTGTCGACTGTCCTACCGGAGGCCGACACCACGTTTGCGTTGATGGAAGAAGCGCAGAAGCGCGGCCATCGCATCGACCACTGTCTGAACACGGATCTGATCCTGGACGGTGGCAAGCTGCAGGCGCGCGCGGCGCAGGCGACGCTGGCGCGCGACGCGGCGGCGCCCATGCGGCTGTCAGCGGCCGAGCTGGTGAGCTTGCACGATGTCGACGCGGTGTTCGTGCGCACGGACCCGCCGTTCGACCTCAACTACCTGTGGACCACGCAGCTGCTCGAGACGCTGCGCGGCCAGACGCTGGTGCTGAACGATCCGCGTGGGCTGCAGCGCGCGAACGAGAAGCTCTACACCACGTACTTCCCGGAGCTCATGCCCGAGACGCTGGTCACGAGCTGGAAGGACCTGATCAAGGCCTTCATCACGCGCGTGGGCGGACACGCCGTGATCAAGCCGCTGGACGGCCGCGGTGGCGAAGGCGTGCTGGTGCTGCGCGAAGGCGATCCGAACATCAACGCCATCATCGAGGCCACGACCAAGAACGGTCAGCGCGCGGCGATGGTCCAGGTGTTCCTGCCCGAGGTCAAAGTCGGCGACAAGCGCATCCTGCTGCTGGACGGAGAGTTCCTGGGCGCGGTGCTGCGCGTCCCGGCGAGCGACGAGATTCGCTCCAACCTGCGGGTCGGCGGGCGCGGGGTCGCGGCCAGCCTGGATGCACAGGACCGCGCGATCATCGAACGTCTGGGCCCCAAGCTGCGCGAGGACGGCCTGCACCTCGTCGGCATCGACGTCATCGGCGGCAAGCTCACCGAGGTCAACGTCACCAGCCCGACCGGCATCCAGTCGATGACCCGCCTGGACGGCAAGAACTACAGCGCGCAGGTGATCGACTGGGTCGAGCGCCGGGCGGCCGCGGTGAAGGCCGGGCGCTAGCTCGGGCTCAGCTCTAAAGCCAGCGCAGGGCGTCGGCCTGTCCCTTCGAGCGCGCCAGATCCGCAGGGGTCGCGCCTTTCTCGTCTCGAATGCTCGGTTCCGCGCCGTACTCCAGGAGCAGCTCGATCAGCGGGATGTTGCCGTTCAGCGCGGCCTCGTGCAGCGCGACGAAGCCGCCCTGTTGTTGCGCATTGGGATCGGCACCCGCTTCGAGCAAGATGCGCGCGAGCTCGACGGCCTTGGTTTGATCCGAGTGAGCCGCCGCGCTGTGTAGCGGGCAGACGCGCATGGCATTGCGAGACGGGGCGTTGACCGCGCCGCCTCGGCGGAGCAGCTCGCGCAACAGGTTCGAGTGCCCGAAGAACGCGCTGAACCCGACCGGGCTGAAGCCGTCGGGCGAGAGCGAGTTCACGCGGCCGGGCTCGTCCGAAACCAGCCGCACCACGCGTGCCAGGTCCCCGACGCATGCGGCCTCGAAGATATCCAGATCCTTGCGCGCGGCCGTCAAGGCGGCGACCAGCTCCGTCCGCCGCCGATACACGGCCAGGCACAACACCGACACTCCCTGAGCATCGCGCGCACGTGACAGCTCGGGATCGCGCTGCACCTCGGCGCAGGCCACGTGCACGTCGCCTTGCGTCGCGAGCCGGATGAATTCAGCGGCTTCCATCGGAGACCTCCCCTAAAGTAAGTCACATGGCAGCAAATTCGTCGCGTACCTCACTGCACGTTGGCATCGTTGGAGCCACCGGCATGGTCGGAGACCTCATGCGTTCGATCCTCATCGAGCGCAAGTTTCCGGTCGAATCCATTCGGTTCTTTGCCACGGCCCGTTCGGCCGGCAAGCAGATCGAGTGGAAGGGCAAGGAGATCGCGGTCGAGGACGCTGCCAAGGCCGACTTCAAGGGGCTCGACATCGTGTTCTTCTCGGCCGGTGCCGGGACGTCCCGCGAGCTGGCGCCGGTGGTGGCCGCCGCTGGCGCGGTGGTGATCGACAACTCTTCCGCCTGGCGCATGGATCCCTCTGTCCCGCTGGTCGTCTCCGAGGTCAATCCGCGGGCGCTCGCGATGCTGCCGAAGGGCATCGTGGCCAACCCGAACTGCACCACGATGGCCGCCATGCCGGTGCTCAAGCCGCTGCACGAGCTAGCGGGCTTACGGCGCCTGGTAGTCAGCACCTACCAGGCAGTCTCGGGCGGAGGCGTCGCGGGGGTCAGCGAGCTGCAAGAGCAGCTGGAGGCGGCTACTGGCAAGTCCGAAGCGCTGGTGCACGACGGCGGTGCCTGCGCGTTTCCGGCGCCGAAGAAGTGGGCGGTGCCGATCGCGTTCAACGCGGTGCCGCTCAACTACAAGATCGTCGAGGACGGCTACACCGAAGAGGAGATCAAGCTGCGCGACGAGACGCGGAAGATCCTCGAGATCCCCAAGCTCCTCGTGTCGAGCACCTGCGTGCGGGTGCCGGTGTTCACCTCACATTCACTCTCGATCAACGCCGAGTTCGAACGCCCGATCTCCGTCGGTGCCGCGCTTGCGCTGTTGCACGAGGCGCAAGGCGTGGTGGTGGAGGACGTACCGAATCCGCTCGGAGCCACCGGACGCGACGAGGTGTTCGTGGGGCGCGTGCGGCGCGACCCGACGGTCGAACACGGCCTGGCGTTGTTCGTGACAGGCGACAACCTACGCAAGGGCGCAGCGCTGAACGCGGTGCAGATCGCAGAGGTCTTGCTGCCGCAACGGCTCGCACGGGCTTGAGCGCGAGCACGTTCCGCGTCGCCGCCTACGGCTGCGTGCCGCTCACAGCTGCCACACGGTGGCGCTGTTGCTCTCGAGTCCCAGGCTTGCGCGATCGCGTTTTCTACGCGATTTTGCGCACTTACTGAACGCAGCTGTTGGCATCGGGGTTGCACATGACACGGAAGACAGTTCCCTGTCAGAAAGAGAGCTTCCCATGCCGAAGACTTTTGTTAGTGCCGCGTGTGCGCTTGGCCTCGTGCTCGCTGCCTGTTCCGTCGACGTCGGTGAGAACAGCAGCAGCGCCAGCTCGTGCGAAAAGTCCTGCAACACCACGCACACGTCGTGCAACGGCAAATGCGACGACGACGGCTGCCGAGGAACCTGCACCACGCAGCACGATGATTGCGTGAAGATGTGCAAGGCCAGCGACAGCAAGCCTAAGGAAGCAGCCGGGAGCGGCGCTCAGGCGGGCAGCTCGACGACGACCACCACGACCACGACGACCACCACGTGCACCAAGAGCTGTGACGACACGAACACGAGCTGCGTCGCCGACTGCGATGACGACGGTTGCAAGGCCAGTTGCACCACGAAGCACGACGACTGTGTGACGAAGTGCAAGTGAGCCGGGCTTACACCAGGGTGCGGCCGAAGAAGTCGAGGATCTTCGGCCAGGCATCTCGCGCCGAAGGCTCGTGAAAACCGATACGGAAGATCGGCCAGGTCACCGCCGCAGCGATGGGGTGGTGACCGTCCGTCAAGAAGCTGTGGCCGGCATCCGCGTACTCGTGCACCTCGGGCGTGACCCCTACCCGCGCAAGCCGGCGTTTGAGCTCGTCCGGTGAAGCCCTGCGATCGCGCATGCCGTAGCAGGCGATCACCGGCCCGATCCCGCGCATGACCTCGGCCTGCGGCAGCTCGCCATAGTTGCTCGACACGGCACCCCAGCCGTTGCCAGCTGCGAGCGCGAACAGTCCCCCGAAGCAGAAACCGATCAAGCCGATCTGGTGCGTCTGCAGATCGGCCTGCGCGCACAGCCAGGCCCGCGCGCGCCGAGCCTGGCGCAGCGGCGCGCTGTCCTCGCCGCGCTGGATCGACGGCACGAGCTGGCGCATGCAACGGATTCGTCCGCGATAGAACAGATCCGGTGCGATCGCCGCGTAGCCCGCTTCGGCGAAGCGCAACACCACGCGCTCGATCTCAGGCTGAGGCCCGAACGCCTCGTGGATCACCACCATCCCGCGACGCGCCCCCGGCGCGACCGCGGCGACTGCCGGCGAAGCAGGGTCCCCATGCTGCGTATCCCCGTCGAGAGTCAGGTTCATCGGCTGCATACGGGCGACGCTAGCCCGCGGCAGATCGCCACTCAACCTCGCAGTTCACATCCTCAGCGCAATCGCACGCGCGTCAGCGCCAGGCGCAGGTTTTCCCGGAGGTGGTGGTGGTTGTGTAGCTTCTGTTCGAGCAGCGCGAGCTCGTCGTGATTCTTCCGCACCCAGCGCGGGAGCTTGGGTTGCTCGTACCACTCGCCCCCATTGCGCCGCGCACTACGGCGCAGCTCGGCCACCTGTTGGGCTTCGACCTGGACCAGCTTGTGTCCCGGACGACCAAACACGCGGGGTAAGCGGGCCAACACGAGATCGGTGAGCGCGTAATCGTGGACGATCTGGGCGTCGAAGCGTTTGTAAGCCTGGCGGCAGAAACCCTCGACGACGATCGGAGGTTCGGGCAGCTCACCATCTTCGCGCGTGCGGCGGTACAGCTCGAACTGCCACTGGTCCTCGGCGTGGCGCGCGTCGTTGTAGACGAGACTGGGGTGACGGCGGTGCCAGTTGGGGTCGGCCACAGCGCGCCACTTGTGCGAGATCTCGGGCAACCAGAACGGATGCGACAACAACTGCGGCGGGTAGCCGAGGCCGAAGCCCAGCGCGATGAGCAGCGAGAGCCCGGGCGCCAACCAGGCGCGTATACGCTCGGCCGACGCCGCAGCCGTCAGCTGCAGGAGCGCCGCCTCGCACACGCCCGCGCTCGCGCACAGGCCGAGGCACACCGGCAGCGCGGCGTAGCGGTGGTAGAGCATGTCGCCGCCGATGCGCGCGACGTAGACGCCGTACAGAAAGCTGGCGCAGAGCATGACCACGCGCGCGCCGAGGTGGCGACCGATCAGCTCGCGCTGGCCGATCACCACTGCCGCAGCCAGGAATGCGAGCACCGACGGCCAGTGGTGTGCGTCGGCCACGTTTTGCAGGTACTCGCGGCCGAGCGCCCACTGCGACTGATCCTTCAGGTAGAACGTGTTGGGCAAAAAATCGGCGTAGTAGATCACGCGAAACAGCAGCCAGCCGCCATTGGCTGCGAAGCCCACGCCCAGAAACCACCACGGCACGCGCCGCGTGCGCAGGATACAGAACGGCAAGAACAACACCGCCAGCAGCGCGCACTCCGCGCGGATCAGCGGCGCAATCGCCACCACGCACTGCAAGAGCACGCTCTGCGGCGCGAGCAGCGCCGCGGCGTAGATCGGCGCCAGCAGCTGCACGAGGGGAGTTTCGAGTCCCGACGAGAAGTGCGTGGTGATGCCGTAGTGCGCAGCCGAAGCCGCCAGCGGGAAATTGATCGTGGGAGCCGCCGCGCAGCGCCGGCGACCGATGGTCATCGGAAGGGTCGCGCCCATCAGGCGCGAGCCTTCCGGCCCGGGCGGCGACATGCGCCGGTTCACCCAGATCAACGCCGCCCCGTAGCCCAGCGCGCAAGCCGCGGCCAACAGGCGCACCAGCAAGTAGTAGTCGAGGTGCAGCGCGCGCAGCGGCAAGAGCAGCAGCATCCAGAGCGGACTCGAGTAGCCCTCGACGTACTCGCCCCGGTTGTAGACGAGCCCGCGCCCCAGGAAGAGCCAGTTATCCGCGTACCGAAAGTAGATGAACGCGTCGTCCATCAACCAGCGGTAGCGGTCGGTCATGAACACGAGCAGCCCCAAAAGCCCCCACTCGTGTGCACGCGGCACCGACAGCACACGGCGCAACGCCGAGAGGCGTGATGGAGGCATCCGCGCGGGTGTTTACCACGAGACGGTTAGTACGGGGCGGGTGGTTGTCCAAGACGCCTGCGAACCATCTCGGCGCACGTTTTCGGTTCCTTGTTCCTTGTTTTTTGTTCCTTGTTGCAGTTCGTCGTTCCTCGGTTGCAGGCAATGAACCGGGAAACTTCGAACTGCAACAAGGAACAAGGAACAAGGGACAAGGAACCGTGAGGAATACGCCTTGGCCTCAACGCTTCCCCGCCCGATCCCCTCTCGCATCATGCGTGATCATCGCGTCCGACGGGGTTTCCTGGGGCACGGCGCGCCCGCGGTGGTCCGGAGGCAACGGGGTGATCACGAGCTCCGGCGTGGGCTCGGCGTCCGCCAACAAGCGCCGGCTGCGCGCCGGCTTGGCTGGCGGCTTCCGCCGCCGTGAGCTGCGCCGAAGCAGCCCGCGTACGCCGCTCTGCAGCGCCGAAAACGAGCGCACCACCAAGGGCGCGACGAAGCGATCCACGAAGCTGCCGACGCGCTGTCCGCGGCCTTCCCAGGCGCCCAGCGCCTGCGGGCTGCGCGCGGCGTACATGCCCGAGCGCCCGGGTGTGATCGCCGGAAACTCGGCCTGCAGCTCCGCCAGTGCGGCCAGAAACCCCGCGGCATCGGGGTAGCGGTCGTCGCGACTCTTGGAGAGCGCGCGATCCAGCACCGCCTGCAGCTCGATGTGCCGCGCCAGCTCGGCCTTGCGCTCGGCCAGCCGCGGCACGGGCGTGATCAGGTGGTGTCGCAGCAGCTGCTGGATGTCGCCCTCGAACGGGCGCGTGCCGGTCAGCATCTCGAACAGCAGGATGCCCACCGAGTAGAGATCCGCGCGCCCGTCGACCTGGCCGCCCGTGGCGTGCTCCGGAGACATGTACGACGGTGAACCGAAGGTGTGCCCGGAACGCGTGAGTTGAGCGCCCAGCGGCAGATCGCTGCCCGGCATGAACTTGGCGAAGCCGAAGTCGAGGATCTTCAGGTGCTCGGGCTGGTGCGGCAGGGACTGGATGATCAGGTTCGCGGGCTTCAGGTCGCGGTGCACGATGCCGCGCTCGTGGGCGTAGGCCAGCGCGTACAGCAGCTGGCGCGTGAGCTCGAGCGCGCGCGCGATCGGCAGCGCGCCACCCGCGTCGTTGAGCACGCCCCGCAGCGTCTTGCCCTCGACGTACTCCATCACGAGGAACGGGTGCCCGCGGGCGACGCCGTAGTCTTGCAGGCGCACGATGTTCGGGTGCGCGAGCGCGGCCAACGCCAGCGCCTCGCGTTCGAAGCGCGGCTTCAGCTGGTGCTCGCCCACGACCTCGCGCTGCAAGAACTTCACCGCGACAGGCCGCTGCACCTTGAACTGCACCGCGCGGAAGATCAGGCCCACGCCGCCTTCGCCGATGGCGTCTTGCAGCACGTAGCGACCGTCCAGCACTTCACCCGGGCCCGGAACCTCCGTGCTCGCCGGTGCTGTGGGGATGGCAGCAGAAGAAGGTAAAGGTGGCACCCCCCCGGGCGGTGTAGGCGGTGTACTCATGGGCACAACTCGAACGAGCTGAAGCCACCAGCCTAGCAGAAGACTGGGCCCGGCTTACAGCGTCCCGGCACTTTGACAGATCAGATGCCGGAAATCGTCACTCGGATGGCGGAGGCGCGCTGCTGACGTTGCGCGAGAGTTCGAGCAGCGTGATGCGCGCGGTCTCGAGCGTCACGTCGCCGAGTGCGTGGATGTGCTGCGCGACGCGCTCGACGTCGGCACCGATCGCACCCGCTGCGATAGCCACCGACCGTGCGTGCAGGGCCATGTGACCGCGCTGAATACCTTCAGTAGCTAACGCACGAAGCGCGGCCAGGTTGCTGGCCATGCCCACGCTCGCCGCGACCATCGCCAACTCGGTCGCAGAGCTTGGATTGACTACGCGCAGACCCATTCGAGCCCCATCATGGACCCGTGACGGCCCACCGACAGTACCCAAAGAGAGGGGGATCTCGAGGCTGCCGACGAGATCATCGCCGTCGCTGCGCCAGATGCATAGCGGACTGTAGCTACCGTTGCGCGCCGCGAAGGCATGCGCCCCCGCTTCGACCGCACGCCAGTCGTTGCCCGTGGCGATCACGACGGCATCGAGGCCGTTCATCAAACCCTTGTTGTGGGTCGTCGCCCGATATGGATCGCGCTCGGCGAAGCGCGACGCCCGCACGATACCCTCGCGCACCTCGTCGCCGTCGAACTCGGACGAAGCCAGCGCGTACGAAGGCACGGTGCAGGTCACGCGGACTTTGCGCCGGTCGCACAGGTTCGAGAGGATGCGCAGGCCCATCCGGCCGCCGGCCAACTCCTGGATGCGATCAGCCACGGCCTCGGCGACCGTGTTGACCAGGTTCGCGCCCATGGCGTCGCGGCAGTCGACGTGCAGGTGCACCACCAGCATGCCCTCGCCCAGGTCGCGCGCCTCGATGCCGCGCACCCCGCCGCCACGAGCGACGAGGCCGCGCACGGCCGCGTTGCCCAGCGCGACGAGCTCGGTCGCGCACTGTTTGATGCGCTGGCAGGCGTGCTGGGTGTCCGGCACCTCGTCCAGCTGCACCTGGCCGATCATGATCGGCTGGTCGGCCTCGGCGACGAAGCCACCGCCCTCGCGCACCATGCGGGCCGCGTTGCTGGCAGCAGCTACGACCGAAGGCTCCTCGACCACCATCGGCGCGATGAAGTCTTCGCCGTTCACCTGAACGTTGAGGGCCAGGGCGAAGGGCAGCGAGAACGTGCCCACCACGTTCTCGATGATCTTGTCGGCGCGCTCGCAGCCCAGACCACCATCACCCACAGCGGCGATCAGCTCGGCCACCGACATTCCCAGCGCTTCGGCGGCCACGCGCCGGCGGTCTTCGACCGACAGCTTGTAGAACCCTGGCCATCTCGAGTTGCGTCGCGTCATCACGTCCTCACGGGGCTTGGAGCGGGCTCGCAGCGTACACCGGGAGCACCCCAATCAATCAATAATACCGTAAAGTTCTGCTCAGCGCAGAGTCGGACGAAGTGGTCTTCGGCCGCAGGATCGGGCAGCACGGCGAGCGCAACATCTCCCCCGCCGGCTCCAGAAGGCTTGGCAGCGCCCCCGACGCTCGCGGCCAGTTCGGCCACGCGCGTCAGCGCTTCCTCGACGATGTCGGCACCCGCGGCGAGCCCGAGGGCACCCATCGCTTTGCCGTAAGCACCTGTACTGTCGATGACTTCGTCGCGATCACCCGCCAGCACCGCGGACACGAAGCGGTCGGCCTCGTCGCCGAGCGCGTGCATCAGCGCCCGATGTTCGGCCGGGTCGCGCTTCGCCAGCGCGTCGACTTTCTCGAGGTATTTTGTGGTGTTGGCCGCCTTGCCGGTCCAGACCACACGCGTGGGCAGGGCCTCGGGCCAGGCGATGGGGTGCGTCTCGACCTGATCGCCGAGCTTGCGAAAGCGAACGAAGCCGCCGAGCACCGCGGCCGCGACGTCGGCACCGCTGCCTTGCGGGGAAATGGCGCGGTGGCCACGCAGCGCCGCCTGCAGGGTGCGGGCCCGTCCGGCAGGGGACTCGATGTCCAGGCCCTGGTCGGCAAACGCCAACCCTGCGGCCGCAGCAGCCGCCGCCGCGGACGAACCCAGGCCGAGCTTGATCTCACCCATGCGCATGCTGGACGTGTCCACGGCCACGGGAATTGCTGTAGGGTCTGGCAAGTCTCCGGCGCGCGCCTCGGCGAATGCCGCCACCGCCTCCGCGGGCACTCGGTCGGAGGGGCCGAACCAGGCGCGGGCGCGGCGGCCGACCGCGGCGACCAGCGCCTCGGAGCCGTGCAATACCGCGTATTCGCCTGTGATCATCATCTTGCCGGGCGCGCTGACGACGAGGGTCGGATTCCTGGGGGGCATCACCTGATCCGCGTCGTGCTGCCGATGTTGCGCAAAGGCCGTGCAGGGTTAATGCGAGCTGAAACACGATCTGTTTTCAGCCCCGATGTAGGCAAAGTCTCGCCGAGTGGGGACTTGAGCGCAACGGGGCTTGCTAGAGCCGTGTCTGGAAATGCGCGAATGCCTAGGAGACCTCTACGCCCGGCCCTGGGGCAGCCAGGAGCGTCCTGAGGACCCCAGGCACCCCTCCCAGCTCCCGGCTGACGATGGCGGCGTCCGAGGCGTGGCAGAGGGCCTTCACGTGCGGCCCGGCGTCCATGGTGGCGTAGACCGCGGTGCCCTTGGCCCGCAGCTCCCGCACCTTGGCGAAGGCGGCCAGCGTGGCCGGCTGGAAGTAGAGCAGGCCCGGGTCCGCGGCCAGCGCGCAGGCGTGAAACGCCAGCGTGCTTTGCTCCATGGCTCGCCCGACCTGCTCCAAGTTCTTCGCCGCCAAGCCTGTCCGTACGTCCGCCGCCAAGCGCGGCGCCGACTGGACCCATGCGTCGTAATACGGCGAGCTAATTTTCGTGTGCGTCATGCCGTCGGTCGAGCCCACCGCCTTCGGGCCCTCGGAGGTCACCGCGACCACGATGCAGAGCGCCCAGTGATCGGGCGGATGCAGTACGTGCGCGGCCAAGCTGGCATCGCCGGGCCGGCCCGCGGGTAACTCCACGAGCCCACCGAATACCGAGCGTGCGGCGGACGCGGACGACTGCCGCGCCAGCGCCGAGGTCTTCACCGCGTCGAACGCCAGACCCGCAGCCTTGCGCGCGGCGGCAGCCAACGCTGCGAAGCCCGACGCGCTCGAAGCCAAGCCGCTCGCGGTCG
>DATEOF010000175.1:0-8535 GCA_035274465.1 Polyangiales bacterium
CGACGCGGGGCCGCACGGGGCGCGCACGCCCGAGCGCCTGGCCCAGGACTTCGCCGCTGCCTATCAGGGGCGCGACTTCAATGCCGCCGCCAGCCTCGCCAGCGGCAGCTTGCGCCGGACGCTGGAGTCGCGCGCGCGCAGCGCACGGCTGCAAGGCACGCGCACCAGCGCGGCGCGCGCACGCCAGCTGGTGATCGAGGAATGCTTCATGCTGCCCGAGCACCGGCTGCGCTTCGTCGGCGTGCTGGCGGAGCGCGACACCCCCGATGCGCAGGGCTGGCCAATCTCGATCACCGTGGCCCACCAATCAGACGGCTACCTGGCGGAAGCCCTGCAATGGCCCAAAGGTCCACCTCCGGACGAACGATGACTTCACCCAGGCACTTCGAACGCGGCAGTCGCGCGCTCTACGAGCGGCCGCTCTACTACGACCAGGCGTTCCGCAGGCACACCCAGGACCTGGCGTTCTACGTCGGCCTCGGACGGCGCGCGAAGGGGCCGGTGCTCGAGCTCGGCGCGGGCACCGGTCGGGTCACCCTGGCGCTGGCGCGCGCCGGCGTGTCGGTCGTGGGCCTCGATCAATCGCGCGACATGCTGCGCCAGGCCGCGGCACGGATCGCCCGTGAGCCGCGTGCCGTGCGCGAGCGCATCCAGCTGCGCGCCGGCGATCTGCGCAGCGTTCGGCTGCGGCGCCGCTTCGCGCTGGTGATCGCGCCCTTCAACCTGTTCATGCACCTGTACACGCGGCGCGATCTGGAGCGCGCGCTCGAGACCGTGCGCGTGCACCTGGCAGCGCGCGGCCGCTTCGCCATGGACGTGCTGGTTCCGGACCTGGGAGCGCTGCGCCGAGATCCGGAGCGCGTCTACCGCTGCCGGCCGGTATTCGATCCGACCGACGGCAAACACCACGCCTACGGCGAAGCGTACGCGTACGATCCGGTGCGCCAGGTACAGACGGTGCGCATGCTGTTCCAGCGCCTGGACAAGCCCGAGATCGATCGGGAAACACCGCTCAGCCTGCGCTGCTACTTCCCCGAAGAGCTCTGTGGCCTGCTGCACTACAACGGCTTTTCATTGACGGCCCGGTACGGGGACTTCGCAGGTGGACCGTTCGGGTCGCACAGCGAACATCAGATCATAGTGGCGCGGTGCACTGCCGCCAAAACTAGCCGCTCCAGACAGCGCTGAAAGTAGATCTGAAAAGTTGCTGGTAAGCCGCCGTGGCTCACGGCAGGATCGTGCCCGCCGCCCGGGCTGCGAGTTGCGCCCGGCGTCGCCTGTCGGTTTTACATCATGCAAGAACGACTGCTCTTCCTCATCTCGCCGCCGCGCTCGGGTTCCACACTGTTGCAGCGCATGCTCGGCTCTCACTCGCAGGTATTCACGTTCCCCGAGCCGCACCTGATCACGCCGCTGGCCTTCCTCGGGTACCACGACCTCGTCGACAAGGCCCCGTACGATCACATCAACGCCGCCGAGGCCATCAAGACCTTCGTGCAGAGCCTGCCCAACGGCGAGGAGGACTATCTCGACGCCGTGCGCGCCTACGCCGACACGATGTACGGGCGCATGCTCGGCAAGTCGAACAAGCGCTACTTCCTGGACAAGACGCCGGCCTACGCGCTCGTGCTGCCGTTCTTGACCAGGCTCTATCCCGAGGCGCGCTACGTCGTGCTGACTCGTCACCCGCTCGCGATCATGAGCTCGTACGCCAACAGCTTCTTCGACGGCGACTGGCACGGAGCCAACGAGTTCAACCCGGTCGTGAACCGCTATGTCCCTGCCATCGCGCAGCTGCTGCGCAACCCGGTCAAGCACGTGCTGCACGTGCGCTACGAGCAACTCGTGCGCGAACCCGAGACCGAGCTCGGCCGCGTCTTCGGCTTCCTCGAGCTCGCGGACGAACCGGGCGCAGTCGACTACGGCGACCGCTTCGACTCGAGCGTCCCCGCCGGTATGGGCGACCCGATCACCGTCGGCAAGCAACGCCGCCCGGTCGAATCCTCGCTCAACAAGTGGGTCTCCGAGCTCATCGACGACTCGGCCAAGCTCACCCTCGCCTCGCAGATCGTCCACCGCCTCGACGACGACGACCTGCGTCTGTGGGGCTTCGACAAGACGCAGCTACTGGCTCCCCTCGAACAAGCCCGGCGCGAAGGCGACGTGGCGGCGTTCAAGAAACCGGAGACCAACAACTACGTCCTGCAGCGGAGGATCATGCTCGCGCTGAAGAAGGACATCCGTCAGCGCCCGCATGGCAAGCTGCTCGAGAGGGTCCGGTACTACTGCAACGTCTTGCTGCGCGACTGATGCGAGCCTCTTCGTCTCCGGAGCGAGCCCGAAGAGACCTAGCAACTAGGAACAGAAACGCGACCACGGAACTAGCAACCGCGAGACGCGCGATTGCTAGTCGCGTTCCTGTTCATGTTCCTAGTTCCTAGTTTTCTGCCTCGCCGCGAAGTGGAGCGCGCCGTCAGCTCTCTGCCAGTTGTCGCAGCACATACGGCAGGATCCCGCCGTGGAGGTAGTACTCCACCTCCTGCTGCGTATCGAGGCGAGCGACCACCTCGAACTCCTTCGCGCCCGCCTTCACCTTCAGCGTCTTGCGCGGCGCGAGTCCCTCGCTGATACCCGTGATGGTGAGCACTTCTTCACCCGTCAGGTTGAGCGTCTTCTGCGACTGGCCCGGAAGGAACTCGAGCGGCAGTACGCCCATGCCGATGAGGTTGGAGCGATGGATGCGCTCGTAGCTCTCGGTGATGACCGCGCGCACGCCGAGGAGGTTCGTGCCCTTGGCGGCCCAGTCGCGCGAGCTGCCGGTGCCGTACTCCTTGCCGCCGATCACGACCAGCGGGACGTTCTCGCTCTTGTACTTTTGCGCGGCGTCGTAGATCGACATCTGCGTGCCGTCGGGCAGGTGCCGCGTGACTCCGCCTTGTACGCCCGGCACGAGCAGGTTCTGCAGCCGGATGTTGGCGAACGTGCCGCGCACCATGACTTCGTGGTTGCCGCGGCGCGCGCCGTACTGGTTGTAGTCGCGCGCGCTGACGCCGTTGTCTTCGAGGTACTTCGCCGCGGGGCTGTTCTTGGCGATGTTGCCCGCGGGCGAGATGTGATCGGTCGTGACCGAGTCACCGAGCAGCGCGAGCACACGCGCCGAGACGATGTCCTTGGGCGCTTCCGGCTTGCCGCGCTTGAGGCCTTCGAAGAACGTGGGCTTGCGGATGTAGGTCGACTTCGGATCCCAGGCGAAGGTATCGCCGCTGGGAGCGACGACCTTGCGCCACTCCTCTGGACCCTCCGAGACCTTGCTGTAGCGCTTCACGAACATCTCGCTCTGCAGCGCGCCGCCGATGGTCTCGCTGATCTCTTTCTGGCTCGGCCACAGGTCCTTCAGGAACACCGGCTTGCCGTCCTTGCCGCTGCCGATCGGATCCTTGTCGAGGTCGATGTTCATCGTGCCGGCCAGCGCATAGGCCACGACCAGCGGCGGTGACGCCAGGTAGTTGGCGCGGACTTGCGGGTGCACGCGACCTTCGAAGTTGCGGTTGCCCGAGAGCACCGACACCGCCACCAGGTCCGCGTCCTTGATCGCCGCCGAGACCTCGTCCGGCAGTGGTCCGGAGTTGCCGATGCAGGTGGTGCAGCCGTAGCCCACCAGGTTGAAGCCGAGCTTCTCGAGCGGCTCGAGCAAGCCGGCCGCCGTCAGGTAGTCGGTCACCACCTGCGAGCCTGGCGCGAGGCTGGTCTTGACCCACGGCTTGCGCTGCAGGCCCTTCGCGATCGCGCGCTTGGCCAGCAGGCCTGCGGCGACGAGCACCGCCGGGTTGCTGGTGTTGGTGCAGCTGGTGATCGCGCTGATCACCACGTCGCCGTGCTTCAGCGTGTACTTGCCGCCGTCAGCCGCGACATCCGCGCTCGCGTCGGGCTTGCCCTTGTCGCCGAGCAGGCCGGTGAGCGACTTGCCCCACTCGTCCTTCGAGACGCGCAGCGGCACGCGATCCTGCGGGCGCTTCGGACCCGCGAGCGATGCCTCGACGTCGCCGAGATCGAGCGCGAGCGTATCCGTGAACATGGGGTCCGCCTGCCCGGAGACGCGGAACAGGCCCTGCTCCTTGCTGTACGCCTCGACCAGCGCCACCTGCTCGGGCGAGCGGCCGGTGAAGCGCAGGTAAGCCAGCACTTCCTTGTCGACCGGGAAGAAGCCCATGGTCGCGCCGTACTCGGGCGCCATGTTGGCGATCGTCGCGCGGTCCGGCAGCGGCAGCGAGTCGAGGCCGTCGCCGTAGAACTCGACGAACTTGTCGACCACGCCCTTCTTGCGCAGCATCTGCACGACCGTCAGCACGAGATCGGTCGCAGTCACGCCTTCGCGCAACTTGCCGGTGAGCTTGAAGCCGATGACCTCGGGCACCAACATCGCCACCGACTGACCGAGCATCGCAGCCTCGGCCTCGATACCGCCGACGCCCCAGCCGAGCACGCCCAGGCCGTTGACCATCGTGGTGTGCGAGTCGGTGCCGACCAGCGTGTCCGGGTACGCGAGCTTCTTGCCGTCGCGCTCGCCGATGAACACCACCTGCGCGAGGTACTCGAGGTTGACCTGGTGCACGATGCCCGTGCCCGGCGGCACGACGCGGAAGCCCTTGAACGCCGTCTGGCCCCACTTCAGGAACTGATAGCGCTCTTGATTGCGCTGGAACTCGAGCTCCATGTTCTCGTGCAGCGAGCGCAGCGTGCCGAACGTATCGACCTGCACCGAGTGATCGATCACCAGATCGGCCGGTTGCAGCGGGTTGATCTTGTTCGGATCGCCGCCGATCGCCTTCATGGCTTCGCGCATCGCAGCCAGATCGACCACGCACGGCACACCCGTGAAGTCCTGCAACAACACGCGCGCCGGCATGTACGCGATCTCGCTCGACGGCTTGGCCTTGGGATCCCACTTGGCCGCGGCGGTGATGTCTTCCTTGCTGACGTTCTTGCCGTCTTCGTTGCGCAACAGGTTCTCGAGCAACACGCGCAGCGACACCGGCAAGCGCGAGATGTCGAGCCCTGCTTTCGTTAGCGCCGAAAGCCGGTAGATCTCGTAGTCGCGCCCGCCGACATTCAGGTTGCCCTTGGACTGAAAGCTATCCAGATACGTAGTCATGCGCCCTCTGCTGTTGCGCCCTTGCTGGGCAGTTTCGGTGCGCACCCCGGGCGTCTGAGCCGTGCTACTCGGCCCGCCCACTCACCCGCGTCGCACCAGTGTGTCTCGCTCGCCCGACCGCCCTCACTCGGGGATCTGTCGCAGCTTCATCTGCACGTCACTCGACCAGTGGTTCTTGAATGCGCGGACGCACGTGTCGAGATAGCGCTCGTAGTCCTGATATACCTCGTTGCCCCACTGCTTGCGGATCTGCGCTTCGTGCGAACGCATACGGCGCAGCCACTCGCCCGTAGTCTTGCCGTAGCTTTCACGCTGCGTGCGCAACTCGAGCACTTCCCAGTACGGATTCACTGCGGCGATCAACTCTTCGAGCCGCGGGTTGAGTCCGCCGGGGAAGATCACGTCGGCGGTGAAGGCGAGATCCTCGAGGTCTTTGCGCGTCCGCGGCACGCGGTTGCGCAGGATGGCCTGGAAGCCGAAGCACGCCTCGGGCTTGACCCAGCCGTGCAGCTTCTTGAAGTACGTGCGATACAAGTCTATGGCCTTGCCCTCGCGCGCCTGTGCGGGCGAGCACAGGTGGTCGATCATCTCGATCGAGACCAGCGCGTCGTACTTCTCGCTCGGCTCGAAGTCCTTGTAGTCGATGACCTTGGTCAAGACGCCCGGCAGCTTGCGCGCCAGGATCTCGTCGTGCTGCGCGGTCGACAGCGTGATGCCGTGCACGCGCTTGACCCCACGCGCCACGAGGAACTCGAGGTTCGCGCCCCAGCCGCAACCGATGTCCAGGATCAACTTGTCGGGCGTCATCTCTGCGTAGTCGTAGAGAATCTTGCACTTGTTGATCTGCGCTTCCTCGAGCGTCTCCTTGCCCGTCAGAAAGCTGGCACTGGTGTAGTGCATGCGGTCGTCGAGCCAGAGCCGGAAAAACTCGTTGGATACGTCGTACGAAACTTCGATTTCGCGCTGTGTCGAGGTCATGGTTTCGGGCGAGAATGACAAGAAAGTTGCGGACGTACCAGGGGGATATGAGTCAATCTGGACAACATCCGAGGGAAGCGCTAAACGTTCCGGCCTCGTTGGTGCCGTAGCCAAGCGGTTAGGCAAAGGTTTGCAAAACCTTCACACATCGGTTCGAATCCGATCGGCACCTCCATCCGCGAGTCAAACTAGTCGCAGGCTATTTTGAGCGAGTTTCCGAGGGGTTTCTGCGTCGCCTTTCGATAGCCGGTTCAGCGGGCGTCTGCGTCGGGGCGCTCGCAGGCCTCGCCACTGCGCTGGCCGACTTCGGAGCCCACTGGTTGTTCATGGAGTCGGGTCCCGACCGGGTGGCGCTGTTCGCACGCCTGGTCTGCCTGCAGCCGGCAGCGGGGGCCCTGCTATTCGGCTGCTGGGGACTGTGGTTCGCAGCGTGCCTGCCGCTCAGCGCTGCGGCCGCGCGGCGCTTCGGCATCGACCCGCGGCGCACGTCGGCGGCGCTGCTGAGCGTGCCGCTGCTCGTGCCCCTATCGCTCGTGGCCAGGCTGCTTTTCACGGGCGGCAAGATGTCGCGCTTGCCGGCCCAACCCCTGCTGATCGGCCTGACACTGGCCCTACTCGCGGCGCTGTGCGCGGGTCTGTGCTGGCTCGGCCTCTCACTCTGGGAGACGTCGAGACAGGCCGATCGGCCAGCTTTTAGGCGCGCGCTGCTGTTGGCTGCAGGCAGCGCCTACCTGGCGTCCAAGCTCAACCAGTACGCGCTGCCGCGGTTGTACGACTATCTGCACGGCGTGCTCGCGGCGTTCACGCTCGCCGGCTTCGCGCTGGCGCTCCTGATGGTGGGCGCAAGGTTGCTACGCTCGGTGCCCGCCTGGGTCTTGCACGGCTCTGCTGCGCTGCTGCTGGCGCTGACGCTGCTGGCCGGGTACGCGGGCCTGCACGCGCTCGACCAGAACCAGAACGTTCGCGTGGCCCTGCTCTCCCCGAACATGCCGCACGCACGCGCGCTGGTGTTGGGCATCGCGCCGCTCTTGCCGCCGGTCGATCGCCAGACGGCGGCCCTGGCCGAGCTGCGCGCCGCCGCTGCGCGTCGCAACCGCGCAGCCGCCGTCAGCAGCCGGAACCTACCGGTGATCGACGACGCGCACGTGCTGCTGATCACGGTCGACGCGCTGCGCGGCGATCGACTGGGCGTACACGGGTACGCGCGAAACATCACGCCCGAGCTGGACGCGCTGGCGCGGCGCGGAGTGTCGTTCGATCGCGCGTACGCGCAAGCGCCGCACTCGAGCTACTCGCTGTGCTCGCTGATGACCTCCGAGTATCTGCACGAGACGCTGGAGCTCGGCGAGCCGGCCCCATCCGCGACGCTACCCTCCGTGCTCGCGGCCGCCGGCTATCACAGCGCGGCGTTCTACACCGAAGGCATCTTCCACACCGAGGGCGAACAGCTGCACAGCTACCGCGACCGTGCCTTCGGCTTCGCGCTGCACGAGCACCAGGACCGACCGGCCGAGAACATGACCGATCGCGTGCTGACCGAGGTCGATCGCACGGTCGCGCGCCACGAACCGAGCACGCTGTTCTGGGTGCACTACTTCGACGTGCACGAGCCCTACGAGGCGACCACGCTCGGCACCTCGGACGTCGATCGCTACGACAGCGAGCTCCTCGCCACCGACAAGGCCATCGGCCGGCTGGTGCGCGAGATCGAGCGCCGCGTGCACAAACCCCTGGTCGTGGTGATCACCTCCGACCACGGCGAGGAATTCCACGACCACGGCGGCGTCTACCACGGCTCCTCGCTGTACGAGGAGCAAGTGCACGTGCCGCTGATCCTGGTCGCGCCTGGGTTGCCGGTGGCGCGCATCGCGGCGCCGGTCGAGAGCATCGACATCGCGCCCACCCTGCTCGGCTTGCTGGGCGTCGAGGCACCACCGAGTATGCGCGGCCGCGATCTGCGCGGGCTCGCGCTCGATCCGGCACACGTCGATCGCGGGCCAGTGTTCTCCGCGGTGATCCACAAGAAGATGGTGGTGCGCTGGCCGCACAAGCTGATAGCCGACCTGCGCTTCGGGCTGTTCGAGTTGTACGACCTCGAGCGCGATCCGTTCGAACGGGACAACCGCGCCGACCACGATCCCGAGCGCCTGGCGAGCTTGCGCGGCGAGATCTACGCCTGGCTCGACGCGCTGGCCAAGCCCGCGGACGGCGCCGCGGTCGATCTCACGGCGCAAGCGCTGGAGTGGGGCCGACTGGGCGACCGCCGAGCCGTGCAGCCATTGGCTGCAGTGCTGCTGAATGAACAGGTGGACCCGAACGCGCGCGGCGAGGCAGCGCGGCTGCTCGGCAAGCTGGCAGACCCGAGCTCCACCGAGGACCTGCTCCGGGCCACGCTGTCCAGCCAG
>DATEOF010000176.1:0-22578 GCA_035274465.1 Polyangiales bacterium
CGACTACGCGCGCTCGGACCGCTCGTACGACCTGGTGTTGATCACGCGCCACGTCAGCCGCGAGGCGCTCGACCAGTACCAGGTGCATCCGGTGCACGAAGAAGTGAAGCGACGCATGCTCGAGCTGCGAGACGTCTCGGCGGCGGTGGACTTCGAGACCTGAGGCACCCATGTCCACAGCCAACCCGCCGCGCCCGCCGCTTCCCCCATTCACGCGCGAGAGCGCGACCCAAAAGGTGCGCATGGCCGAGGACGCGTGGAACACCCGCGATCCCCAGCGCGTGGCGCTCGCCTACACCCCCGACAGCCGCTGGCGAAATCGCTCCGAGTTCCCGCGCGGTCGCGCAGAGATCGAAGCCTTCCTCACGCGCAAGTGGGCCCGCGAGCTCGACTACCGCTTGATCAAGGAACTCTGGGCCTTCGAAGCCAACCGCATCGCCGTCCGCTTCGCCTACGAATGGCACGACGACGCAGGCAACTGGTACCGCAGCTACGGCAATGAAAACTGGGAGTTCGATCCCGACGGCTACATGCAAGTTCGCTTCGCGAGCATCAACGACCTCCCGATCCGCGAGTCCGACCGGAAGTTCAAATGGCCGCAGGGTCGCAGACCGGACGATCACCCGGGCTTGAGCGACCTGGGTTTGTAGCTAGTTGTGCACCCACTTCACCGTCCAGGTCCCCGAACCCCCCGCGGAGGGATATTCCGGCTCCGTCACCATCCACACGCCGTTGATCATGCTGTGTGTGAGCTTGTCGTAGTCTGCGGTGATCGGGCCTTCGAACTTGTATTCGAGTGGACCGATGAAGTACGAGCCGTTGACTAGCTTGGCGTCGAACTTGGAGGTCTCGCAGTTGAGTTTGCCGACCACTTCGGCCGTGAAGGGGAAGGCGCCCAGGGCGTTGCCGCTCATGACTCCGTTGGACACCGTGAAGATTTCGCCGGTGCCTTCTCGGTTGAGGTCGAAGGCGAGGCCGGGGTTGTCGGGGAGCTCGACCGGGAATACGGGGATCACTTTCAGGTCGGCGACCACGATGATGCTGGGGCCGTAGATGCCGTCGAAGGTGCCCTGGTAGCGGCCGGCTTCGCAGCTGCCTCCGCTGGGTGTAGTTCGGGCCCAGTCGAAGCGGACCGTGCTGCGGTTTTCGAGCGGGTCGCCTCCAGGTGAGGTGGCGCCGGGGTTGGTCGGGCTCGGGGCGCCGCTGCCAGCTGCAGCAGTCGGCCGCGCGCTGCAGGCGCAGGCGCTGAAGGCGCCCGCCTGGCAGGTCTGTCGGCCGGGTGAGCCGGTCGCACAGGTGCACTGTCGGGTGAGGTTGTTTGGCGCGCACTGGGTGCCGGCTGCGACGCCGGGGTCGGCCGTGCGCGCGCCTTCGCTGGATTCTGGGCTGCAGCCGCCGAGGGCGGCGAGCAAGAGCGCGCTGGAGAATAGGCTTCGTCGCATCATCGCCGACCTCACTGGGGACCGATCGTCGCGCAGCCGAGCACGACGTCCACGCGCGCGCCGCTGTCGCTTCGCACCTTGTTGCAAGCTTCACCGCACAACACCACGCGGGACAGGTCCGGTGTGCCGTCTGGCTTCTTGGCGAACTGCCAGCCGTTTGCCTGGCCTTCGCACGCTCGCTCGTCGAACGCGAAACACTCTGCGCTGGGCGAGTTTGCCGGCTGGTACTGCACGTTCACCATGTCCTTCGTCACGGCCTCGACCGTGTCGGGCACCTTGAACTCGCAGCCCAGCGCGGCGCCGCTGATCTGGCCGAGCGCATCGCTCAGCGCGCTCGCGAAGTTTTGGGTGGTAGTCATGTCGAAGTGACAGTCGCCGGCCGTTCCCGTCGGGTTGTGCACGCACGCCCCGCCGTTGCGCGCTGTGCGGCCGACGAACGCCAGCTCCGAGAGATAGCCACGCGCCGGCTCGCTGCCGGGCGCGCCGATCACGAAGGTTCGGATGTTGGCCGCTGCCGCATCGGGCGCGACCTTCTTGACCAGGTAGTTGGGGCAGCCGCCAGCTGCAGTGCACGCGGCCGCGTCTTGCGCGCGCGTGGGCATCGGGCAGGAGTCGGCGCCATCGGTGATCAGCACGACGTAGCGATTGCCGTGAGCGCCGCACGGCTCCTGGCACCCCGGCACTTGGTTGGCTTCCTGGTGCAGATAGGCGTAGGCGAGGGTGGTTGCGCCCACCAGCGGCGTCCCGCCATTCGGCGTCGTGCCATCGAGCGCAGTGTTGAGCACGCTCGCCTGTGACGCCGTCAGCGGCTTGACCGGAACGTTGGGGGCGCTTTGCACGCCACAGATGTTGTCGTTGCTGAAGAAGGTCAGGCCGATGTTGGCCGTGGAGTGTTTGGCCACGAGATCGGCGAAGACCGACTTGAGCGCCGAGACGGTGATCTGCCACTTGCTCGGCCGCGTACCATCCTTCGGCGCCGGCGAGGCTTCGCAGCTCGCGCTGTCCTGCTCGGGCGGCGGGTTGCAGGCCATGCTGCCGCTGCGATCCAGCACGAACAGCACGCTGGCGGGCAGCTGGGCCGAGCGGTAACTCTTCGCGGCACAACTCGCGTTGCCCTTCAGCTGCGCACACACGGCCGCGGGGCTCTCGGTGCCCCCCTGGATGGTCGGCGAGGATCCCGTCGCTCCCGCGACCCCGAGCGGCTCGGAAGTGGACGAGGAACACGTGCACGCACTCAGCGTCCCGTCTGCGTTGCAGAGTTGCGAACCGCTACGCAGACCGTCTTCGCAATAACACGACTCCACACCCGGTTTCTGGCAGCGCCCCATCATGACGGCGGTCGCCGCCGCGCGCGCTGGTGTCTGGGCTGGTGGATCCGAACACGCCGCGAGTAACCCGATCGCGCCTGTGATCAACACGCGACGCCTCAAGACTTCACGAACAGCACGGAATTCACGCATCGCCCAGGAGTGGCAAGCTACTCACAAACCGGCTCGTAGGCGAGGCGTTAATTTCTCGGTGCGCTTCTTGGCGAGATCATGGCGCGTGCAGCTGGGAGCGGCAGCGCTACGTCAGCACCGCTTGCACCTGTGTGGTCGTGGAGATGGGTTTGCCGGCTTCATCGCTCAGCTCCACGCGCACCGTGATGAAGCGACGGCCGGCGTTGGCGATCGTGGCCACTCCACGGACGCGGCCCTTTCCGCCGGGGCGCATCATCACCGTGTTCGAGGAGACGGTCGCCGTGGCCGCACCCGCAGGCAGGTGCAAGAACGCGGCGATCGCTCCGAGTGAATCGGCGAGCGTCATCAACGCTCCGCCGTGCAAGATGCCGCCCGACGTGCACAGGTCGGGCGACCAGTCGAGGTGTCCCTCCACCGAGTCCTTGCTCGCGCGGTCGAACACCACTCCGATGCGGAGCGCGAACGGCATGGCCGCTGCGAGTTGCGAGGGATCGAGCTTGGTCTCTTCCTGGGTCATGGCCGGGATCATGTTCCAAAATCGCTCGCCGCAGAAGGCGCCAGATCAGCGAGCGATTCGCTGCCGACAGGCGCCGCCGGCACGAAGACCCGCAGGATGAACCACGCGAACGCGGCGACCCCGGAGAGGAAGATCGTGTCCCCCACGAAGCGCATCCAGCGCAAGGTCTCGAGCAGCGGCTGCTGCATGAACTCGGCGCTGCGGGCGTACCACAGGCCGTGCTCCACGCTCGCCCAGGTCTGCACCAGGCCGATCGGCAAGATGCTGAGCAGCACCATCAGCCCGAGGCCGACATTGAGCGCCCAGAACGCGTAGCCCAGCGCGCGCTCGTTCCAGACTGCGTTCGGGCGCACCCAGCGTACGACCAACAACACCAGGCCGAGCGACAAGAGGCCGTACACACCGAACAGCGCGGTGTGCGCGTGGACCGGCGTCGTGTTGAGGCCTTGCATGTAGTACAGCGCGATCGGCGGGTTGATCAGGAATCCGAACAGCCCGGCGCCGACCAGGTTCCAGAACGCGACGCCGACGAAGAAGCGCACCGGCCAACGGTAGCGTTGCATCCAGGGCGCGAGTGTCTGCAGCTTGGAAGTCTCGTGCGCTTCGATGCCGATCAGCACGAGCGGTATGACCTCGAGCGCGCTGAAGCTCGCGCCCACGGCCATGATCTCGACCGGCGTGCCGCTGAAGTACAGGTGATGAAACGTGCCCGGCACGCCGCCGACGAGGAAGATGCTGGTCGACAGCAGCACGGCCGTGCCCGCGCTCTTGGGTTGCAATAACCCGAGTTGCGTGAACACGAAGGCGACCGCCGCCGTGGCGAAGACCTCCATGAAGCCTTCGACCCACAGGTGCACGACCCACCAGCGCCAGTACTCCATCACGGACAGGTGAGTCTTGGCGCCGTAGAAGAAGCCTGCGCCGTAGAACAATCCGATCGCGACGGTGGCGCCGGTGAACAGCAGGATGATCGGGCGGCGCTCGTCGTGGCGTTGAATCGCGGGCCACAACGCGCGCAGCATGAGCACGAGCCACAGCGCGAGCCCGACGAACAGCGCGATCTGCCAGATGCGGCCGAGGTCGACGTACTCGTAGCCCTGGTGGCCGAACAAGAAGCTGACATTCAGGTCGAGGAGCTGGTGGATGCTCGCCCACTCGCCCGCCATCGAGCCACCCACCACGACGATCAGCGCGCCGAACAACACGTTCACGCCGAGTCGCTGGAAGCGCGGCTCGCTGCCGCCCACCGCGGGTGCGAGGAACAGGCCCGCAGCCAGGAATGCCGTCGCGATCCAGAACACTGCGAGCTGGATGTGCCACGTGCGCGTGAGCGCGTACGGTAGATAGTCCGCGAGCGGCAGGCCGAAGAACTCTCTACCTTCGACGGTGTAGTGCGCCGTGAGCGCACCGAGCAGGCACTGGACGACGAACAGCGCGACCACGACCACGCAGTACTTCGCGACTGCCTTCATGGACGGAGTGAGGCGGAGCTCGCGGAATGGATCGCGACTCGGTGGCGGCGCCGGCTCCTCCTCGCGTTCGCGAAACGCTTGCCACCACACCAGCGCGCCGACGCCGGCGAGCAGCAGGACGATGCTCACGATCGACCAGACTACGTTCGGAGTCGTCGGTGTGTTGCCTATCAGCGGCTCGTGCGGCCAGTTGTTGGTGTAGGTCGAGCTCGAGTCGGGCCGCTCGGTCGCGCAGGCCCACGCCGTCCAGAAGTAAAACGCGCCGAGCTTCTCGCGGCGCGCGGCATCGGGGACGGCGCTTTCCTGCAGCGCGTAGTCTTCCCGCAGCTGCCGGAGCGACGGGTCGTCACCGAACAGGGCCTGGTAGTGCGCCGACACGCTCGCGATCGCGGCGGCGCGCGCCTCGCTGACCACCACGCTGCCGGTGTTCGGGTCGTGGGTGTTGGTGCGTAGCTCGCGGCGCAAGCGTTCACGCAATGCCGCGCGGAGCTCTGCGCCGGCTGCGCCGTAGCTCGTTTCGCCCGCTTGCACCGCCCACGTCTCGAGCAGCGTGGTCGCTTCGCGGTGCAAGAAGTCCGCGGACCAGTCGGGCGCTTGATAGGCGCCGTGGCCCCAGATCGTTCCGAGTTGCTGGCCACCCATGCTCTGCCACACCAGTTGACCCTGGAGGATGTCCTCCTTCGTGAAGAGCACGCGGCCGGACTGGGTCACCACGCGCTCCGGGATCGGCGGCGCCTTGCGATACACCTCGCGCCCGCAGAACCCGAGCACCGCAAACGTTCCCATCAGTACTGCAGCGAGCAAGATCCAAAGCTTCTTCGTCGTAGTCATCGTTCTCTCCGTCCCATGTCAGGCTGCGCGCAGGGCGTTCGGAAACAGCAAATTGTTCTCGAGGTGGATGTGGTCCATCAGGTCCGACTCGAACGCGATCAAGCGCAGCTGCAGCGCGCGCCAGGTGGTGCAGGCACCTTCGGGCACCGTGAGATCCGCGGTCAGCTCGCGGATGCCTTCGAGGCTCGCGCCGTGATCGTCGTGCTCGCGCTGCATCACCGCGATCGGTCCGGCGGTCAGACGACCCGCGTGCGCACGGATCATCGGGAACAGCACGCGCTCTTCCTTCTCGAGGTGAGAGAGCACCTCGGAGTGCATGGACGTGAGGAAGTCCGCGAGCCCGAGTGGACAGCCGGGCGTCAGGCGATGGCGCGTCTCCACGCGCCGCGCCATCGCGATCAGCTCGGGCAGCTCGCGGCGCAGCGGCTCGTGGTAGCGCTCGAGGATGTGATCGATCAACGCCGCGCAACTGGCGTTCGCGAGCGGCGGCGGCGTCACATCCAGCTCGGTCGCGAGCTCGGCGAGCACCGCGCCGGGGTCCAGATCTCGTTCGCGACAAGCTTCGGTGAGGCTGCGCTGGCCCGAGCAGCAGTAGTCGAGGCGGAAGCGTTTGAAGACTCGAGACGCCGCGGGGATGCTGACGGCGAGCTCGGCGAGCGAACGTTGGGGATCGAGTTGCATGACAGGGGCTCCTTCGCCCGGCTGTTACGCAACCTGCGGACCAACACGTAAGTAACTGATTTTACGAGAAATGTTGTACCAGTGTTGTGGAATCGACAACGGAGCATGTTGCGATTTCAACAACCATGTTGTCAAATGCATAACATGACCGAAGGCGACCGGCTGCTCTCGCTCGCGCTGGATCTCACGCGCTCGCTCGCGGCCGCGGATCGCTACCGGCGACTGCTCGACGCCCTCGCCGCGCTCGTGCCGTGCGACGCCGCGTGTCTGTTGCGCGTGGAGGGCAGCAAGTTCGTGCCGATCGCGTCGCGTGGTCTGACGCCGGACACACACGGTCGTCGCTTCGAACGCGGCGCTCACCCGCGCCTCGACTTGATCGCAGCCTCACCTCAGCCGATCCGCTTCCCGGTCGGCAGCGAGCTGCCTGATCCGTTCGACGGTTTGCTGAGCAAGGACGCGAGCGCGCTGTCGCACGTGCACGCGTGTCTCGGCGCACCGCTGCGCGTCGAGGGCCAGCTGCTCGGACTCCTGACCGCCGACGCGCTGTCGCCGACTGCATTCGACGCCATCGAGCCGCGCACAATCAACTGGCTCGCGGCGCTGGCCGGCGCGGCGATGCACACGAGCGACATGATCGATCGGCTCGAGACGTCTTCGCAGCGCATGGGCCTGATCGCCCAGGACTTGATGCGTTCCTCGGCCGAACACCGCGGCGCGGCGCTGCTCGGCACCAGCGAACCCATGCTCGCACTGCAACGCGAGATCGAGCTCGTCGCACCCTCCGACATGACCGTGCTCATCACCGGCGAGACGGGGACCGGCAAGGAGCTCGTCGCGCGGGGCATCCATGCGCGTTCGCAGCGCGCGCCGCGGCCGATGATCGAGGTCAACTGCGCAGCGCTACCCGCGTCGGTCGCGGAGAGCGAGCTCTTCGGCCACGTGCGCGGTGCGTTTACCGGCGCGGATCAACACCGTGCGGGCAAGCTCGAGCTCGCCGACGGTGCCACGCTGTTGCTCGACGAGATCGGCGAGTTGCCGCTGTCGCTGCAGCCGAAGCTGCTGCGCGCCCTGCAACAAGGTGAAATCCAGCGCGTCGGTTCCGATGCCGTGCAGCACGTCGACGTACGGATCGTGGCCGCGACCAACCGCGATCTCGAAGCAGAAGTGCGCGCCGGACGCTTTCGCCAGGATCTGTTTCACCGCCTGGACGTCTTCCGTATTCGCGTGCCGGCGCTGCGTGAACGGCGCGGCGACATCGCGCTGCTCGCCGGGCACTTCTGCGATCGAACGCGGCTCCAGCTGGGACTCGGCCCAGTGCGGCTCGACGACGGCGCTCGCGATCGCCTCCTCGCCCACGACTGGCCTGGCAACGTGCGCGAGCTCGAGAACACGGTGCAGCGAGCCGTGTTGCGCGCGAGCGCAGGTGTCGCGCGGGGCGAGCGCGTGGTGGTCAGCGCGCGGCACGTGGGCGACGAGCCGAGCGCTGGGGCCTCCGTGTCGCGACCCGCAGCAGTTCCTCGCGGTCTGCCGCTCCACGAGCTCGTCGACGAGGTGCGCCGCACGGCGATCCGCGATGCGCTCGATGCAGCAGGCGGGAACTGGGCGGCGGCGGCCCGCGCGTTGGGCATGCACCGCAGCAACCTCCATCACCTCGCGGCGCGCCTCGGACTACGCTGACCTCGGCGAGCGGGGTCATGGCGTTCACGCAAGCACCGAGCTGACCGTTCTGACAACTCCGTGTACCGAGTCGACAGACACCCTTACATAGCCAGGTCGAGTTCGACATCTCGCAGCCCACGACGGCATCCGGGTAACAGTTCTCCGCCGTGTTCTCGTCGGTCTTCTCGTCACAGTCGTCATGGGCCCCGATGTCTCCGGCGACAACGACCCAGTCGCTACGCCGTGCTCCCACCCGAGCACCAGCTGGAACTCGCGCTGTATGATGCTCAAAAGGCGACGCAGTTCATTGGATCACCGACCCAGAACGCGCCGAGGAAACACATCTCGTTGTACGAGCTCTCGCCGTAGGTGACCGTCTTGTCGGTCGTGTTGTCGTAGTTGCAGGTCACCCTGGCGTACGTCCCGGCCTTGAGCATCATGTCGACGTTGTCGATGGATTGTTGATCGAAGTTCCACGGATCGCGCGTGTAGATCGGCTTTAGGTCGCTCGCGCTCGTGCCCAGCTCGAGTGTCATCGAGGTGGCTAGCTGATGCATGTGCGGCATCATGGCGACCACGCGCGAGGTGCCGGGCAGGGAGCATTCGTGGCTGACCGTGGACTTCTGGTGTGGTGGCAGCGAGATGTGGAACGAACCGAAGCCGCCGATCTTCACCGGCATGGAGTTCGTCTCGTTGCTGACCTCGAGCCGCAGTTGCATGGGCTTGCTGACCTCCTTGTCGGTGGCGTTCAGCAGGTGCAGCTGCACGAGCAGCTGCGTCCCCGCGGGGAGCACGTGGGCGACGCCGGCCGGCAAGCTCAGCTTGTTGGCGCCGGCGCCGGCAGAGAATAGTGGCATCCAGGTAGTCTTCAGCAGCACCTCACACTCACTCATGCCCTCGGGTTCTGGCGCGATCGTTTGCGCGAACGTGAGGTGATGGATCCCGGGCGAGCCGGCGAACTCGATCGCCTTCACCTGCAGCGGCTTGTCGGTCTTGACCGTCCAACAGACATAGCGCTCGCTGCCCGCAGGGACCGTGAAGGGCTCCGTGCGAAAGATCTGAGCGCCGTTTTCTTCGTGCAATCCCGCAGGCCCCGCGACGATCGGGTCGGCTTTGGACGGCGCCGGTGCACCGGGAGCCGCAGCGGCTTGGCCTGCCGCGCTGGGCTGCGTGGGCAGTGACCCGCTCGAGGAGGTATCGTCCGAGCACGCGAGCCACGTGGAGGAAACCAGGATGCAACAGCTCAGCGAGCGAATGTTGATCATGGCTCCCCGTTTGGCATCGGAGCCCGAGTGACTCAATGACCGCACGCGGCCACCGGGGTTACAGTTCGTGCTGCGCAATCCCGCGCACGCAGTCAGCGCCGCCGCCATCCGCTACACTCGGGCGCGCGAAATGTTCGACGACGCGCTCTCCATCCGCTACGTGCGAGCACTCGTCGATGGCGTCGAACATCGAGGATTCCCGCAATCGCGCTTCCTCGAGGTGGCCCGCTGGGATCCGCGCGAGCTCTTCGCGGTGGAAGGGCGCGTGCGGTGCTCCGAGTACGCTCGCCTGAGTGAGCTAGCCCTCGACGTCACGCGAGATCCCGCACTCGGCCTGCGCGTACTCGAGTGCGTCCAGCGAGACAGCGTGGATCTGGTCGGCCAACTCGTAGCTTACTCGGCCAGTGTGCGGGACGCGCTCGAGGGCTTGATCCAGCTGTACAAGCTGCTGGGCGACGAATGCCGCTTCGAGCTGATCGAAGACGACCGCGAAGTCACGTTGCGCTACGCGCGGCCCCAGGGTCTCTCCCCACGGGCGAGTCGCTTCCTCGCCGAGCTTCACATCGCCGGTTCCTTGCAGTTGCTCCGCCACTTCGCCTGGCAAGCTCGCGCGCACCGAGTCTACTTCGAACATGCCGCGCCCGACTATCGAGCCGAGTACGCTCGCGTCTTCTCGGGCTCGGAGCGCTTCGATCAGCCGCTCACCGGAATCGTCTTCGATCGAGGTTTGATGGATGCGTCGCGCCCCTTCCAGGACGGAGAGCTCCATCGAGCGTTACGCGAGCTCGCAGACGCCCGTGTGCTACGCATCGCGCGGGGCGCGTGCTGCGCCGATCGCGTGCGCGACTTCCTCGCTGCCCATCCTGCGCCCGGCAAGGCCACGATGGAGGAGACAGCGCAGGGGCTGGACCTGAGCGCGCGATCGTTGCGGCGCCGCCTCGCGGCAGAAGGCACCTGCTACGAGGCGGTCGCGACCGAAGCGCTGATCACGCGGGCACACCGCCTGCTATCGGTCGAGGAGCGCACGATCGAGGAGACCGCGTACGCACTGGGCTACTCCGAGCCGAGCGCGTTCCACCGCGCGTTCAAGCGCTGGACCGGGACGACGCCGCGGTCCTGGAGAAACGGTGGCAGGTAGTCAGCCGTACACCGAACGTCGCTCTGGCGTGCTGGCCAAACCCCCTTCCGCGAGCCAGCTGTTCGCCAGGCGGAGCGTGGCTTCGTGCGCTCGGCGACGCAGGAAGGTCTCGCGCAGCTCGGGGTCGTGCAGGGTCGCGGCGCAATCGAGCACGCGATCGCGGGCGACGCGGATCGCTTCGGCTGCTTCGGCATGACGCTCGAGCGCATGCAGCGCCCGTGCGCGAGCCAGGCGCAGGACTGACGCAGTCTGTATGGTCGCTCCGGTCGAGGTCGCGGCCAGACCACTCTGGACCTGCTCCAGCGCGAGCTGGGATTTGCCGCGACAGAGCGCGACGAGCGCGAGGACAGCGAGCGCATCGCCACGACTCGATGCGAAGTGGGCCTCCTCGAACGCCTGTTCTGCGGTTCGTTGCGCCGAGTCGAGATCGCCGCGATCGAGCTCGAAGTACGCGAGCCACGTTCGAGCCAGTGAGCTTCGTGCCTCCGAATCCTGCTTCTGCAGCATCGTGTGGAGAGCTGCACGAAGCTCCGCGATCCCGGGCGCGTGTTCGTCCGAGTCGGCCGACGCGGCCGCGACACAGAGGTCGATGTGGTCGTGATTCACGCGCATTCCGACCGAGTCGCAGATCGCGTGCGCCCGTTGCGCAGCTTCGAGCGTGCGCGCGAGGTGGCCGGTCTCGCTCAGGACGATCACCAGGTTCGAGGCGGCCATCCCGCGTCCCGACCAGGAGCCGAGTCGTTCAGCGATTGCAAATGCCGACTCGACCTGATCGAGTGCGATTCCCAGTCGGCCGTGCCGCAGTTCGATCAACGACCGTGCGCTATCCAGCCACATCTGGAGCAGCGGATCAGCGAGGGATTCACGCTCGAGCAGCTGCTCGACGCGGCGGACGAGCGCGACGCCTTCGTTCAGTCGATCGATGAGCCACAGGCTCTGAGTCGCCATGAACACGGCGTGCCCGTAAACCTTGGCAGCTTCGAGCTGCGTGGTCGCGGCCATGACCGCGTTCACTAGCTTGGTGATGACGAGCTCGCTCCCGAGCAAGGTTCCCGCGAGCAGCGCGCCGCAGTGTACGTAGAACCAGCCGTCGCTCTTCGCCGGCAAGAGGAGGGTCGCGAGCTCAGCTGCCTCGACCGCACAGCTCCACTCCGAGCGCAGTATGAACGCTTCCATGCGCATGGTCTGGAAGCGACCGCGTTCGAGCTCCGTCACACTGCGAGGCAGGCCCCGCGCCGCACACTGCATCGCATCGTCGCCGTTGCCCGCGCTGAGCGCAGCGCGGCCGGCCCGGAGCAACCAGCGCACGGCAGAATCGGAGATGTCGCCGAGGTCGTAGTGATTCGCGAGCGTCATCGCATCCCGCTCGCCGATGCGCTCGAGCCACTCGGCGGCGAGCGCGTGGCCGCGGACCCGATCACCTTCGGGCAGCATGCCGTACGCCGCCTCGCGGATCAGGCTATGGCGAAAGCGGAACTCTTCTTCGCCCGCGAAGCGGCTGGTCAGCACTGGCGAGAGCACTTCGAGCTGGACGAGTTCGCGAAGCTGGAGCTCGAGGTCTCGATCGAGCAACGCACTCACGCCTTCAACCCAACACACTTCGCCGAACACGCTCGCCGCGCGCAGCACCTGCCGCTGCGCCGGCGCCAAGCCCTCGAGGCGCGATTGAACGAGCGCGAGCACACTCTCCGGCACGCTCGCGGAGTCGCCGCGCGCGACCCCGCGCATCAACTCCTCCAGGTAGAATGCATTGCCGTCGGCCTGCTCGACGACGCGTGCGAGCGAGGTAGCGTCGATCGGACCGAGCACGCACTGCACGAGTCTCTCGGCCGCTCTCGGCGTCAGTCGTCCGAGTGCCAGACTTTGCAGCGCAGTCCCCGTGAACAGGTGCGGGAAGAGCTCGTGCACTTCGCTGCGTGCCACCGCCAGGACGAGCAGCGGACTTCCGTGCACGCCGCGCAGTGCATCGCTCAAGTACGCGACACTCGCGGAATCGGCCCACTGTAGGTCCTCCAGCGCGATCAACGCCGGACCCTTCGCCGCGAACGCCGCGAACCACTCTGCGAACGAGCGCCGCACCCATACACTCATGATCTGAGGTTCGTTGCGCGCGGCGCGCAGCTCGTTCGGCAGCGGGCCGGGGCACGGTGTGCCGAGTAGCTCGCCGAGAAAACCCGCGAGACGCTCCGAGTTCTCGCCTCCAGCGAGCTCGGCCACGCGCGCGGACAGCGACGTGTAGTCGTCGTCTTCGGACAGCGGCAGGGCAGCGCGCAGGAGTCGTTTGATCAGCAGCAAGCTCGAGCGCGCACCGAGCGGATCGGTTCGCACGAGCAGCACGCGCAGCTCGGCGTGGCTGCGGACACTCGCGCGCACGAACTCCTGACGCAGGCGCGACTTGCCTTGGCCGGGCGCTCCGGTGACGAGCACCGCCTGCGCGATCGAGTCGTCGATGCATTCACGCAGCGTCGCCTCGAGCAGGGCGAGCTCCTTGTCGCGTCCCAGGAATGGCGTCGGCTTTCCCATCAACGAGCGTGCGCTCTCCACGGATGGGCGCTCGGCGACGACGACCATCACGCCCTCGCGCGAGCGCAGCTCGAAGCTGGAACCGATCAACCCGGCCGTCAGTGCATCGACGGCGACGCCGGCAGTCCTGCGCTCCACAGCAGCCAGGAGCTGCGCCGCGCGGTCGATCGCCGCGCCGGTCGGAGCTCGCTCGCGCGGGTCCTCGGTGCGCCCGGTCGCCACGGCATAGGAGAGCTCCGGCCGCAGCTGCGAGAGGCGGAGCGCGCAGCGAACCGCGCGCTCTGCGAGATCGGTGGCGGCGCCGGCACCCGCGAGCACTACCGCCAGCCCGCCGCCCCGCAGCGCGACTGGTTCCGCGCCGAATTCTGCCGTGAGTGCGCGGATGGCATCCAGCTCCGGGTCGCGCGGCGCCACGTCCCGCGCCAATTGGCCGAGTACCACCGCGGCCATCGCGCGTTCGTTCGCGCTGATGGGCGCTGCTCGCGGCGATGGTGCGAGAACCTCGTGTTCGAGCTCGTCCAGCGCATCGATCAGCCCCGCAGCATCGCGGAGGCGCCGCTCCGGCCGCTTCTCCAGCATCTTTGCCAGCAACTCGTCGATGCCGGCGCGTAGCTCCGGCATCGCCTCGCGAGCGCGCGGCGGGTCTTCGTACAACACCTTTGCGAGCGCGGCGACGGGGTTGACCCCGTTGAACGCCGGTTGCCCCGTCAGGCACTCGTACAGCACGCAGCCGAGTGCGAAGACATCGGTGCGCGCGTCGACGTCGCGCGAACCCATCGCTTGCTCCGGCGACATGTAGCCGACGGTTCCGAGGACCGCGCCGGTGTGCGTCCGCAGGCTGGTCGGCTCGTCGAGCCGCCGCGCCACCCCGAAGTCGATCAGCTTGCCCGCGCGGATCTCGCGGTTGGGCAGGAAGATGTTGCTCGGTTTGATGTCGCGGTGAACGATACCGCGTGCGTGGGCGATCGCCAGGCCCTCGGCGATGCGCCGCACCAGCGCGAGACTCTCGTCGACGTTCAGCTTCGAACGACCCAGTCGCACCGCGAGCTCCTCGCCCTCGAGCCACTCCATCGCGAAGTACAGCTGGCCGCGACGGGTCGTGCCCTGCGCGTGATAGCGGACGATGCACGGGTGGATCAGCTCGGACAACACCCTGGCTTCGCGCACGAAACGCTCGTCGCCGTCGCCGTCCGACGCGCTGACGACCTTGATGGCCACCGGCTGCCGATTTTCGCGATCGATGGCCCGATACACCGCCCCCATCCCGCCTCTGCCAGCGAGCGAGACGATCTCGAACCGCTCGCTGACGATGTCACCGGGCAGCAGAGCTTCGCGCCCGATCGCGTCGGCCTCCGGGATGGCCGCGACGCGCCGCAACCAAGCCTCCGCGGTGGGATCGTCGGTCGGCACGGGCGGAGCTTAACACTTCGAGGAGGCTGCGGTAGTGATGCGGGACGGAGGTTGGACGTGGCGATCGAGCGAACTGGTTACTTCTGGGACGTCATGGAAGGGCGCAAGCCAGCTCCGCCAGCCGCGGCGATGTTGGGGTTCGAGCTGATCGAGTGCGATCCGGAGCAGGCGACGATTCGCGTGCGGTTCCGCGCGAGGCCCGAGTTTGCCAACCCGATCGGGAACGTGCAGGGCGGGTTTCTCTCGGCGATGCTCGACGAGACGCTTGGGCCGGCGCTCGTCGCGACCCTGCCGCCAGGGCAGTTCGCACCGACGATCGAGCTGAAGGTGAACTTCGTGCGTCCCGCGAGCGTGGGTGCGTCGCTGATCGGATCCGGTCGGGTCGTGGCCAGGACGCGGTCGATCGCGTTCCTCGCCGGCGAGCTGCACGACGAGGCCGGCAAGTTGATCGCGACGGCGAGCGCCACGGCGAGGATCGCGTCGGACTCGAAAGGCTAGCGGCGGGCGTTCGCGGTGAACTCGAGGCCGCTGGCGATCCAGCCGGTGCCTTCTGTGCGGCGCTCGATGGTGTAGACGTAGTTCTCGCTCAGGTAGCGTTCGCTCACCACGTTCACGCGCGGCGCGCCCCAGTCGCTGCGCTGACCGACGCTACGGGCGCTCGCCAGCTGGTCTGAGCGCGCGCTCGTCGTCCACAGCTTGCGCGAGAGCGACTGGGCCTTGAGCAGCGCCAGGCGCCGGCCGCGCGCATCGGTGATTTCCCACACGTCTCCGCCGGCTCGTTCGCGCACTGTCTGCACCGAGACCGACTTGGGCACGCCGTGGATGATCAGTCCGCTCGGCAACGTCAACTCGCGGTCCCGCAGCGGGTAGGGGCGGGGCGGAGAGTCCTGCGCGATCTGGATCGTGTAGTGCTCTTTGCTGTGCGCCGCCGTCGGCTGCGAGGGCTTCGGCTTCGCCTTGGTGGCGCGCGGTGTGCCGGCGTTCACGAGTTGCAGTGAACCCAGCTCCTCGGTCTTCGCCGCACTCGCACGGACCTCGTCCGGGTGACGCATGCGGAGCTCGCCCGGCGGCGCTGCGACCGGCACCGAGGCCTGGGTTGCAACCGGCGTGGGCGTTCGGGTCGCAGGTTGAGACGCAGCGCAGCTCACGGCGAACAGCGCGCAACCGAACCACCACATGGGGTACAGCTTCTTGGGCACGACGGGTATTCTACTCAGAGCTCCCGACGGCACAAGCTGGCCAGGTTCACGGCAAGTCGAGGAAGAAGTCTATCGCAGTGGCGAACGCGTGGGCGTTCCGTCAGGGCAGTGGAAGCCCCTGGTAATGATTGGCTCCGCAGGAATCGTTGACGGAAGCTGCTGGAAGCTGCCACTGCTTCGGCTGGAGCGGGCCATGCAGCGACATCGATCAGCCTCGAGCCTGTCAGCACTGGCTGCGCTCGCCGTGTTCGGCGCCGCGCCGGCGCGCGCCGCTTCCTTGCAGAAGGTCGAGCAGGGCACCTGGGGCGTCGGCGGTCTGCCCGGCTACGTCAACATGTACGTCTACGTGCCGGACAAGCTGGCGTCCAAGCCGCCGATCCTCGTGGCGTCGCATCACTGCGGAGGCTCGGCCAGCAGTACGTTCAACGAGACGCGGTCCACGTTCGTCTCCCTGGCGGACAAGAACGGCTTCGTGATCGTCGTGCCCGAAGCCACTGGACACAACTGTTGGGATGTCGGCTCGAGCAAGTCGCTGAAGCACGATGGTGGAGGCGATACGCATGCGGTCGCGCAGATGGTGCGCTACGCATTGTCGAAGTACGACGGCGATCCGAGCCGCGTCTACGCGTTTGGAACTTCTTCGGGCGCGATGATGACGGAGGCATTGTTGGGAGTTTATCCCGACATGTTCATGGCCGGAGTGTCGGTCGCGGGCGTTCCGTGCGGCTGCTGGGCGGCGCAGTACACGGAAGACAACCAGTGGAGTGGGCCGTGCGCCGGCGGCAACGTCAGCAAGACCGCACAGGAATGGGGCGACCAGGTCCGCGCGATGTTCCCGGGCTACAAAGGCCATCGGCCGCGCGTGCAGCTCTGGCACGGTACGGCCGACACCACGATCAGCTTCAAGAACCTCGGCGAGTCGGTCAAGGAGTGGACGAACGTCCTCTCGCTGAGCGAGATGCCCAGCGCGACCGACAGCGCGAAGTCCGGCTACATGCATCAGACCTGGAAGAACGATTGCGGGTACGTGTCGCTCGAGACCTGGGCGCAGCAGGGGGCTGGACACAACGTGACCTGGGACGCTGCGAGTGCAGTCGCATTTCTCGGGCTGGATCGAGTCGGTGCTCGGGATCCCGAGGCAGTCGCGTGTCCTGCCACCTCGGGTGCGAGCGGCGCGGGCGGCATGGTGAGCGCAGCGGGTAGCGGCGGATCGAGCGCTGCGGCCGGTAGAGCGGGCAGCGCCGGGTCGAGTGGCGCTGCAGCCAACGGCGGCGCCGCAGCAGCAGGTCGCGCTGGAATGCCCGGCTCTGCCGCTGCGGGCCGTGGCCCTGCGGCGAACGCGGGCGCTCCGGGCGCGGCAGGTGCGAAGCCCGTCTCGAGTGCTGCCGGTAGTGCGGGTGGAGTTGCGACACGCGCCGACGCTCAGAGCGCCGCTGGGATGGCCGCTGCGACCTCGAGCGCAGGTGCGTCGGATCCATCGCCGGCTGTCGCTGACTCATCCGGTGGCTGCAGTGTCGGCATTCGCGGCGCACCGCCGGGCGCGCACTTCACGCTGGTGCCAGTCGTCCTGTGGCTACTCGTACGGCGTAGGTCACGCACCTGCGCCAGGACCTCTCCAGCCCAGGGGTAGCTCGGGTAACTTGGGACTCCGCTGAACGGGCGCTGCGCAGCTTTTTGACCCGTCGGCCGCAGGTCCGAACACCACCCCCTGTGGCACCAGTGGGAGCGGGTAAAATGCGGACCCTTTTTGGGGATTCCAGGTCGTGGGCGAGATACGCGGTGTGGAGCGCGCTCGCACTGCAAGCTTGTTCCACAGAGGCGCCTGCGGACGGCAGCCTGACCAGTGGTGGCACGATGATGCCGCCGCCGACGGCGACGAGCGGGCAGGCCGCACCTGCGCCGAATGCAGCTGGCAGCAGCGGTGCCGCGCCCGGGGCTGCAGGAGTGAGTGGCGCGTCGCGCATGTCCAGCTCCGCGTCCGGTGCTTCGGCGCTCACAGCCGGCACGGCGGCGCCGAGCGGTGGCGACGTCACGACGCCCATGCCCGACATGGATACCGACGGCATCCCCGACACGATGGACAACTGCCCCAAGAAAGCCAATGCGGACCAGGCCGACGGGGACGGCGACAAGATCGGCGACGCTTGCGACAACTGCGCGAAGATCAAGAACGAGAACCAGCTGGACACGAACGGCGACGGCATGGGCGACGCGTGTGCGTGCGCCACTCCGCCGGTCACCTGCACCAACGGCATGGCCGGGCCGTTCCCGTGCTCCGGCGTAGATCTGTTGGGTCGCGTATCGCTCGCCGACCTGGGTGGGCGCTCGGGCAATGCGATCTGGGCCGGCGTCGAATCGGCGCACAACCGCGAGATCGCCGTCGTCGGTCTGGACAACGGCACCGCGTTCGTCGACGTGAGCAGCCCCAGTTGTCCGCTGGTGCTCGGGAACTTGCCCAGCACGACATCGCGTTCGGTCAGTCGCGACGTGAAGGTGTTGGGCGACTACGCGCTGGTCGTGGCCGAAATTCAGAACCACGGCATGCAGGTCTTCGACATGCGTACCCTGGGCACCACGGCCGGCAAGGCCATGCTGACGCCGCTGGTGACCTACAAGGGCACGAGCGAGGCGCCCATCAGCAACGCGCACAACATCGTCGTCCACGAAGCCACCAAGATGATCTATCTGGTCGGCTCACGCTCGTGCAAAGGCGGTTTGCACCAGGTCGACTTCTCGGACCCCAAGAACCCGAAGTTCGTGAGTTGTGGGACCAACGACGTGTACGTCCACGATGCGATGTGCGTGATGTACAACGGGCCGGACAAGACGTATGCCGAAAAGGAGTTGTGCATCACGTTCAACGGCGAAGACGGGATCAGCATCGTCGACATGACCAATCGCATGGCGCCCAAGAAGATCTCGACCTTCACGTACACGGGTGCCTCGTACACGCACCAGGGTTGGTTCACGCAGGACCAACGCTACCTGGTGGTCGACGACGAGCTCGATGAATCGCGCGCGGGCAACGCGACTCGCACGTACCTGTTCGATCTGAACGACCTGGATAAGCCCGTGCCGATGGAGTCTTACACGGCGAAGACCAAGGCCACCGATCACAACCTGTACATCCTCGGTCACTACGCCTACCAGGCCAACTACACCGCCGGCCTGCGCATCCTGGATCTGCACGCGGTCGCGAGCGCGAAGATGACCGAGGTCGCGTTCTTCGACACGCTGCCCAGCTCGGATGCCTCGGACATGCGCGGCGCATGGACCGCGTATCCGTACCTAAAGAGCGGCATCGTGGTCATGCACACCACCGAGAGCGGCATGTTCATCATGCAGCCGCAGGCGGGCGTGCTGATGAACGACAAGCCCACCGTGCCGTGAGTCACTGATCGGGCAGTGGAGGCCGCCAGCGTGGCCCCCACTGCCCGGCCCCCTCGCTCACGTCAATGCGTGGATTGACTCGCTGGCGGTGTCCTTAGCGACTTGTGTGACGTCCGTCGCCGCTTCTCGCACGTCGCCGACGATACGATCGAACTTGGCGCGCGCCGGGCCCATGAAGCGCTGTTCGGGTTCGGTCGACGGCAGCGCCAGGCCGACCCCGACGCCCACGACCAACGCTGCGGTCGCGATCGCCAGCGGGTTTTCTTCGGCGAAGTTCTTGGTCGCAGTGCCCGCGCGCTGCAGGCCGTCCTTCACGCGCTCGGCGCCTCGCGACGCCCGATCTGCCAGCTTGTGGGCACTTTCGCTGGCGCCGTGCGCGAGGTCACGCGCACCGCTCTGGATCCGCTCCATTCCAGCCTTCGCGCTGCGCGAGGTGCGCGGCTCGCGATAGCTCGAGTAGCCGCGCTCCGCCGACGTGTCGCTGATTCCGCTGCGCGGCGCGGGTAGAGGCGAGCGGCCTGCCAGGCCAACTCCCGGCGAGTAGTCGTACTCGCGGGCACCGAGCTCATCCGCGAAGCGCGCCTTGGCAGGTCGTTCATAACGCATCTCTGTGCCCGAGCGCCGGCGCGAGTTGGCGATCAGCCAGCCGGCACCAAGCCCGATCAACGCCAACGGTACGGCGTTGGCCGAAGCGTACTGCCAGCTGGAGTTGCCAATGCGCCGCGCCTGCTCGCCGACTTCTACGAGTGTATCAGCCACTGCTTCCTTGGCATCGCTCAATTTTTCTGACGCGGCGTCTTTCAACTCGACCGCCTTGTCGGCGACGACATCTTTGACCTCCACCGCCTTCTCGACGATCACGTCCTTCACTTCCGCGGCCTTGTCGACGGCCGATTGGGCGGCGCCGGCGACCGCTGCCTTGGCTTCCTCCTTCAGATGGGATGGACTGAGCTTGTCGCTCAATGACTGGATGTCCCCGCTGATCGCCGAGCGAGTCTCCTGGATGTCATTTTCGATCTCGCGAGAGCTCTTGTTCTCTTTGTCTTTGTTTCCTTGACCTGTCGTCGTCGTCGTCATCATCGGCTTGTTACTTTGCTGTGCCATGGCTCGCCTCCTCGATGGCGTGAATGTCTGCTTTGATGTTCTTGATCGTGCGTCCAGGGATGAGCTCACCTGCGTTTGGAGCTGGCGGTAGCTTCACGGGCCGCTTCAACATCACGGCGCCCGCGATGCAGAGGACGGCTCCGGTGATGAGCGCAGCCAGCCATGGCCACATCACCTGCGCCAGCAGCAATACAATGGCGGCGACCAGTGCCAGGCTGCCACCTGCGGTGAGCGCGCCAGCCACTGCCTTGGCCGCAGCTTCCACCTTCAAGGTGCGCAAGCGGTCGTCTAGCTCGACCTTGAGCACATCGACCTTCTCTTGCGCTTCGGTCAGGCCGAGCCTCATCTCCTGCCGGACGAGTGTTTCGGCCTTCTCCCAGATGTCGTTCACGATCACGCCGATCGGGCGCTGATCCCCGTCATACGCCTGGTTCATTGACTGGCTCCACTGCGAGATTGGTTCGGACGCGTGCTCGATTTGCTCCGGCCGGCCTGTGAGCTGCTACTGCTGCTCTGGGCGGAGCGCGGTTGGGACTGGGGCGCGTCGCTCGGACTACCGGCCGACGGTGCGCTGCTACTGCCCGTCCGCAGGAAACGCCCCGCGGCCAGACCGATCGCGAACGCGCTGCCGAAGAACACTGCCGGGCTCTTCCTGGCGAGATTGCCCGTGTCACGTAGCAGCGTGGCGAGCTCCGCGCCGTTCACGTAGTCGGCGAATTGGTCGAGACGCTGGCTGGCATCGGTAGCCTTCTGCGCGACGTAGTTCTGATCTTCGACGCGTAAATGCTCCCCGACCTTGCGGATCGTCTGGCCTAGCTTGCGCACGCGCTCCGCCGCCTGCTGCTTCGCCGATTGTGTGCTCTGGCGTACGGAGTCCACTCGCTCCAGCGCGGCTTGCCTGACTTGCTCCGCGACCTCGTGTGTCTTGTTGGGCAGCCCGCCCTCTTCACGCTGCTTCTCACCGTTGCCTTCCATCGTTTGCTCTCTCATTGTCATGTTGGTTCGCCCTTCTGTGGGAACGTCGAGGCCGCTGCAACACTCGTACCGCGGCGCGATCTGCACAGAAGCCGCGGAGTGGACACATCACGATCACTCGAAGTGGAGGCCCATTTGTGTCACGAGGCAGGACAGTATTCAGTCGAGCGGCGCATCGCCACCGCATGTCCACTTCGCAGGGGCACGGTCGCCACGCGCAGCAGTAGCGCCAAGCTCGCGAGGCTGATCGCCGCGAGCAAGCCCGCCAGCCATGGCCACGGCTCCCACCATTGTGCGACCGTGCGGGCTATGAGTGCGACGTTGGCCGACACGATCAACAGCGCGCTGCCCGCACCGAACCAGCGTACCGGTGCCGCATTGGCGTGCGCGCCCATGACGGCCGGGGAATTGGTCATCCGCAGCAACGGCACGATCGCGAATGGCAGCTGCAAGCTAAGTACGATCTGACTACCTAGAAGTAGTGACATCAGTCCGCCGTCGCCCACGAACGCCAGCACGGCCACCGCCGGCACGATCGCGATCGCTCGGGTCAGCGCACGTCTCGCCACGGCCGGTAGACGTATTTTGATGAAGCCCTCCATGACGATCTGTCCCGCCAGGGTGCCGCTGACCGTGGCACTCTGTCCGGCGCAGAGCAGGCCGATGGCGAAGAGCCACGAGGCAAGTGCGCTGCCCAACAGTGGGGTCAGCAGGCCGTGTGCGTCGCGCAGATCCTCGATCGCCACACCCTGCTCCCAGAAGACTGCTGCGGCAGTGATCAAGATCGCCCCGTTGACGAGCAGTGCGAGGTTCAACGCCAGCGCCGTGCTCCAGAAGCTCCGCCTGAGCGCTCCCGCGCGCCCAGCGGCCTGAACCTTCGGTACCAGCGCGGAGTGCAGGTACAGATTGTGTGGCATCACGGTCGCGCCCAGGATGCCGATCGCCACGTACAGGCTCTCGATGCCGAGTCGTGGGCGGAGCCCTCCGACGATCCCCGCGAGCGATGGCCGCGCCAAGGTCAACTCCACGAGCATGCATACGCCCACGGTGACCAGCATGACGAGCACCGCTGCCTCGAGCCGACGCATGCCGTGCCGCTGCAGCATCAAGATCAGCAGCACGTCGATGCTCGTGACCAATGCGCCCCACAGCATCGGCAGGCCGAACAACAGCTGGAGCGCCACCGCGCTGCCGAGGACCTCGGCCAGATCGCAAGCGACGATCGCGAGCTCCGCGAGCAGCCAAAGTGCCACGCTGAGGGGGCGTGAGAACTCGCGGCGGCAGCCCGTGGCCAGATCGTAGCCGGCGATGATGCCCAGCCGAGCACACAGGTTCTGCAGCACCATCGCGAGCACATTGCTCGCGAGCAAGACCCAGATCAGCTGATAACCAAAGCGAGCGCCGCCCTCGAGGTCGGTGGCCCAGTTGCCCGGATCCATGTAGCCGACGCTGACCAAGACTGCGGGGCCCAAGAACTTCAGCACGCCGTGCGGCGCGCGCGCGACGCCGATC
>DATEOF010000177.1:0-23235 GCA_035274465.1 Polyangiales bacterium
GGAGCACCCGCGCCCGCGCCCGGAGACGAGGCCGCCTCCAGCGGGACCGCGTTGTCGCAGGCACCGAGCAGAAGAAGCAGCGCGATCAGGGTCTTCGGGATGGAGAGCTGCATGCCGCAGCCGGTTTAACACGGTGAATACGCGGCGACCGCGGCCGGGACGCTCAGGGTAAGACACTCAACGCTACGGGTAGCCCGGGCGAACCGTCCAGCCAATTTCCGCCAATTTTCACCCGCACGTGCCCTACATGTGCCATCGCAATCCGCCCTCGCACACGCAATCGGCGGCGTGACCTGGCGAATGGGGCTACTCTGAACAGCCGCTCCTCGCCAGCTGAGCGGCCTACCGCGGAGTAATTCCGTGCACGAGTCTGCCGAAGATCCCAGCATCGCCGAGCAGGTGCGCGCCGAGCAGGTGCGAACGCTGTATCGGCAAAGCGCACCGGTTCTGCTCGCCAACGTGGTGAACGCAGCGATCGTGAGCTTCGCGCTGTGGTCGAAGGCGTCGCACGCGGTCTTGCTGGCGTGGTTCGCGACCATGACGGCGATGGTGGTCGTGCGCATCGAGATGCGACGGCGCTACTGGTCGCGCGACCTCAGCGCGGCGGAGCAAGAGCTCTGGGGTCTGCGCTTCACCGTCGGCTCGGTGTGCGCGGGTCTGTTGTGGGGGTTCGCGGGCGGCGTACTGATGCCCGACTCGCTGCCGCACCAGGTCCTGATCATGTTCGTCATCGGCGGCATGGCGGCGGGCGCGGCGGCCTCCATCTCCTGTTACATGCCGGCGTACTTCGGCTATCTGATCCCTTCACTCGTGCCCGCGATGGTCCGCTTGCCGTCGTTCGAGGGCGACGAGCACCTGGCGATGCTCGCGATGCTGGTGCTGTTCGTCGCCGCGCTGACGCTGGTGGCTCGCAACGTGCACCGCTCGCTCACGCAAGCGTTTCGATTGCGCTTCGAGAATAACCAGCTGTACCTCTTGGTCTCGCGGGCGCAAGCCGCGCTCGTGCGCGCGAACGAAAACCTGATCCGGTCGAACGAGCATCTCGAGGCACGCGTGCAGGCGCGCACCGAGGAGCTGCGCCTGAGCCAGGCGCAGCTGTTCGAGATCGTGAACGAGTCGCCGGATGGGATCGTGGTGTTCGACGAATCCAGGCACGTGGTCTCGGCCAATCCTGCCGCGGAGCGCATCTCGGGCAGGCCGGCGAGCGAGCTGCTCGGCAAGCACTTCGCCGAGCTCGACGCGCTCGGGGCGGACGACACGCAGCGCGCGAACGCCGCGTTCGATAGCCTGCTGGCCGGCGACGAGCTGCCTGCGGAGGAGTTTCGCGTCATTCGACCGAACGGCGATGTGGTGGTCGTCGAGGTGCAGATGCGGGTCGTGCAGGGGCTGGACGGCAAGGCACGAGTGCACTCGGTGATCCGCGACGTCACCGAGCGCCACCGCTTGCAGAGCCTGCGGGAAGCGTACGAGCGCCGGCTGCGCGAGGCCGAACGCCTCGAGACCGTCGGCATGCTCGCGGGCGGCGTCGCCCACGACTTCAACAACATCCTGACGACGATCATGGCCAACGTCGATCTGCTGGATCGCGCGGCCGACAAGCCGGAGGTGGTCTCACGCCTGTCGGAGATCCGTCACGGCTCACTGCAAGCGTCGAACCTCACCCGGCAACTGCTCGCGTTCAGCAGGCGGCAGGTGCTCGACACGCAGCCGACCGACCTCGTGGATGTGGTGACGAATGCGCGGGCGGTGTTCGAGCGCGCGCTCGGCGAGCAGAACAGGCTGACGCTGGCGTTGCCCGCGCAACCGATGGTCGTGCTCGTCGATGCCACGCAGATCGAACAGGCGATCCTGAACTTGCTGGTCAACGCGCGCCACGCCATGCCGAACGGCGGGCGCGTCGAGCTCGAGCTGCAACGCGTGGAGCTGAAGGGCGAGTCCGACTGGCCGGACGCAGAGCCCGGCACCTACGTGCGCTTCGCGGTGTCCGATACCGGCACCGGGATGGATGAAGCCACGCGCAGTCGCGTGTTCGAACCGTTCTTCACCACGCGCGAGCTCGGCCACGGCACGGGCCTCGGCCTGTCCAGCGTGCACGGCCTGATCAAGCAGGCGCACGGCTACATCCGCGTCACGTCGTCAGAAGGGCTGGGGAGCCGCTTCGAGATCCTGTTGCCTTACCACGACGTGCCGGTGCCGAAGGCAGCCAAGAGCGACGCGCTCGCCTGGAGCCCGGGCTCGGGATGCGTGCTGCTGGTGGAAGATCAAACGCAGGTCCGGCGCTCGCTCGAGCGCATCCTGAAGGACGCTGGCTACCACGTGCTGTCGGCCGAAGACGGAGAGCAGGCGTTCGAGCTCGCTCGCAAGCGCGAGGGACCGATCGATCTGCTCGTGAGCGACGTCATCATGCCCGGCATGTCGGGGATCGAGCTCACGCAGCGCGTGCTCGTGCTCTATCCTCAGGTCGCGGTGTTGCTCGTCTCCGGCTATGCCGGGCATGAGATCACGCGCCTGAGTGAGCTGGGCGAGAACGTGCAATTCCTGCAGAAACCCTTCGACGCCGCGAGCTTCACATCCGCCGCACAGACCGCGCTGCAACGAGCGAACGCCGCCGCGCGCCGCACGCGCACGCTGAACCTCACGAACTGACGCGCGGCGCGTGTGTCCGAAGGACGACATGTGGGTGAGCCGGTGCGCGCATGAGGACGCCCTACGCGGCAGCCGGATGCTTGCTAAGATTGATGCGTGAGACTCGCGTCGATCGGGCTGATCGCTCTCACTGTCACGGTCGGGTGCGCACGCTGGGGTTACGACGCGTTGCCCTCCCCTGATCGAAGTGATGCGGGCATGGGCGGGGGGAAGGACGCCGCGGCGTCCGACGCAGCGAGTCGGATGGATGCATCCGAGCAGGACGCGTCGGATCGAGATGGTTCCGACCAGGACGCGAGCATTCGGGACGCCAGCTCCGGCGACAGCGGATCTGCTCCGGTCGACTCCGGCTCGATGTACGACGACGCGGGCACGGTGCCGGCCGACTCCGGCACGATGCCGATCGACTCCGGCACGATGCCGATCGACGCCGGCGCGATCGACCTGTGCCCGAAGCGCGCGGACGCACTGTTCTGCGACGGCTTCGACGACCCCATGCTCAAGAACTGGCCGATCAAGCTGCAGATGAATGGCACCGGTACCCACATCACGATGAACCCGAAACCCTCGGGTGAAGGGGCGTTGCGCTCGACCACGGGTGCCGCGGGACCCACGAACTACGTTCGCTACGGCGCCAACGTATTCGACCACCAGAAATCCGGCGACATCTGGTTGCGCTACTTCTACTACATCCCGAGCTCGACGCTGATCACCGCGTCGTTCTCGAGCGCCGCGATCGGCGAGCTCGAGTCACCGAACTTCACCGTCTACTTGTTGATCAGGCCGGATGGTGTCGACGTCTCGACCGGCAGCGCCTTCTACCGCAGCGCGACCGTGTTCCCGCGCGACCAGTGGGTGTGCGTCGAGCTCCACGTGCAGATCGACGACACCGCAGGTGCCTACGAAGCCTACCTCGACGGCACGCGCATCGTGCGCACGGGCATGCCGACCGACACACTGCCAACCAACGGCTACACGGGCTTCGACGTCGGGATCCACGCCACCGCCCCGACCCAAGGCCCCGTGGAAGTATTCGTCGACGACGTCGTGGCCGGCCCGGTTCAGGTCGGCTGCAACTGAAGCCAACCAAAAATCTTTAGCCTTGCGTGCGCATTTCGCCCGAGTCGCGGTCCGAAAGGACATGGCTAGGGTGACCAACGTGGCTTGCTCCGTATCGATACTGAGCTTCCTGGCTTGGGGCTGCGACGCTCAGGCCGGCACGGACTACCGGGGGCAATCGCTGCTGACGCTGCTGGGCACGGTGGAGATTCCCGAACCGCGCGCGGCCGGTCAGTTCGTGCCGGCATTGATGTTCCCAGACGGGAGCTCCAGCTCCACCTACCAGCTGGTCGACGTGGCAGTCGAGGGCGAGTTCCCGTCGGAGTTTCGCATCGACATCTACAAGCCGCCGCCCAACCACGTACTCGAGTCGGTGCCGTCTCTGCACGAGCCGCCCGCGGCTGTCGGCTGGATCACGGCCGTTCCCCAGGACCACGAGCAGAGCATTCGCTTCGCCTCGACTCGGGGCACCTCGAGCAGCGTGCCGGCATGTACGACGCCCGATTGCAGCTCGTGCGAGGACACCGCGAGCTGCAGGAGCACAGCGCAGTGGTGCGCGCAGGACGGGGAGTGCTACCGCGAAGAGCGCATCTGCCCGAGGTACGTCAGTCCTGACGGCGAATGCACGATCCTCTCGAGCGAGGGAGACGCGCGCTTGAAGCGGGACCCGTCGGAGGTGTTCGCGGGCTTTTCCCAGAACTTCGTGGTCGCCTACCTGAGCGGGGCTGTCGGCCGCGATTCGTTCACGGCGTTTGCGCTCGGCGCGCACGAAGCCCTCGCGGCGGGTTACCACTTGCTGGCCATGCGCAGGCCGAGCGACAAGGAGATGAGCGAAAGTTTCGCCTGCCGAGATCATGCGGCGGAAGTCGCAGCCGCGCGGACCAACGAAGCTCGAGGCACGGACTACCGGCCCGACGAGCTCGGCGACTACTTCTGTCTGGACGCCGGCGAGTGTGCCGAGGGCTCCGACTGTTTGCCCGAGGAAGACCTTCCGCCGCAGAGCAGGTTGTGCGAGCTATCCGAGGAGGAGCGCACGGAGATCGATCACCTGTTCATACGCGAGTTGAGCGAGGTGATCTTCGACTTCCGCTGTCCTTCCAGCCACCAGATTTTGACGCACGTACCCGACCCGGAGCGCGAACGCATCTCGGTCCGACTCTCGGCCGACGCAAACCCCTTGGTACCTCAAGATCATCTGTGAGCGACAGAGCGCCAGACTTCGAAGGGCTGTACCGACGGCACGCGCCGAACGCCTTTCGTCGCGCCTGGCGCATGCTCGGCAACAGCGCCGACGCACACGAAGTGGTGCACGACGTCTTCCTCTCGCTCTACGAACGACCCGAACAATACGCCGGCAAGAGCAGCCTCAACACGTTTCTGTACAGCGCCATCACGCATGCTTGTTTGAATAGATTGCGGAACGGGGGAAATCGCCGACGCCTGCTCGAGGAGACGCAACGCATCCCGCATCCTGAAATGCTGGCGGCGTCTCCCGAGCAGGCGGCGGTGTTGCGCTCGGTGCTCGAGCAGATGCCCGAGCCGCTGGCGCAGGTCAGCGTCTACTACTACCTGGACGAGCTGTCCCACGCGGATATCGCACGCATCATGGGCTGTTCGAGCCGTCACGTGGGCGATCTGCTCGAACGTGTTGCGCGCTGGGCGGCGCGCGAGGAGTCGGCCGTATGCGACGCGTGAGCCAGCAAGCGATGTGTGCGACGGATCTGGTGCTCGACGAGTGGAGCTCGGGCGAGCTCGACGAGCTGACGAGTGCGCGCGTCGCCGAGCACGTGGCCCGCTGCGAGCGCTGCAGCGCGCGGCACGCGAACCTCGAAGCGGTGCGCCAAGCCTTCCTGGCCGAGTCACCGAGCTTTCGCCTCCACTCCGCGCGCTTTGGCGCGCCGCCCGCACGAACTGCCGCCGTTCGCAGCTCGTGGCGAGAGCGCCACTGGGAGCCCATCAAGCTGGCGCTGGCATCGCTCGCCACGGCCGCGTTCACTGCAACCATCGTGGTGTGGGTCGGGCCCGGGACCGAGCCGCCAGCCGCGTCGCGAACCAAGGGCACGGCGCACGTCGACTTCTTCGTCAAGCGCGGCAGCCAGGTGCGGCGCGGCCAACGCGGCGACTCACTCGCCCCCGGCGACGCGTTGCGCTTCACCTACACGAACCCGGAGCGGAGCTACTTCGCGCTGTTCAACCTGGATGCCCAGGCTGCCAGCGTCTACTTCCCGAGCGCTGCGCGCGCCGCGCCATTACAGGCCGGCAGCCAGGTGGCGCTCGACTTCAGCGTGGAGCTGGACGCTCAGCTCGGCCAGGAGCGCGTGTTCGGCGTGTTCTGTCCGGAGCCCTTCGAGCTCGAGCCGCTGCGAGCGGCACTGGCCGCGAACCGCAGCTTGCCCGAACGGCCGCGCTGTCAGGTCGACGAGATCCCGATCCTGAAGGTGCCGGCGCGATGAGGCTCTGGCTGCTCTGGGTGGCGCTGGCTTGGCTGTGGCCGGGCCTCGCGCTCGCGCACGTGGAGCGCTTCGCGATCGTCGCCGGCAACAACACGGGAGTCGGTTCGGACGCGCCGCTCTCGTACGCGGCGGCCGACGCCACGCGCGTGTACGACGTGCTGCGCGAGCTGGGCGGCTTCCAGCCGGCGAACATGGTGCTGCTGCACGACGAAGACGCCGATACGCTGCGCCGCAGCCTGATCACCGTGAACCAGCGCATTCGCAGCGCGATGTCGCTGCCCGACACGCAGGTGATGTTGTTCGTGTACTACTCGGGTCACGCCGACGGCGAAGACCTGCACCTCGCGGGCACGCGGCTGTCCGTCGCCGAGTTCGCGCAGCTGGTGACCGGGTCGGCCGCGAGCTTCCGCCTGTTGGTGTTGGACGCCTGTCGTTCCGGGGCGCTGACGCGCGCCAAGGGCGGCAAGATCAAGCCGGCCTTCCCGATCCCGGACGAAGCGTTGCCCGGAGACGGCGTGGCGTTCCTCACTGCGAGCGCAGTCAGTGAAGACGCGCAGGAGTCGGAGGAGCTGCGCGGCTCGTTCTTCACGCACGCGCTGGTCTCCGGCATGCTGGGCGCCGCGGACGACGACCGCGATGGGCGTGTGGTGCTCGACGAAGCCTATCGCTACGCGTACCAGAGCACGCTGCGCGCCACCAGCCGCACCGCGAGCGGGATCCAGCACCCGACGTTTCGCTACGACCTGCGCGGCCAGGGTGATCTGGTACTGACGCGCCCCGACGCCTACGCGGCCAAGCGCGCCAGCCTGAGCTTCCCCAAGGGCCTCGGCTTCCTGTTGATGCGCGAGCACGCCGACGGCCCGGTCGTGGCCGAGGTCTCTGAACGCGCCGACAACCGCACGCTCAGCGTGCGCGCGGGCGCCTACTTCGTGCGCGGCCGCGGCGACGACGTGCTCTACGAAGGGCCGATCGAGGCCGCTCCCGGCGGCGCGACCGAGGTACGTGTCGAGCAGCTCAACCGCATCGAGTACGCGAAGCTGGTACGCAAGGGCAAGGGCGTCGCCCAGGTCGCGCAGGCGCTCGAGGTGGGCGGCCGCGTGCGCTCGGCGCTGCCGAACGCCGACCACCCGTGCGTGGGAGGCTACCTGGGCTACGGCCTCGACTTCGCCCAGTTCGGCGCGCGCGCGCGGCTCAGCATGTGCATGAGCGGCTTCAGCAACATGGATCTCCAGGCCCACACGAACGCCTACGACCTCGACGCGCGCGTACACCGAGCCTGGGACCTCGACCTGGTCTCGATCGAGCTCGGCCTCGGCGGCGGCGCCTCGCTGTTCACTCAACAGTTCGACCTGCGCGGCGATGCGCCGCAACGCTACTCGCTCGTCCCGTTTCTACTACTCGGCGCGACGGCCAGCATCGATATCCACCGCGGCCTCTACGCCAGCCTGGACCTCTCCGCCGAAACTCACTTCTTACCGCTGTTGCGGGACACAGTAGAACGCTCAGTGAGTTTCGCGCTGCGGATGAGCTTGGGAGTAGGTCAACGGTTTTGAAAGGGCTTCGGGCTTAGAGCTTAGGGGTCAGGTCACGCCCCTTGGGCGAGCGCCAGGCCGAACGGCGCGAAGCGCGACTGAACAAACACTAGCCGATCGGGCTGGCGAAGTTAGCCAGCCAGTGGCGTCTTGTTCCAGCCCAACCAAAACCGGGCGACGTCTCGCGCGAGCTCACCGAACGACGTGAAGTCGGCGGGCTTGACCACGTAAGCGTGGGCTCCGTGCTCATATGCGGCAGCAATGTCTGCGTCTGCCTCCGATGTCGTAAGGATCACAACCGGTACCCGAACGTCTTTTCCGGAGCGGCGCAGCTCCTGCAGCACCTCGAGGCCGTCCACGCGAGGCAAGCGCAGGTCGAGCAAGATCAGCGCGCAATCGGCGCGACTGGCCAAGTCGGTCGCCGGACCGAGCAGATATCCCAGTGCCTGCTCGCCGTCTTCGAGCCTCAGGAGCTCGTGGGGTAGTCCGGTGTTGAGTAACGCCCTTCGAAGCAGCTCGGCGTGGTCGTCGTTGTCCTCGATAAGCAGCACCAACTGGCCGCTCGGCCGCGCCGATGTATCGAGAGCGACGTCTGGCATGCCCTGCTCATCCATGCTGGCACAACGTTAGCAAACTCGGAGCCAGTGGCACGCCGGGACCAGCTGATCAGAAGTGGTTAGCTCTGTAAGGCCGGTTGCGAAACCGGCGAGCGAAAGGTGTAAGGTCCTTTGGCGACGTCGCGGATCGAGGGGGACGTGGAATCAACCAGCCAACCGCACTCCACATTGCGGATTCTGCTCGTCGATGACGATGAGGATGACTACGTGTGGATCCGCCATGTGCTCGCGTCGGAGGACGCAGTACGCGTGGACTGGGCGCAGTCGTACGAGGAAGGCTGCGCGGCCATTCGCGCCCATGCCCACGACGTCATCTTGGTGGACTATCGCCTGAGGGACGCCGCAGGCCGCGACGGCCTGGACATCGTGCGCAAGGCGCGCGAGGAGCAGGCCGGCACGCCGTGCGTGCTCTTCACCGGCGTCCCTCGTGTGGGGCTCGAGATCGCGTCGCTGTCCGCGGGAGCAGCGAGCTTCCTGACGAAGTCGGAGGTCTCGCAGAGTCGGTTGATGCACGCCATCTTGCAGGCGCTCGAGCGCGGCAAGACCGAGAGCGAGCTGTACCAAAAAAATCGCGCGCTCTCGCTGATCCTGCGGGCGTCCGAGGCCGCGAACGAAGCGCCGGTAGCCAGCCAAGCATTCGGCGCGTGCTTGCGCGACGTCTGTACGGAGCTCGGCTGGGAAGTCAGCGACGCGCTGCTGTTGTCCGAACGTGGGGAGCTCTCGCTCTTGGCGCTGCACGCGGGCGAGGGCGCGCGACGCAGGGAGCTCGAGGAGCTGCGCGCGCGTGTGCTGCCGAACCCCGAGCTGGGGCCGCTCGCGCAGGTGCTGCGGACGCGCGAACGCGTGTTCTGCAGCGATCTCGCGAGCTGCGAGGACGCAGCGTATCGAGATCTGACCGGCGCCGGCCTGCGCTGCGCGTTGCTGGTGCCCGTGGTCTCGCGCGACGAGGTCGTCGCCCTGCTCGAGCTGTACTCAGCCTCACCCCGTCAGCTCGAGGCGCCCGAGACCGAGATCCTGACCGCGGTCGCCGGCCAGCTCGCGCAAACCGTGGCGCGAGCGCGCGCCGAAGAGGAACGCAAGCAGGCGGAGGTCGAGCTGCGCCAGTCGCAGCGCCTCGACGCCCTCGGCCGCCTGGCGGGCGGCGTGGCCCACGACTTCAACAACCTGCTCACGGTGATCACGGCGAGCTCCGAGATGCTGCTGGCAGTTCCACCCTCGGAGCGCGCGGACGACCTGATCGAGACCATGCTCGACGCGGCGCGACGCGGCGCACGACTCACGCGCCAGCTGCTGGCGTTGGGTCGCAAGAACGTGATCCAACCGCGCAACGTCGACGTCAACGCGCTGCTGCGCAGCAACGAGACGCTGCTGCGCCGGACGTTACGCGAGAGCATCGAATTCCGGCTCCTCCTGGCGCCAGGCGCAGGTTGCATCGAGATCGACCCGAACGAGTTCGAGCAGCTGCTGCTGAACCTCGTGCTCAATGCCCGCGATGCGATCGCCGATAGCGGCGCGGTCACGATCTCGACCGAGCAGTGCCTCCACGGCAGCAGCGCGCACGCGCCCGCCGGCATTCCGTGCGTGTGCGTGCATGTCCGCGACACGGGCATCGGCATGGACCCGGAGACGATCGAGCACATCTTCGATCCGTTCTTCACGACCAAGGAGTCCGGCAAGGGCACGGGGCTCGGGCTGTCGTGCGTGTACAGCATCGTGCGCCAGGCGAGCGGGGCGATCGAAGTGGAGAGTGAGCCGGGTGTCGGCACCTGGTTCCGCATGTACTTTCCGTGGCGGGCCGCAGCCGCCGCCAAGCCGCGCGCGACTCCGCCCGAGACCGAGGTCGCGGGTGGGACGGAGACCGTGCTGCTCGTGGAAGACGACGACGCCGTGCGCTCCTCCGCCGCGCTCGTGCTCGAGCGCTTCGGCTACCACGTGATCGTGGCCTCGCGCCCCGAGGAGGCGCTGACGATCGCGAGTCGCGTGAAGCAGATCGATCTGGTGTTGAGCGACGTGGTCATGCCCGAGATGAGCGGCGTCGAGCTGGCGGGTCAACTCGCGATGCTGCACCCGCGCACGCCCGTGTTGTTCATGTCCGGCTACGCGCAGGCGGCAGTGGAGCAGCAAGGCCTGCTCGACGTGGCGCGGCGGCTGGTCACCAAACCGTTCACCGCGAACGAGTTGGCGCTGCAGGTGCGCAAGGCCCTGGACGACGCGGTGCGCATGCCGCAAGCCGACTTCGACATCCGGACCCACTGATGACCCAGGACGCAGCGATCGACTACATCGACATCCTCTGGGTGACCGCGGGGCTCGGTTGCGATGGCGACACGATCGCGATCACCGCGGCCACGCAGCCGAGTCTGGAGGACTTGCTGGCCGGCATCGTGCCCGGCATCCCTGCGCTCGGCTTCCACAACCCTGTGCTCGCGCCGAGCAACGGCAGCGAGTTCCTCGAACCCTTCCGCAAGGCGGCACGCGGCGAGGGCCCGCCGTTCATCCTCGTGGTCGAAGGCTCGGTGCCCGACGAGCGACTGTCGGGAGAAGGCTGCTGGGCGGGACTCGGTACGGACCCGCAGACGGGCGAGCCGATCCCGACCTGCACGTGGCTCGCGCAGCTCGCGCCCCGAGCCTGGGCGGTCGTCACCGCCGGCACTTGCTCCGCGTTCGGTGGAGTGCACGCCATGGCCGGCAATCCCACGGGCTGCATGGGGCTCGGCGAGTTTCTGGGTGCCGACTTTCGCTCGCAATCCGGGCTGCCGATCGTCAACGTGCCGGGGTGTCCGGTTCAGCCGGACAACTTCATGGAGACGCTGCTGCACTTGCTGCGGCAAGCCGCCGGCAACGCCCCGAAGATCGCGCTCGACGAGCTGGGGCGCCCGGCGTGGCTGTTCCGCATGACCGTGCACGAGGGTTGCGACCGCGGCGGCTGCTATGAACAGGGGGACTTCGCGCCGAGCGTCGATGACCCGCGCTGCATCGTCAAGCACGGCTGCTGGGGGCCGGTCGTGGAGTGCAACGTCGGCAAGCGCGGCTGGATGAACGGCGTGGGTGGCTGCGCGAACGTCGGCGGCATCTGCATCGGCTGCACCATGCCCGGCTTCCCCGACAAGCTGATGCCGTTCATGAATCAGCCGCCAGGGTCACTCCTGTCCACCCAGGCGATCAGCACCTACGGCGTCTCGGTGCGGACGCTGCGCCGCTTCACGCGCGACTCGCTGCAGCGCGCGACGGTCAAGCGCGACGACGAAGACAAGGGGCCCGCATGACGCAGGAACCCGCGGGCCGCGTCGTCGAGATGTCCTGGGACCCGGTCACGCGCATCATCGGTAGCCTCGGCATCCATACCAAGATCGACTTCACGGCGCGCCGTGTGATCGACTGTCACACGACCTCGTCGATCTTCCGGGGCTACAGCGTGTTTCTGCGCGGCAAGGATCCGCGAGACTCGCACTTCATCACCAGCCGCATCTGCGGCATCTGCGGCGACAACCACGCCACGTGCTCGGTCTACGCGCAGAACATGGCGTACGGCGTGAAGCCACCGGAGATCGCGGAGTGGATCGTCAACCTCGGCGAAGCCGCCGAGTACATGTTCGACCACAACCTGTTCCAGGACAACCTCGTGGGCGTCGACTATTGCGAGCAGATGGTGCGCGCGACCAACCCCGCGCTGCTCGAGCGCGCGGAGGCGACCGAGGCTCCGCACCGCGCCGTGCACGGCTATCGCACGCTCGCCGATCTGATGCGCGCCTTCAATCCGTTCAGCGGCGAGCTCTACCGCGAGGCGCTGGCGATGAGCCGCCTCACGCGCGAGATGTTTTGCTTGATGGAAGGCCGGCACGTGCACCCGTCCACGCTCTACCCGGGCGGAGTCGGCACGCTGCCCAGCGTGCAGCTGTTCACCGACTACCAGGTGCGCCTGCTGCGCTACATCGACTTCCTGAAGCGCATGATCCCGGTGCACGACGATCTGTTCGACTTCTTCCTCGAGGCTCTGCCCGGCTACGACGCGGTCGGCCGGCGGCGTACGCTGCTCGCCTGCTGGGGCAGCTTCCAGGACCCGGCGAGCTGCGACTACCGCTACGAGACGATGCGCGACTGGGGCCGGCAGATGTTCGTCACGCCCGGCGTGGTGATCGACGGCGAGCTCGTCACCACCGACCTGGTGGAGATCAACCTGGCGATCCGGATCCTGCTCGGCAGCTCGTTCTACGACGACTGGATCGAGGGCGCGCCGCTGGTCACGCGCGACCCGCTGGGCAACCCTGTGGACGCTCGGCACCCGTGGAACCAGACCACGTTGCCGCGCCCGGGCAAGCGCAACTTCGCCGGCCGCTACACCTGGGTCGTGTCGCCTCGCTACTACGACAAGCGCACGAATGAATACCTGGCGCTCGACACCGGAGGCGGACCCCTGGCGCGGCTCTGGATCACCGCCCTCGCCAAACGCGTGAACCTGCCGTACGTGCGCGCGCTGGGCGATTCGGTCGAGATCCTGCTGCCCAAGTCCGCGTCGTTTCCGGAGCAGACCTACCGCTGGCGCATCCCCGCGAGCAACAACACCATCGAGCGCAACCGCGCGCGCACCTACTTTCAGGCGTATTCAGCGGCGTGCGCCGTCTACTTCCTCGATCGCGCGCTGGCGGAGGTCTACGCGGGCAAGACCAAGGCCTGGGAGTCGTTCGCGGTACCGAAAGACGCCATCAGCTGCGGCTTCCATGAGGCAGTTCGCGGCGCGCTCTCGCACCACCTGGTGATCCGCGACGGACTGATCGCGAACTATCAGCCCTACCCGCCGACGCCCTGGAACGCCAGTCCGCGCGATTCGTTCGGCACGCCCGGACCGTACGAGGACGCGATCATCGACATGCCGCTGTTCGAAGACAACGCCGAGGAACAGTTCAAGGGCATCGACATCATGCGCACGGTCCGCAGCTTCGATCCGTGCTTGCCGTGCGGCGTCCACGTCTACCGGGGAGGTGGCGCCAAGCTGCTCGAGCTGCATCACTCGCCGACCTTCGGGAGCGGATCGTGATCGACAAGCACGCGAGAGAGGTCGCGGACGCCGTGATGTACGAGGGCGCGTTCCTGTATCCATACCGCCGATCGTCACTCAAGAACCGGCAGCGCTGGACCTTCGGCGTCTTGCCGCCGGGCGGGGGCTCGGCATTGACTGCGGCGTGTCTGCTGCAGGGCGAGCGCGACGCGGCCGTCGAGGTGTTGCTGCGTTTCCTGACCGACGACGGCAGCGAGCTGCGCGCGCGCGAGCTGTCGACTCGCGTCAGCTGCGGCGTCCAGCGCGCACCGTTTGCGTTCGACGGCGTGTGCGGCGCGCTGGTGCTGGAACGCTGCTCGCTCGGCAACGGCTACGAACGGCTGCGCGCCTGCGTGCAAAACCTGAGTGAAGCCGGGTCCGCGCGAGCACTGCACGGCGTCCACGTGCTGCTGCACGTCGAGGGCGCGGCGCACTTCGTCTCGCTGACGGATCCCTCGCCCGAAGCCGAGCCCTACGCCGCGCACTGCGAGGGCCAGGGCCTGTGGTGCACGGTGCTGGGCCGCGACCACGCACGGCCCGACACGGCGCTGGCAGCTCCGATCATCCTGCCCGACTTCCCGCGAGTGGCACCCGAGTCGTGCGGGGACTTCGGCGATGCGACCGAGATCGACGAGATGCTGTCGCTGCGCATCCAGACGCTGTCGGCGGACGAGAAGCGCGAGGCGCGCGAGACCGATCCCTGGGTGCGCGCGCTGCTCGACCGCGTCGACGCGCTGAACGAGCAGCAGCTGTCGCGGCTGCACGGCGCGCGACGTGACCTGCGTGGCGCGCGCGTGAAGCTCTCGCCGCGCCGATCGGCGGATGGGTTGGACCTGTTGCTCGCCGGGCGTATCGGGGTGATCTGCGCCGTGGAGTGCAACGTCGATGGCGACGTCCTGCTCGGCATCACGCTGGACGACGATCCGGGCCGCGATCTGGGCGCACAGGGCATGCCCGGTCATCGCTTCTTCTTCGGGCTCGACGAGGTGACGCTGCTCGACGATCGGGTGCGCGGATGACGCGCCGCCTGCTCATCGCCGGCGTCGGCAACCTGTTCCTCGGCGACGATGCGTTCGGCTGCGAGGTCACGCGCCGGCTGAAGCGCAGCCACCCACGGCCGGGTGCCGGGATCGAGCTGCGCGACTTCGGCGTGAGCGTGCGCGCGCTGGGCTACGAGCTCGCGGACAGGCGTGCAGCCGAGGGCGGCGAGCGCATCGTGATCGTCGACGCGGTCGCGACCGGCGCCGCACCCGGCACGCTGCAGCTCTTCGACCTCGGCGCCGCAGCCGAGCAAGGCGCCCCGCTCGTGACCCACCACGCCCAGGGCCTGGCCCAAGCGCTGCATACTGCCCGGGCGCTGGGCGCACGCCTGGACGGTACGTATCTGATCGGCTGCGAGCCCGACTGTTTCGAGCCGTCGCTGGTCCCCCAGGGGGACTTCCTCAGCGGCGGCCCCGGAGGGGCCTTGCTTCACGGCGTGGGTGAGCTGACGCCGCACGTCGAAGCCGCCGCCGAGCGTTGCGTCGCGCTGCTCCACCAGCTGATCGAGCAACCCGAGCGAGATCTGGTCGCGCTATGTCTGAACTGAGCGACCGCGGAGACGGTGCGCTCGAGCAGGCGCTACTCGAGCTCCGGCGGCTGGCCAGCCTGTCGGACGACGCGCACATCGCCTACGACCTCGGCACGGCCCCCTCGGCATTTCCCGGGGTCGAAGACCGCTTCGCGGCCGCGGAGGCGCGCTTCCAGGCGCTGGTCGAGCAGATTCCCGCGGTGACCTTCTCCGCCTCCTTCGCCAGCGGCTTGAAGGAACTCTACGTCAGCCCGCAGATCGAAGACGTGATGGGCTACACGCAGGAAGAGTGGCTCGACAGTCCGGTGCTCTGGTACGAGCGCCTGCACCCCGACGACAAGGCGCGCTGGAACCGCGAGTTCGGCCGCACGATCGCGCTCGGCACCGACTTCAAGGCCGTCTACCGGTTCCTGAGCAAGGATGGCCGCGTGGTCTGGCTGCACGGGGAAGCGCGCATCGTGCGCGACGCGGCGCAACGCCCGCTGTGGCTGCAAGGCGTCGGCTTCGACGTGACTGACGTCTACGAGGCGCAGGCGCGCGTGCGAGACGTGGAAGCCCGCGCCAAGCAGCAGCTCGAGCAACTGGTGGGCGAGCGGACGCGCGAGCTGGCTGCGTACCGGCACCTGGTGAACTCTTCGACCGATGCGATCGCGAGCCTGCGGCGCGACGGTACGATCGACAACTGGAACGCGCGCGCCACCCAGCTGTTCGGCCTGGATGAAGCCCAGCGCGGCAGGACGTGGTTTTCGGCGCTCTTCGCCCGAGACCAGAGCGCAGCGGCGACGCTGCAGCGTGCGATCGCGGCCGGTGAATCGTGCTCGGTCGCGACGGTGTGGGCCTCGCCGAATGGCAGCCCCGCGGATCTGTCGATCTCGATCGCTCCCGTGCGCGACGAGAACCAGGTCCTGCTCGGGATGTCCGCGATCGTGCGCGACGAGAGCGAGTACCGCCGCGCAGCCAGGCGCTTCGAGCTCGCCGTCGAAGCCGCGCCGAACGCGATGATCATGGTGGACAGCGCCGGCAAGGTGACGCTCGTCAACAGCGACGCGGAGCGCCTGTTCGGCTACACGCGCCAGGAGCTGGTGGGCCAACCGATCGAGATCATCGTGCCCGAAGCCGTGCGCGCGCAGCACCCGCACCTGCGCGCGGTGTTCAACGCGCTGCCGCGCCAGCGCGCGATGGGTCAGGGGCGCGACCTGCGTGCTCGGCGCAAGGACGGCAGCGAGTTTCCCGTGGAGATCGGGCTCAATCCGATCGAGACCGCGGAGGGACTGTTGGTGCTGTGCGCGGTCGTGGACATCTCGGAGCGCAAACGCACGGAACAGGCGCTGTTCGCCGCGAACGCCGCGCTGCGCGCCAAGACCGCGGAGATCGAGGAGTTCGTCTACACCGTCTCGCACGACCTCAAGTCGCCGCTGGTCACGATGGGGGCGTTCCTCGACATCCACAAGGAAGATCTGGCGCGCGGCAATCAGGCGGGCGCCGAGGACGCCATGCGGCGCGTGCGCAACGCGGTCACGCGCATGCACGACTTGATCAGCGATCTTCTCGAGCTCAGCCGCGTCGGCTCGGTCACGCCCAAGCCCACGGTCATCCACCTGAACGAGCTGCTCGAGGTCGTGATCGAGGCGAGCGGCAAGGTGCTCACGGCGGCCGGCATCGAGGTGACCTGTGAGCCCGGCTTGCCGACGCTGCGCGCTGATCGCAACCACCTGTACCAGGCGCTAGAGAACTTGCTGTCCAATGCGGCCAAGTACGCCAGCTCGGGCAAGCCGCCGCGCGTCGTCGTGTCGAGCGAGCAGCGCGGCTCGGAGCTGCTGATCAAGGTCAGCGACAACGGCCCGGGGATCCCCGCCGAGCAGCGCGAGCGTGTGTTCAAGTTGTTTCATCGCCTGCAGGCGCGTAACACCCGCGGCACGGGCGTGGGCCTGGCCATCGTCGCGCGCGTCATGCAGAGCCACGGCGGCCGCGCCTGGGTGGAACCGGCGGCGACCGGCGGCGCCTGCTTCGTGCTGGCGCTCCCGCTCTCGGCGCGCGTGGCGTAGGAGCTCGGCATGCACGAGCTGAGCCTGGCGGCGGACATCCTGAGCATGATCGAGGCCGCCGCGGAGCGCGAGCGGTTCGCCCGGGTGGCATCGCTCGAGCTCGAGGCGGGCGTGCTCGCGGGCGTAGACGTGCCCGCGCTGCGCTTTGCGCTCGAGGCCATGGCTCCAGGCACGCTGCTCGAAGGTGCAGCGGTACACATCGCACGGCCCGAGGGACGCGCGCTGTGTCCTGCCTGCGCGAGGGAAGTCCCACTGGCTGCGCTCGGCGACGCGTGTCCGAGCTGCGGCAGCTATGGCCTGCGTCCGACTGCCGGCACGCAGCTGCGCGTACTGCGCTTGACGGTCCACGATCGCTCGCAGTAGAGCAGAGCCATGTGCGGCGTCTGCGGATGCGGAGACACGGCCGTTCCTCTCGTGCAGCCTGCGCGGACGATCCAGCTCGAGGCCGCAGTCCTGGGCGAGAACGATCGTATTGCGGGTCACAACCGCTCGCATTTCGCCGAGCACGGTGTGCTGGCACTCAACTTCGTCTCGAGCCCCGGCTCGGGCAAGACCACGCTGTTGTGCTCGCTGATTGAGCGCTTGCGCAGCAGCGGGCGGGAGCTGGGCGTGATCGAGGGGGACCAGCACACCTCGCGCGATGCGGAACGGATCCGGGCGCTCGGTGTGCCCGCGGTGCAGGTGAACACCGGGCGCGGCTGTCACCTGGATGCGGCGATGGTCGGTCAGGCCTTCGGGCAGCTGCACGTGCACGGCCGGCCACTCTCGATCGTGTTGATCGAGAACGTCGGAAATCTGGTGTGCCCGGCGCTGTGGGATCTGGGCGAGCGCGCGAAGGTGGTCGTGGTTTCGGTGACCGAGGGCGACGACAAACCGCTCAAGTATCCCGACATGTTCGCTGCGGCGCAGCTGTTGGTCGTGAACAAGATCGACCTGCTGCCGTGCGTGAGCTTCGACGTCGCTGCCTGTGTCGCGTACGCGCGACGCGTACAGCCGGCGCTCGAGCACATCGAGGTGTCGGCCACACGCGGCGACGGGCTCGACGAACTGTCGGCCTGGCTGCTGCGGGAAGCGGCGGCGATCGCATGACCGTACTGCCCGCCCCGGCACCGCGTTGCGTGCTCGCGTTCGGCGCATACCTGAAGAACACGCTGTGTCTGCTGAACGGTAGCGAAGCCACGCTGTCCGCAGTGCACGGCGATCTCGGCACGCCCGAGGCCTGCGCTGCGCTCGCGCGTTCGGCCGAAATGCTGGTCGAGCGCGCGGGCGGCGCGATCGAGGTCGTGGCGCACGACCTGCATCCGGACTTCGAGAGCACGCGCCTGGCGCAAGCGTGGGCGGAACGTCTGGACGTCCCTGCGCTGGCCGTACAGCACCACCACGCGCACATCGGTGTGGTCCAGGCCGAGCTCGGCAGCGTGGAGCGCGTCGTGGGGCTGGCGCTCGACGGCGTGGGGCTCGGCAGCGACCGCACGATCTGGGGCGGTGAGCTGCTGCTGGTGCGGGGGCAACGCTGCTCGCGCCTGGGTGCGCTGACGCCGATCGCCTTGCCAGGCGGCGACATCGCGGCGCGCGAGCCCTGGCGCATGGCGGCGGCGGCCCTGCACGCGCTCGAACGCTCGCCGGAGATCGTGCCGCGGCTGCGAGCTGTCGCCGGCGCCGACAAGGCATCGATGATCGCGCGCATGCTCGAGCGCAGGTTGCAGTGTCCGATCAGCACCAGCGCCGGGCGCTGGTTCGATGCGGTCGCTGGTTTACTTGGCGTGAGCGTGCGCCAGGCGATCGAGGCCGAAGCCGCGATGGCGCTCGAACGGCTCGCGAGCGACTACCTCCAGCATCACCCGGAGCCGGCCTGGCGGCCGCAGGGCCTCGAGCTGCGGCCGCTGATGGCTGCGCTGCTCGCGCACCACGACGCCGCGGGTGAGAGCGGTCGCGGCGAGGCGGCTGCGCTGTTCCACGTGGGGTTGGCCCGCGCGCTGGTCGTGGCCGCGGCGCAGGCCGCGAGCACACACGGCGCACGCCTGGTAGCGCTCGGCGGCGGCTGCTTCTTCAACCGCGTGCTCTCGGAGCGCGTGACGCGGGGCCTCGCCGAGCACGACCTGGCCAGTGCCGCGCCAGCCGCTGTCAGCTGCGGAGATGCGGGGCTCGCGCTCGGACAGGCCTGGATCGCGGCGCATGCGCTGGCAGCCGGTGAGGCCCCGCAATGTGCCTAGCCCTACCCGCACGCGTGATCAGCGTGCTCGCAGGAGAGCGCGCCGTCGTGGAGATCGGCGGCGTGCGCAAGACGGTGTCGCTCGCGCTGGTGCCCGAGGCGTGCGTGGGCGAGTACGTGATCGTGCACGTGGGTTTCGCGATCGGCCGGCTGGACGCCGCGGAGGCCGAGCGCACGCTGGCGCTGATCGCCGAGATTTCCGGAGACGCGCCGTGAAGTACGTCGACGAGTTTCGCGACCCTGCGCTCGCGCGACGCGTGTCCGAGCGCATCCACGCCGAAGCCGACCCGGCGCGCAGCTACGCGTTCATGGAGTTCTGCGGCGGACACACCCACGCCATCTCGCGCTACGGCGTGACGGAGCTCTTGCCCCCGAACGTACGCATGATCCACGGCCCGGGCTGCCCGGTGTGCGTGCTGCCCATCGGACGCATCGACCTGGCGATCCAGCTGGCGCTCGAGCAGCGCGCGATCGTCTGCACCTACGGCGACACGCTGCGCGTTCCAGCCTCGCGAGGCCTGTCTCTGCTCAAGGCCAAGGCGCGCGGCGGCGAGATCCGCATGGTGTATTCCGCGGAGGACGCGCTGCAAGTCGCCCGCGACAACCCGGCGCGCGAGGTGGTGTTCTTCGCCATCGGCTTCGAGACGACGACACCGCCCACTGCCTTGACCGTGCTCGCCGCCCAGCGCGAGCAGCTGCGCAACTTCAGCGTGCTGTGCTGCCACGTGCTGACGCCGCCCGCGATCGTGCACCTGCTGGCTGCCGCGGACGGCGGCGTGCCGATCGACGGCTTCATCGGCCCCGCGCACGTCAGCATCATCATCGGCACCGCGCCCTACGAGCCGTTCGCAGCCGACTACCAGAAGCCGGTGGTGATCGCGGGCTTCGAACCACTCGACGTGATCCAGGCGATCGCGCTGCTCGTGCGCCAGGTGAACGAAGGCCGCGCCGAGGTCGAGAACGAGTTCACCCGCGCGGTGGATCGGCAGGGCAACCTGGCGGCGCAACGCGTGATGGCCGAGGTGTTCTGCAAACGCGAGAGCTTCGAGTGGCGCGGCCTGGGCGAGGTGCCGTGGAGCGCGCTGCGGCTGCGCGACGAATTCGCGGCGTTCGACGCCGAGCACCGCTTCGCGCTCGGCTATGTGCCCGTGCAGGATCACAAGGCCTGCGAGTGCGGCGCGATCCTGCGCGGGTTGAAGCGCCCGGCCGACTGCAAGTTGTTCGCGCGCGCGTGCACGCCGGAAAATCCGCTCGGCTCCTGCATGGTGTCGAGCGAAGGCGCGTGCGCGGCGCACTACTCCTACGCCCGCTTTCGGGACGCCCCGGCCCGATCATGAAGAAGGACTACGTCAAGCCGCTGGATCTCGCGCACGGACAGATCGACCTGAACCACGGCGCAGGCGGCCGCGCCGGAATGCAGCTGATCGAAGAGCTGTTCGGCCGGGCCTTCGAGAATGCCACGGCAGACGACGGCGCAGTGTTGCCCTCGCCACCCGAGCTGCACGCCGGCGGACGCCTGGTGATGTCGACCGATGGCCACGTGGTCACGCCGCTGTTCTTCCCTGGCGGAGACCTCGGCTGCCTGGCGGTCCACGGCACGATCAACGACGTCGCGATGATGGGCGCGCGCCCGCTCTACCTCGCGGCGAGCTTCATCCTCGAGGAAGGCTTCGCGCTGGCCGAGCTCGCGCGCGTGGTGAGCTCGATGGCGAGCGCGGCGCGCGCCGCGGGCGTGCCGATCGTCACCGGCGACACCAAGGTAGTCGAGCGTGGCAAGGGCGACGGCGTGTTCATCGCCACCACGGGCGTGGGCGTGGTGGCTCACGGCGTGACGCTCGGCGCGGCTCGCGCGCGGCCCGGCGACGTCCTCTTGCTCTCGGGCACGATCGGCGACCACGGCATCGCGGTGCTGTCGCAGCGCCAGGCGCTCGAGTTCGAGACGAGCGTACGCTCGGACACCGCCGCGCTGCACGGCCTGGTGGCCGCCATGCTGGCTGCGGTCCCGAGCGGCGCGATCCGCGTGCTGCGCGATCCCACGCGCGGCGGGCTCGCCACGGCACTGAACGAGATCGCCCGCGCCTCCCAGGTTGGGATGCTGCTGGACGAGGCCACGATCCCGGTCGCCCCGCAGGTCGAAGCGGCGTGTGAGCTGCTCGGCCTCGACCCGCTCTATATCGCCAATGAGGGCAAGCTGCTGGCCGTCGTGGCACCCGAGGCCGCAGCGCCGCTGCTGGCTGCGATGCGCGCTCACCCCCTGGGCGTACGAACGGCGCGCATCGGCGAGGTGCTGGAAGACGAGCACCGCTTCGTGCAAATGCAAACGCGCTTCGGCGGGAGGCGCATGGTAGATTGGCTGAGCGGCGAGCCGCTACCGCGCATCTGCTGAGTGTTGCAGATTCGTAACAAACACGTAGTAAGTTGCGTCCGCGCATATGGCGAGCCTGGCGGTATTGGTTTGTGGCTTGGGGCGCGTAGGGAAGCAGTGTGTTGCCGCGCTGAGCGGCTACAACGTGCCCGTACGAGCGATCGACTTGCGGCCCCGTGAGGAGGTCGTGCCGGAGCTCGAAGGTGTGCAGGTCACGCAGGGCGACTTCCGCGAGCTGTCCACGCTGCTGCGCGCCGGGATCGGCGAGTGCCGGTCGATCATCCTCGCCACCAGCGACCCCAACGTGAACGTCGAGGGGGCGCTGGCCGCGCGCCGGGCCAATGCGCAGGTGCGCGTGGTGCTGCGCGCGCAGGAGCTCGCGTGGCACACGCTGCTCGCGCAGCAGCTCGGGAACATGGTGGTGTACGAGCCGAATCGATTGGCCGCACCGACGTTTGCATTGTCCGCGGTGGACAGCGAGGTGCTCGCGCACTTCTACGTGGACACGCACCTGTTCCAGGTGATCGAGCACGTGGTCGGACACCAAGACCCTTGGCTGGGCTCCAAGATCGACGCCTTGCACCCGCCGGGTCGGCAGATCCTGAGCCACATCCCTGCAGCCGGCAGCGGTGCGGAGGGTGGGCCCTTCTACGGCTGGGAGCCGCAGAATACGGTCGCCCAGGGCGATCGACTCTACCTGCTCGAGACGGGGGGCGGCGGCGTGTTCAGCGCGAGGCCCACGGTGCCGGCACCGCGCACGTTGCGCAGCAGGCTGTCGGGCATCGCACGCGTGCTGCGCCACACGCGCCTGCAGCGGCCGGCCGGCTTGACGTTGGCCAGCGCGAGCGTGCTGGTCTCGCTGATCGTGCTCGCTTTCTTCATCCTGAGCTTCGGCACGCTGCACCTGCCGCCGGTGGAGGCCCTGCGTGCGTCGATCTCGCTGCTGTTCGGCGCGCACCTGGCCGACCTGTTCGCTAGCTTCGAGGAGCTGCCGCCGAGCGTGCACTGGCTGGAGCTCGCGCTGGTGATCGCTGGTACCTTGCTGACCGCGGTGCTTTACGCGCTGCTGACCGATCTACTGCTGCGCGCGCGCTTCGATCTCCGCGCGCGCCGGCCGAACCTGCCGCTGAGCGGACACGTGATCGTGGCCGGACTGGGCGAGACCGGCGTGCGCATCGCTCGCCTGCTCGAGCAGCTGCGCTTCAAGGTGGTGGCGATCGAAGCCAACCCGGTCGACGCGCAGGTGTTGCCGAATGTGCCGCTCGTGCAGGGCAACCCGACGCAAGTGGACGTGTTGCACCAGGCGCGCCTGGCGACCGCGCGCGGCATCGTGGCCGCGACGTCGAACGATCAGACCAACGTCGAGATCGCGCTGACCGCGGCGACGCTCAATCCCGAGTGCCGGGTCGCGATCCGCAGCTTCGATCCGCGCTTCAGCCAGAACATCGGGTTTCTCTTCCCGCGCTCGCGAGTACTGTGCGTCTCCACGCTCGCCGCCACGGCCTATGCGGCCGCCGCGCTCGGCGAGCACGTCATCCACCTGTTCCAGACACCAGGCGCCCCGGTGTTGGTCGTCGAGTACGAGATCACTGCGGGCGATACGCTGATCGACAAGCCGCTGTGGCAGGTCGCCGAAGGCTACGCCGTCGTGCCCGTCGTGCACGGTCGCGCCGGCCAGTCGGCGACGGTGCCGGGTCGCGA
>DATEOF010000178.1:0-7228 GCA_035274465.1 Polyangiales bacterium
CAGCCCGGCAGCGGGCAGCGGCGGCAAGGGGGGAGCCGGTAGCTCGCAAGCGGGGCAAGGCGGCGGGCCTGCAGCTGGCAGCGGCGGCGGCAGGCGCTGCGGAACCCGCGGCGGCATGCAATGCGGCGCGAACCAGTTCTGCAACTTCGAACCCGACGCGGACTGTGGTGGCACGGATCGCGGCGGCGTGTGCGAGACCAAGTCCCAGGTCTGTCCGGATATCTACGAGCCGGTCTGCGGCTGCGACAACCGCACGTACAGCAGCGATTGCAACGCGCACAGCGCTGGCGTCTCGGTCAAGCGCGATGGGCTGTGCAACCCGGACGAGTGCGAAGCGGCCGGTGGCCACACCGTTACCAGCAACGGCGCGACCATTCCGGAGTGCAAGGCCGACGAGACCGGCTGGAACATCAGCGGCGGCAAGGAACAGGTCAAGTGCTGCCTGAAGACCAAAGTGGCCGGCCGAACCTGCGGCGGCATCGCCGCGCTGGAGTGCGACGACAAGCAGTTCTGCAACTACGAGAAGGAAGCCGGCGGCCAGGGCTGCGACGGCACCATCGCCGACGCCGCCGGCCGCTGCGAACCGATCCCGGGAGGCGCGTGCACGCGCGACTACCGCCCGGTCTGCAGCTGCGAGCGGCGCACGCACAGCAACGCCTGCGAAGCCCACGCCGCCGGCGCCTCGATCATGCACGACGGCGCGTGCACCATGAAGGACTGCAAGGCGATCGGCGGCCGTGTGGCCGTCGGCTCCGGCCCTCCCGCGAAGTGCAATCCCAACGAGACCGAACACGGCTCGGTCGTCGGCGACGACGGCTCGATTCCGATCGAAGGCGCGCTCTGCTGCCTGCCCTAGCCTGCCTGCATTCCCCCAGGTGCCCACGCCTCGTCGGGGGGAGAGAACTAGCAACTGGAAACATCAACAGGAAACAGGAACTAGCAATCGCGCGCGTCTCGCTTCCGTAGCGGGTTCCATTTTCCTTCCGTGTTCGCGTTCCTGTTTCCAGCTCCTAGTTCTCTCCGGGCTCGCGGCCTGGGCTAAGCTCCGAGCATGTACGCGGCCGTCTACCATGACCAGGGCAGTGGCGAGTTCTCTCGCGCCGCCTTGGTCGACGCGCTCTCGGCGCGCTTTCGGGTGCGGCGCATCTACGCGCGCGAGATCGTCGCATCCGACGCGTGGCATGCCCAAACCGCCTTACTCGCATTTCCCGGCGGAGCGGACCTCCCCTACTGCCGCGCGCTGAACGGTGCGGGCAACGGCTCCATCCGGCGCTACATCGAGGCCGGCGGCCGGTTCCTGGGTGTGTGCGCCGGCGCGTATTACGTGAGTCGGCGCATCGCGTTCGAGGCCGAGGCGCCCGGCGCGATCACGGGTGAGCGCGAGCTGGCGTTGTTCGAGGGCACCGCGCGCGGCAGCCTGCACGATCTGGCCGAGCCTTACAGCCTCGCGCACCTGCGTTGCGCCGCGCTCGCGCCCGTGCGCAGCACTGCGACGCGAGAACGACTGCACGCGCTGTACTGGGGTGGACCCGAGTTCATCCCCGACCCCGGCGCCAGCTTCACGCCGCTGCTCGAGTACGAGTCGCCCGCGCGCCTGGCCGCCCTGCGCACAGAGATCGGCCGAGGTCGCGTGGTGCTGACCGGAGTGCACGCCGAGGTACGCGGCGCGCAGCTACCGATCGAAGTCAGTCGATTCGGCGACGACAGCTTCGAGCACGGCATGCGCTTGAGCGCCGAGCTGAGCCAACTCGACGCCGAGCGCCAGAGCGTATTCGACCTCTTGCTGGACGCGCTGGCAGTTCGAAGCCGATGAAGAAGAGAGATGGAACAGGAAGCCGGGAAGCCGGGAACCGAGAGTTGTTTGCTGCCGCGGACTTGCATCGACCTGCTCGGCGAGCGCCCGCGGCAGCACAAAGAAATCTCGTCTCGCCTTCCCGCCTTTCCGGCTTCCTGTAAAAACCAAATCCGCTCAGGCTATCGACCGTCCAACTGTAGCGCGTGGTGCTCGGCCTGTTGCCGCGCGTCGGCTGCCGACTCGAGAGCGCCGGCCTCGGCGTAGCCGCGCGCCAGCAGGCGCAGGGGCGCGGGGCTGCTCGGCTTGCGGTCGCGCCGCACCTCGGCGAGCGCACGCGCGAAGCTCAGTTGCTTGTCGCGCAGCGCGGCCTCGAGCAGCGTCCAGTCCAGGATATCGCGCTGCGCGTGGCTGCCGCCGAAGCGCTGCGCGAACGTACGCAAAGGAAACAGCACCTCGACCGCGCGCGCGTAGTCGCCCTCGGCGAAGGCTGCGAAGCCGCGACAGGCCTGCCGCGTCTCGTGCGGCGCCAGACGCAGCGGCGAGTCCTGGCGCTCCAGGCTGGACAGCACGCGCTGCACGTCCGCGCGCGCACCCGCGCCCGCGTAGGCCATCAACGCGTGCCAGTCGTTGAAGCCGTAGAAGTCGTGCTCCTCGATGCGCCGCCAGACGTCGGCCAGCGCGACGAAGCGCTCGCGCACGTCGACACCCGACAGCAGCAGCCGCCACAGCATCGCGCTGGCGTCCAGCAGATCCATGACGACTTCGGAGTTGCTGCCTCGGATCTCGTGGTCGTACAGGGCCAGCACCGGATCGACCTCGCCGAGCTCCAGGTGATAAAGCGCCCAGTGCCAGTAGTTGTGCACGGCGAAGAAGTTCTCCGGAGCCCAGTCGGCCTCGCGCTGCGCGAGCCAGGCGATGCCCTGGGCCGGCTTGCCTCGCATCTCGTGGCAATGCGCGACCGCGTGCACCGCCCAGGTGTCGCGCCGATCGCACTCGAGCGCCGTCAGTCCTGCCGCTTCCGCGCGCTCGAACTCGTGACACTCCTCCAGCCCGAAGGCCAGCATGCCCTGCGCGTAGCCATACAGCGGCTCGCCCGGCGTCAGGTGCGGCAAGGCCGCGGCCACGTGGTCGCGCAGCCACGTCGAGCGGCCGAGGAAGAAATTACACAGGTGGCTGACCTGCAAGGCCAGCGCGTCCCGAGGGTGCTCGAGCGAGACGCGGTTGTAGCGATCGGTGGCGAGCTCGAAGTCGCCGTCCAGCCAGGCTCGCGCCGCTGCCAGCTGCGCGCGCTCGCGCTCGTTGCCGGCGCCTCGCGCGATCAGCTGCTCGCCGGCTTCGACGCTCTTCTGCAGCTCCGGCAGCGCGCGCCGCTCGGACGTCGTCACCATCAGGGCCGCGCGCAGAGCATGCCCGGCGATGAACGTGGGATCCTCCGCCAGCGTTTCCTCGATGATCGCCAGAGGGTTGCCGGAGTAGATCTGCAGTAGCCCGAGCGCCTGCTCGTAGCGTTCGATGCTGCGCGGTGTGCCAGCCGAAAGGCTGAGTCCTCGATGGTCGCGTGCGTTCACGGTAGCCTCCAACCAGGGGGCGTGACCCAGGACGGAACATTGTTCCAACTGCCCGCGGACCGCCCGGCGAGGACAGGCACGCGCCAGACCGGGGAACGAGCGGCGACCGCCGCGCAGCGCTGGCGGGGTCGGGGGGCGTATGTGACGTAACCAGAAGGGACTGCGCGCGATGGATTGTCGCTCGAACGTGACAACCGCGTCGCACTCATGGGCAAGGCTACGCTTGCGTATGCTGCAACGAGGCGGAGTCTCGGCATGAAGCTCGCGGTGGTCGTCCAAGCCCGCATGCACTCGACCCGCTTGCCCGGCAAGGTGATGTTGCCGCTGGGGGGCAAGCCACTCCTCGAGCGCGTGCTGCAACGCGTGCGCGCCGCCGGCCGCGTGCAGCGGCTGCTCGTCGCGACCACGACCTCGGCCACCGACGATCCAATCGTCGAGCTGTGCATCAAGCTGGGCGTCGACTACGTGCGCGGCGACGTCGAGGATTGCCTGGCGCGACACCTGATCGCTGCCGCTCACAGCAGCGCAGATGCAGTGGCCACTATCCGCTCGAACTGCCCCTTGATCGATCCGCAGGTCATCGACCACGTGCTGTCGGTCTGGCACGGCTCGGAGGGTCGCTACGACTACCTCGGAAACCTCCGGCCGCCCAGCTGGCCGGACGGCAACAACGTCGAGATCGTGAGCCTGGCCGCGCTGCGCACGGCGGGCCGGGAAGCCAGCGAGCCATCCGATCGCGAGCAAACCACCTCGTTCCTCTGCTCGCGCCCCGACCGCTTCCGGCTGGGCAACGTGGTCTGGGAGACCGGCCTCGACTACTCGAAGAGCCGTCGCTTCGTGGTGGACTGGCCGGAAGACTACGCGTTCGTGTGCGCGGTGTTCGAACGGCTGATGCGCACGCACGGCCCCTGCTTCGGCGTGCAGGCGATCTTGAGGCTGCTCGAACGCGAGCCGGAGTTGCTCGCGATCAACGCAGGACGACGCGGCCACGAAAGGACAGAACAAAATGAGACTCGACTACGCGAGCAACCCGAGCCGAGCTGGCGAGCGCTCCACGCGCGGCGATGACGCCAAGAGCCGGCGCGCCGTGCGCATCGGCGCGCGCTGGGTCGGCGCGGGCTACCCCACCTACGTGATCGCCGACATCGGCATCAACCACAACGGCGATCTGACCCTGGCGCGCGCCTCGATCGACGCAGCCGCCGCTGCCGGCTGCGACGCGGTGAAGTTTCAGAAGCGCACGGCGGGGCTTTGCGAGCTCGGCCGAGAAGAGTACGAGCTGATCGATCGCCACTGCCGCGCGCGCGGCCTGGCCTGGTTCGCCTCGTGCGAGGACCGAGCCTCGCTGGAGTTCATGCAGCAGTGGAACCCCGTCTGCCACGAGGCCGCGCCGAACGCGCTCGGCGATCTGCACCTGCTGCGCACGCTGAAGGCGACCGACCGGCCGCTGATCCTCGGCACCGGGTTGTCGACGATGGGGGAGATCGAACGCAGCGTGATGGCCGCAGGCACCGAAGACCTGCTGATCGCGCACTCCAGCGCGACCTATCCCTGCCCTGTCGCGCGCGTGAACCTGCGGGCAATCCGCACGCTACAGGCTCGCTATCCGTACTGCCCGATCGGCTACGCGGGCCACGAAGCGGGCTATGCCGCGACGCTGGCCGCAGTCGCGCTCGGGGCGACCTTCGTCGAGCGCCACATCACGCTCGATCGCGAGCTGCCGGGCAGCGAGCAGCGCGCGTCGCTCGACCCCGCCGCGCTTTCGGAGCTGGTGCGCGCGATCCGCGAGGTCGAAGCCGCGCTGGGTGACACGCCCGGCGCCGCATTCACGGTTTAGTTCGCCGCGCGAGCCGCATCGCGCACGCGCACGTGCAGGCTCGAGAGCACCGCGTAGCCGGTGCCGATCCACAGCATCTCCTTGGTGCGCTTGGCCAGCATGAACGCCGCGGTGACCACTTCGGGATCGCCGATGCCGTAGGCGCGCAGCACCAGGTAGTAACCGGCTTCCTGGGCGCCCAGCGCCGAAGGCACCAGGAAGAACAGGATGCGCACGACCGACAACACGGCTTCCATCGAGATCGCCTGCTGCGGTGTGACGTCGGTACCGAGCAGGCTGAGGATCACGAAGTTCTCGAAGCCCAGGCAGAGCCAGCCGCAGGAGAACAGCGCGATCGCGCCCAGGGTCTGGTACTGTGGCACGCGTCCGAACGCGCCAAAGGCGTGCTCGATGCGCTCGAACCTCGCGCGAAAGCGCTCGAGCTTGCGCGTCAGCTTGCCGCCGTGGTTCAGCAGACGCGAGAACATGCGCCCGCGAGCCACCGCCCACAGCGACACGCTCACCAGGAGCAGGAAGCCGAACGCCACGCCCAGCGCCAACCACTCCAGGCCCTCGCGTCCGAGCAAGGCGTGCGAGTTGTCGCTGAGCGTGGGCATGGCGAGCGCCAGGGCCACGATCAGGAACAGCGCCTGGGAGATGGCGAGCGCGAACTTCGCCAGGACCACGTTGCCCGCTGCCGCCGACAGCGGCAGGCCCAGCTGGCGCTGCAAGATGAAGGCTTTGACCGTCTCGGCCAGCGCGGGCCCCGCGGGCAAGCTGTTGGCGACCGCCTCCGTCGCGACACGCATGCGCCACAGCATGAAGTAGCGCACGTCGCTCGGCCGCTCGAAGGTGTAGCGCCAGCCGAGCGTGTCGCAGCTCAGCACCACCGCGTAGGGCAGCGCGATCAGCGGCGCCCGCACGCCGAGTTGCCTCAGCGTGGACAGGGTGGCGTCCCAGTCCAGGTTGCGCGCCATGAACCACAACCCGGCCAGCGCGAGCAACGCGAGGCAGTAGCCCAGCCAGCGCGTGTCGAACGTCCGCCGTGCGCCGGCGGATGGGACATTCGGAGCCTGGCTGTCGGCGCGGATCACGGTCACGTCCGGCCACAGTGTAGGTACATCACCCTGATCACATCCACCGTGCCGCGCAACACCAGTGGAGTGTACTTCATCGGCCGCGTCAGGTCACAGACTACGCCCGTCGACTTTCGTAATCGTGAGCTGATCCGGATCGACGCCTTCCAGGCAGCGCACGTTGATCGCCCGCACCTCGTTTCCGGTGCGGTCCTGGCCCTTGGCGAACGAACGCACGCCGCAGTTCTTGCAGAACACGTGCGCGACCGCGTGCTTGTTGAACCGGTAGTCCTGCAACGAGTCTTCGCCCGAGATCATCTTGAACTGGCCGGCGGGCACGAACGTGAGCAAGTAGCCCGCGCGTGAACAGAGCGAACAGTTGCAGGCCATCACCTTCGCCAGGTCGGTCGAGACCTCGTAACGGACGTTTCCACAGTGACACGAGCCTGAATAGGTCTTTGTTTCGGGCATGGGCTTCCTCCTGATGGGACGGGAACCTTGCGGCATTCGCGGCCGCACGTCTTGTAGAAACGCATCTCGGCTGCGAAACGCGCGACGCGCCTGCGGGGGCGCGCGAGCCGCGAGCGTGACGTGCTGGAACTATCCAGAGCGCGCGAACGACGCGCGAGCGGCCAGCGGACCAAGCCGGATAGCGACGGGATCAACGCGCGGCGCTTCAGTCGCGGAGAGGGACTCGTGTATGCAAAGCATGACGCGTGTGCTGTTGTGTCTCTGCGCCGGCGCGGCAGCGCTTGGGTGCGGGACCCATCGCGGGGCAGAAAACGCCAGCAAGGGCGACGATGCTGGGGCGGCTGGCAACACCGGCGATCCCAGCGCCACGCGTGCCAGCGGCACGGGCGGGCGAGCCAGCGGCACTGCAGCCAATGGCGGCAGCTCGAGCTCGGGCATCGCGGGTCGCGTGGGCTCCGGTGCGGCGGGCGATGGATCGAGCTCGGACGCGGCAGGCCGCGGC
>DATEOF010000179.1:0-7049 GCA_035274465.1 Polyangiales bacterium
CGCGCTTCCAGGTGCCGGAAGGCAGCGACGAAGTCACGCACTTCCATGCGCTGGCGCGCAAAGGCCTGGAAGAGCGCTTCGCCGAGTTCCGCGCGGTCGATCGCCCAGTGAACGAGCCGGCGTACCGCGAGCGGCTCGAGATGGAGAGCCAGGTGATCGCCGCCATGGGCTTCGCCGGCTACTTCCTGATCGTCCAGGACTTCATCAACTGGGCCAAGCAGCGCGGCATCCCGGTCGGACCTGGCCGCGGCTCGGGCGCGGGCTCGATCGTCGCGTACGCGATGCGCATCACCGATATCGATCCGATCCCGTACGGTCTGTTGTTCGAGCGCTTCTTGAATCCAGAGCGCGTGTCGATGCCCGACTTCGACATCGACTTCTGCATGGATCGGCGCGACGAAGTCATCGACTACGTGCGCCAGAAGTACGGCAAGACCAGCGTCGGCCAGATCGCCACCTTCCACTTGCTCAAGAGCAAGAGCGTCGTGCGCGACGTCGGCCGCGTGATGGGGATGACGCCGCAGGATGCGGGGCGCATCGCCTCGCTCGTCCCCGAGCCCGTGCAGGGCAAGAGCGTGCCGATCGCCGATGCGCTCAAGCAAGAGAGGCGGCTCAAGGACGCGTACGAGGGCGAGGGCAACGTCAAGCAGTTGATCGACACTGCGATGGACCTCGAGGAGCTGAACCGCCACGCCGGCATGCACGCCGCGGGCGTGGTGATCAGCGAGGGCCCGCTGTGGGATCACGTCCCGGTCTTCTGCCCCGAGCCCGAGACCTACGTCACGCAGTACGACAAGAACGACGTCGAGTCGGCGGGCCTGGTCAAGTTCGACTTCCTGGGCCTGAAGACCCTCACGACGATCAACATCGCGACCAAGTTGATCAACAAGCGGCCGGATCGCGAGAACAACCCGTTCATCCTCGAACGCATCCCGATGGACGACGTCACCACCTACGCGCTGCTGAGCTCGGGTGAAACCACGAACGTCTTCCAGCTCGAGTCGACCGGCATGCAACAGCTGATCAAGCAGCTGCGGCCGGACAGCTTCGAGGACATCGTCGCGCTGGTCGCGTTGTACCGCCCGGGTCCGCTCGGATCGGGCATGGTCGACGACTATGTCGCGGGCAAACACGGCAAGAAGAAGGTCGAGTACCCGCACGCGTGCCTGGCCGAGTCGCTCAAGGAGACCTACGGCGTGATGGTCTACCAGGAGCAGGTCATGCAGGCCGCACGCGTCATGGCCGGCTACTCGCTCGGTGGTGCCGACCTCTTGCGCCGCGCGATGGGCAAGAAAAAAGCCGAGGAGATGGAGAAGCAAAAGAGCACCTTCATCGAAGGTGCGACCAAGAACGGGCACACGGCGGAGGATGCCGATCGCGTGTTCGAGCTGATGAGCTACTTCTCCGGCTACGGCTTCAACAAGTCGCACTCCGCGGCGTACGCGCTGATCTCGTACCAGTGCGCGTACCTGAAGGCGCACTTCCCGGTCGAATTCCTGTGCGCGACCATGACTGCCGACCGCGACAAGATCGAGAAGGTCGTGCGCACGGTCGCCGAAGCGCGCGCCATGGGCATCACGGTGCTCGCGCCGGACGTCAACGAGAGCGAGATCGACTTCGCGGTCGTCTACGACATGAAGGCCGAGCCGATCAAGCGCAAGCCCGGAACGCCGGTCGCGCTCGGCGGCAAGCTGCGCGACCCGCTGAACCCGAAGATCCGCTTCGGTTTGGGCGCGGTGAAGGGCGTGGGCAGCGCGGCGCTCGAGTCGATCCTCGAGGCGCGCAGCAAGCCGGTGGATGGCGCGGCCAAGCCCGAGCCGTTCGGCGACCTGTTCGACTTCACCTCGCGCGTGGATTTGCGCCGGGTCAACAAGGGCGTGCTCGAGGCACTCGTGCAGTGCGGCGCGATGGATGGCGGCCACGAGCCGAAGGCGATCGGTCGCGATCGCGCGATGGGCGCGATCGACAGCGCGATCGAGATTGGCAAGAAGGCCAGCGCGGATCGCGAGAGCGGCCAGACGGATCTGTTCGGCGCGCTGCTCGGCGGAGGCGAGGTCGGCAGCCGCTCGGCCATCAACATCGGCCGCAAGTTCAGCTTCCCGGAAGTCGAAGCCTGGAGCCGCAACGAGCTGTTGAAGCGCGAGAAGGCCACGCTCGGCTTCTACGTCTCGGGCCATCCGCTCGACTCGTATCGGGATGAGCTGAAACGTTTCTGCAACGGCAATACGGCGTCCTTGAGCAACGTCTCCGAGGGCACGGCGGTCACGCTCGGCGGCATGGTCGAGGACTACCGAGAACGCAACACCAAGTCCGGTGGCAAGATGGCGTTCTTCTTCCTCGACGATCCGTTCGGACGCATCGAGGTCATCGTCCGCCAGCGCGCGGTGGAGCAGTTCCGCGAAGTGTTGAGCGGCGACGTCCCGCTGCTGATCAGCGGCGTGGTGCGGGCGGAGCGGGACGGTGGAGGAGCAGACGACGGCGGCGAGGCGGCGCCGGAGGTCAAGCTCTTGCTGGACGAAGCCACGCCGCTCGTCCAGGCGTTGCGGAACAAGACGCGGGCGGTGCGGGTGAAGGTCGATGTAGACCGCCTGGACAAGCGCAAGCTGGTCGAGTTGCGACGTGCGCTCGAAGCCCACCCGGGGCGCTGCCCTGTGGTCGTGCAGCTCTACTCGATGGAGTGGCGCGTGTCGCTCGGCTCGGCGAAGCTGATGGTCGAGCCGTCCGAGGCGATGCTGATGAGCCTGGAGCGCCTGTTCGGCGAGAAAGTCTGCGAGCTCCGGTAGCGTCTGTCCCGCCGCCGATAGCTGCTCCGGGCGCCACACCGAGCCCTTTCGTCGTCGTTGACTCGCGAACGCGAGTATCGCAGTGTCGCGCGATGCGCGTGCTGTTCTCGTCGACTCGCGGCACTGGCCACATCAATCCTCTGTTGCCTTACGCGCATGCGTTGGTCGCCGACGGCCATGACGTCGCGATAGCGGGTCCCATGGAGTTGGGCGACGGCCTGCGCGCGGCCGGGCTGCAGCACGTGCCCTTCGATCATCCCGGGGATGAAACGCTGGCGCCGATCTGGGCGCGCCTGCGCGGAGTGTCTCAGCTCGAAGCCAACATGATCGCGATTCGTGAGATCTTCGGCGGCGCAAACGCGCGCGCTGCGTTGCCGAAGCTGCTGGCGACGATCGAGGAGTTCCGGCCCCAGCTGATCGTGCGAGAGTCCGCTGAGTTTGGGGCTCTAGTCGCGGCTGCGGTCACCTCGGTGCCGCACGCGCGCGTAGCCGTGCACATGGTGTCTTTTGAAGAGTTTTTGCCTGCGACCGTCAGCGCGTCGATCGATGCGCTGCGCCAGCAAGCCGGGCTGGTGGCCGACGAGGGCCGGTCGTTGCGCGCCGAGCCGGTGTTCACGTGGTTTCCGCCGTCGCTCGACGGTTCGAACGATGACGGCTCGCAGACACGGATTCCGTTTCGCGCGCAGTTGTCGCAGGGCACACCCAGCGCCGAGACTCCGACCTGGGCCGCGGCGCATGCTGAGTGGCCCCTGGTGTACATCACGTTCGGCACCATCGCGGGCGGTATGGCGGAGGGCATGGCGGCCTTCCGCACCGCGCTCGACGCGATCGCCGAGCTCCCGGTGCACGTGCTGTTCACGACCGGCAAGAACGTAGACCCGAGCGCGTTGGGCGCCATCCCTGCCAACGTGCACGTGGAGGCTTTTATCCCGCAGTGCGACGTGTTGTCGCGCGCAGCCGCCGTGGTGTGTCATGGCGGTTCGGGCACGATGCTGGGCGCGCTCGCCGCTGGCGTGCCGATGGTGGTTGTTCCACTGGGCGCGGACCAACCGCACAACGCTCAGCGCATCGCCGAGAACGGGGCCGGACTCGCCTTGTCGAAACCCGATGCTTCCACGCTGCGCGCGGCGATCGAGCGTGTTCTGGCGGAGGCTACGTTCCGCGACAACGCGCGCCGACTCGCTGCGGAGATCGCTGCACTGCCGAAGCTCGAGCGCGCGGTGGCAGCATTGCTCGGCGTGGCGCGCTCGAGCTAGCGTACCGATGGTATCGCAGCTCAGCCCCGGACGAAAAATCGGCGAAAATGCAGAGTTCGAATAGTCAGGGACAGACCCTGGAGGCGTTGCTGAAGCGCGCGGCGGGACTGGCGGGGCGCACGCTGGGGGAGATCTCGCTGCAGCTCGGTTCGCCGCTGCCAGCGGCGCCGGCCAAGGGCCACGTCGGCCGCTTGATCGAGCGCGCGCTCGGCGCCTGTGGAGCTGGGGTGACCGACTTTCCGGAGTGCGAGCTCAAGACGCTGCCGGTGGACGTCTTCGGCAGGCCGAAGGAGTCCACGTTCGTGTGCCACGTGCAGCTGACGGCGCTCGCGGAGACCAGCTGGGAAGTGTCGCGGGTGCGGGCGAAGCTGGCGCGGGTGTTGTTCATGCCGATCGAGTGCGGTGAGCGGCTGGCGCAGGCGCAGCGGCGGGTGGGGCAGGCGTTCTTGTGGGAGATGGGTGGGGCGCAGGAGGCGCTGTTGCGCGACGACTACCTCACGCTCGCGGATCGCGTGGCGCAGGGAGAGGTCGAACACATCGATGCGCGCTGGGGGAGGGTGCTGCAGCTGCGGCCCAAGGCGGCGCACAGCGGCGTGCGCGTGCGGACTTTTGGGCTGGATGGCAGCCCGCAGGCGGTGTTGCCGCGGGCGTTTTATTTGCGGACCACGTTCACGCACGCGCTGCTGCGCGGGGCGGGGCTAGCGAGGTAGCGCGGCCAGCGTATTCTGGCCGGCGATCCGCAGCTCGGTCCCGAGCGGTGGGGGCGTGAAGCGCACCGGGCGCTGGCCCTCCCAGCGCAGCCAGGTGCGATCCGGCGACTCGAGCGGCGTGGGAAACGTGAAGCGCACGCGGCGGGGATGTTGGTCGGCCGTGGATTGCAGCACCTCGACGCGCATCTCGCGCGCTTCCCGCACCTCGCCCGTACGCGGAAGATCGCGCGCCGTGCCGAAGACGCGCTCGATCGGGGTATGGCCCCAACCCTGCGGGACGCTGACCTCGAGCGCGTCGGGTGCCACACGCTCGAGCGACAGGTCGCCGCCGCCGGCGTAGAGCGTGTGAAACGATCGGGGGCGCGTGTCCAGAGTGCGCACGTAGCCGTTCAAGATCTCGACGGGCGCGTTCACCAACACCACCTGGCCCGCGCCGGCCTGCAAGGGCAGCAAGGCCTGCGTGCCTTTCTCGAGCTGCACGCCCGAGCTGCCGAGGAGCAAGGGGAAGAGCGCGAGCGGGAGGACCGCGTGCAGAGCCAGCAGCGTACGCCGAGCCCAGCGGTGGTGAGTCTCGGCCAGAAAACATGCCAGCCAACCGAACGTCCCGAAGCCGATGCCCAACGTCAGCCGGTCCTGCGGGACCGTCGCGAACAGGGGAGCGACGCCGAGAGCGGCGCTGAGCGCGAAGAAGCGACACTGCGGCGAACGAGCCAGCGCGGGCCACAACAACCAGAGCAGCAACAACGCCAGAGGCAAGGTGACGAGGCGTCCGGTCGCGGCAGGGAACGCCGCGAAGATCGTCACCACGCTCGGGCCGAACGAGGAAGTCACCCAGAGGGGCAGATCCGCGATGCCTTGCAACACCACGGACAGCGGTTGAGAGAGCTCTCGGTAGAGCGAAGACCCATGCACCCCGTAGCCTCCGCCCAGGTACACCGCGGCCCAGGCGGCGCCCACCGCGAGCTGGGGCCAGATCGTGACCAGGCGCGCGGTCGGGCCGTGCGGCTCGAACGAGATCGCGTACGCGACGAGCAAGGCCAGTGCCCAGACGCCCGACTCGCCGGAGGCCAGCGCAAGTGCCACGCAAAGCACGCTCAGCACTTGCAGCCAGCGGCGGCGGGTCGCTCGAGCCTCGATCTGTGAGAGCAACGCGGCGAACGAAAACAGCGCGCAGAGCAGCGCATTCCGCGCCGAAATCCAGCTCACGACGCCGGCGTGCGCCTCATCGATCGCGAACATCCAGCTCGCCAGGAGCGCGACCGGCACGCTCGGCGAAAGCCGCCGGTACAGCGCCGCGCACAACCCGACGGCGGCCGCGTAGAGCACGATGTTCACGAGCAACATCAACCAGGGTGCCGACAGATAGTGGCGAAACTCGAACGTGTGCGTCAGCGAGGCCAACGGCCGCAGAAACTTCACCGACAGCCGCGGGCTCGACCACCAGGCCAAACCTCCGGAGTCCCGCAGCTCCGCAGCGCGCTGCGGCGGCAGCCGAAGAAACTCCCAGTCCGGAACCGCGCCGAGGGCGACTTGCTCGGCGAACATGTGGTCGTCGGCTTGCAGCCCGAGACGAAGCCCGGGCAAGGACAGCAGCGCGGCCACGAGCGCGTACCAGAGCGGCCCGCGCGGAGAAGCCAAAGCCTTCAGAGATCGTTCCCAAGCGCCCATCGCGATCCGCTACGCAAAGCAGGCAACCGGGTTTCAAACGTCGCCTGGGCGCCAGGGTATTCCGAGGGCGGCCGCTACGAGCCCGAGATCCCAAGGTATTACCCGAATGGTTTTCAACACTTGACGGAAGCGCACGGCGTTGCTACACCGCCCCGGCCTTTAACCGGAGGCCACTACAGGGGCCGTTAGCTCAGCTGGCAGAGCAGCGGGCTTTTAACCCGACGGTCACAGGTTCGATCCCTGTACGGCCCACCGCAAAGCACGACACTAAAAGTCCCCATCATCTAGTTGGCCTAGGATACCGGCTTTTCACGTCGGCGACATGGGTTCAAATCCCATTGGGGACGCCAATCACTCCGCTTCGCTCCGTGCTTTGCGTCCCAATGGGACTTGGCACGAACAGTCGCGAAGCGACTGTTCGTGGGCAAATCCCCGCCTCGGTGTGATGTGGCACGATCTCGGCTGGGCGCGCCGTTCGCACGGCTTCGCTCCGTGCTCGGCGTCCCAACGGAGTTCGTGGGCAAATCCCCGCCTCGGCGTGATGTGGCGCGATCTCGGCTGGGCGCGCCGTTCGCACGGCTTCGCTCCGTGCTCGGCGTCCCAACGGAGTTCGTGGGCAAATCCCTGCCTCG
>DATEOF010000180.1:0-7669 GCA_035274465.1 Polyangiales bacterium
TCATGCTCGAGCACTCTGCCCATGCTCCGGCCGCGTATCCGAACATCGTCCGCGCCACCGCGCCCCTGCGAGCGGCTGCCAGCGCCGCGGGCGACGCGGACTCGATCAACCTCTGGGCCGGTCAGGCGTACGCCTTGTGTCAGGAGCGCAGCGCAGCCGAGCTGGTCGCCGACTTCAGCCAGGAAGCCCGCGCTTCGCTGCAGCGTGTCTCACACGCTCTGATGAAATAGGCCGACCGTCTCACCGAGTGACTCGACCACCAGCACGATCGCGTCGCCGCGCACCTCCGCAGGCAGTGCCGCGTAGGCGTGCTCGAGTAGATCAGCAGTCTCGCTGTCGGTGAAGATCACGACCAGCGCCTTGCGAAACGCGCTCGGCATGTTGTCTTCGGCCGCGCGCGCCTCCTCGAGCGTGGTGCGGAGCAACAGGTCGGAGTACTTCGGATTCGGGCCGTCGAAGGGCAGCTGCGAGGCCACGACGATGGCCGTGGCGAGGACGCCGCGGAAGCGCAATGCGAGCTCGACGCGTGCGCCGTCCTCGTCGAGATACGAGAGCTCGTCGCCGAGCCCGACCAGCCTCGCTCCCGAACAAGCCTCCAGGATGTCGACCGCGTACGCATCGCGCACGTGTTCGGCCTCCGGCCCGGTCAACGCGCCCTGCGCCGCATCCGACAGCAGCTGCGGGTGGATGCCGGCGGCGCCGAGGTCGAGCACGTAGCGCAGGAAGCGCGGCTGCGGGTCGGCGACGTCTGCAGCCGTCAGCGGCGCGCCGCTCGGCTCGACGTCGGCACCAGCCACGCTCGAGCACGAATCGTAGTTGCGCGAGGGAGGCCAGAGCCACGACAGCCGCAGCGCCGATTCCTGCTCCACGATCGCCGAATCCTCGTCGCTCGCGGGGCGCGGGGCGCCGCCATCCAACATCATCGGACTGCCACAGCCCAAGCCCGACAAGCACACCAGCGCGCATACAAAAGGCATGGACCACGTCGTGACGTTCTGCATAAGGGATACTCCCGTGCGCAGGACGCTCGTGGCCTGAATGAGCTGGCTCTAAGCGATAAGTCTACGCACTGCTGATGTTAGGAATTCAGCAGTTTGTTCCGTTGTGGCTGTCGGTCAAGCAACCGTACTGTCGATTGGTGCTGAGCTGTGCGACCGCGTGTTAGGTGTGCTCCTCGAACACGTCGAGCAACCAGTCGACCGTCACGCGCACGAATACCTCACGATTTCGAGGCTGCGCGAGCTCGTGGCCTTCGTCCTCGAACAACAAGAAGCGGACGTGGATGTTGCGCGCACGACAGGCCGCCACCACTTGCTCCGCTTCCTCGAGCGGCACGTTCGAGTCGTTGCGACCGTGCACGACCAGGATCGGAGCGCGCAGCGCGTCGAAGTGATGGATGGGTGAGAGCGAGCGCAACAGCTCCGCGTCGTGTACCGGGTGGCCGTACTTGGGGTACGCGGCGATGGCGATGAAGGGCTCGGTGTGCGCGTAGAACGTGTGCAGGTCGGCCATGCCGCAGACGTCGAGCCCGGCCATGAACAGGTCCGGGTGGAACACCAACATCGCGAGCGTGAGGTAACCGCCGTACGAGCGGCCGCCGACGGCGATGTGCCCCTGACGTGCGACGTTCATGCGCACCAGGTGCCGCGCGCAGTGCGCGACGTCGTGCATCGCGCCCCAGCGCTTCTCGCGATCGTCCGCGGTCATGAAGCTGCGGCCGAAGCCGGACGAGCCGCGCACGTTGGGTGCGAACACGGAGATGCCGCCGCGCGCGAGCTCCTGGAACAACGGGTTCCAGGTCGGGCGTTCCTGGGCTTCGGGCCCGCCGTGCAGGTGGATGAACGCGCGGCCCTTGTCCTCCTGCGCGCGGTAGAGCCAGCCGGTGATCTGCAAGCCGTCTTCGGCGCGCAGGAACTCCAGAGTCGGATGCACACCGTCGCTGCGCAGTCCTTCGGGTTGCGAGGTCAGCCGCCGCCATGAGCTGCGTTCGATATCCAGCAACCAGACCGCGCGCGGCTGCGTGGGCCCCTCGAGCGTGAGCGCCAGCCGGCGGCCGTCCACCGAGAAGCTGCCGTCGTGCGCGACCGGCTCCGGCAGCGCGATGTCGGTGCAGCGGCCATCGGTCAGACACAGCAACTGGCACTCGCTGCGGCCAGCGAAGTTCCAGATCAACAGCGCGTGGTGGCCGTCCGAGGTCAACAGCATGGCGTCCAGCTCGGCCTCGGCGCGCTCGGCCAGGAGCAGCGTCGACTCCGGCGCGCCGACGACGCTGAGCGGCACCGCGAACAGGCCGAACATCTCGCCGCCGGCATTGCTGCGCACGTAGGCCACGCGCGCATCGGGCGAGAGCTTGCCGAGGTCGGTCGAGCCGGTGCCGCCGCGCGCGATCAGCTGCGACTCGTGGCCGGTCTCGCGATCGACCGCCCACACCGTGCGCGCGCCGCGCGGTCCGCGCCGGACCAGCGCCCAGCGATTGCCGCGATCCAGGTCCAGCACGAGCGGTTGATCGCCGGCGGTCAGCTCCCAGCGTTCGCCGCTGGCAGCGTCCTCGAGCCAGGCGTGACCGGGTGTGCGCGCGGTCGCGGAGTGCGACACCGAGAGCACGCCGGGCTGATGCGTCCACGGTCCGAGCAACGTCGCACCTTCGCTCTCCGGCGCCGCGATGCGGTGCAGATCGCGTCCGTCGGGCCGCAACACCCAGACTTGAGTACATGGCCCGCCGCCCGGAGCGACCTGAACCGATAGCCAGTCGCCCTCGATCGACCAGCGCACCTGCTGCACGTGTGCCGTGCCGGTCTCGAGCGCACATTCGCTGTCATCCGACAGATCGCGCAGCCACAGGCGAGGCGTCCCGTCGCGATCCGTCACGTAGGCCAACCAGTGGGCATCGGGCGACAGCGCCGGCGACCACGCGGCCGTCGCCAGCGCAGGGCTCAGCTCTGCAGTCATGCGATCTGCATCTTCTGTAACCACAGCTCGATCAGCGCCAATTGCCACAGCACATTCGATCCCAGGTTCGAACGCACCTCGTTCGGTGCAGCCAACAGCTTCTGCACGTAGTCTGCGCGGAACAGGCCGCGCTGGCGAGCCGCGGGCGCCTCGAGCGCGTTTCGCACGATCTCATACAGCTCGCCCCCGAGGTGCCGAATCCCGGGCACCGGGAAGTAGCCCTTCGGGCGATCGATCACCTCGGCGGGCAACAGCGAGCGCGAAGCGGCCTTGAGCACCCCCTTGCCACCGTCCGCCAGCTTGAGCTCCGGCGGGCAGGCGGCAGCCAGCTCGATCAGCTCGTGATCGAGGAACGGCACGCGGGCCTCGAGTCCCCAGGCCATGGTCATGTTGTCCACACGCTTGACCGGATCATCGACCAACATGATCGTGCTGTCGATGCGCAAGGCCGCGTCGAGCGTGGTTTCTGCGCCGGGCTGTGCGAAGTGCTCGCGCACGAACTCGAGGCTGACGTCGCGGTCCGCGAGGTACTCGGGGGCGACGATCTGGGCGAGGAGCTCGCGCGGGCGGTCGAAGAAGGCCGCGCTGTAGGCCTCGAGCGCTCGATCGCGCGGCACGTCGGCCAGCGGCGGGTACCAGTCGTAGCCGGCGAACACTTCGTCCGCGCCCTGACCGGTCTGCACCACCTTGACGTGCTTGCTGACTTGCTCGGACAAGAGGAAGAACGCGACGGCGTCGTGGCTGATCATCGGCTCGCTCATGTGGCCGAGTGCGGCGTCCACGCCGCCGAGCAAGCTGCTGTTCGGGATGCAGATCTGGTGGTGCCGCGTGCCGAAGTGCTTCGCGATCAGATCGGAGTAGTAGAACTCGTCGCCACACTCGCCGCCGCCAGCTTCGAAGCCGATGCTGAACGTCGACAAGCCGCGCTGACCCGCGTGCGCGAGCAGCGCCACGATCAGGCTCGAGTCGAGCCCGCCCGAGAGCAACACGCCGATCGGCACGTCCGCCACCATGCGCCGCTGCACGGCCCGCTGCAGCTTCTCGAGCAACGCGTCCTGCCAGGCGCTGGCCGGCATGGGCTTGTCGCGCCGCGTGAACGGCGGCTGCCAGTAGCGCGTGTCGCTGGACCTGCCGTCCGCTTCGATCACGCGCACGGTCGCCGCCGGCAGCTTGCGCACGCCGCGCAGGATCGTGTGTGGTGCGGGCACGACCGAGTGGAAGGTCATGTAGTGGTGCAGCGCAGTGCGATCGATCGAGGTGTCGACGTCACCGCCCGCGAGCAAGCCAGGCAACGTCGAGGCGAAGCGCAGGCGACCGGGCGTCTCGCACAGGTAGAGCGGCTTGATGCCGAGCCGATCGCGGCCGAGCACGAGGCGCCCCGTGTCGCGCTCCGCGATCGCGAACGCGAACATGCCGAACAGGCGCTCGACGAAGCGCGTGCCCCACTTGTGATAGGCCTTGATCAGTACCTCGCTGTCCGAGTGTGAGAAGAACCGATAGCCCTCGGCCTCGAGCTCGGCCCGCAGCTCGCGGTAGTTGTAGATGCAGCCGTTGAAGAGCAGCGTCAGACCGAGCTCGCTGTCGTGCATCGGCTGCTCGGCCGCGCGACTCAGGTCGATGATGGTCAGCCGGCGATGCGTCAGCGCGAGCGGACCACGTTGCCAGACCCCGAACGAGTCCGGTCCGCGCGGCGCGATGCGCTCGCCCATGCGCGAGACGGCCGCCAGATCGGCGGGCCTTCCATCCAGACGTAACTCTCCGGCAAAGCCACACATGTTGTCGCTCCAGTCGTTGAAGGGCCGCTCAGCGCAGCAACCAGGTGTCCTTCGCGCCGCCACCGCGCGAAGAGTTGACGATCAGACTGCCCGCGGGCGCGACGCGGGTGAGCGCGGCGGGCACGACGACGGGCTCCTTGCCGTAGTAGACGAACACGCGCAGATCGACGTGATGCGGGCGCAGCCTGCTGCGTTCGAGCGTCGGGTGCGTCGAGATCGCGACGGTCTCCTGTGCGATCCAGCGGCTCGGTTGCTGCAGGATCAGCGAGCGCGCACGCGCGAGCTCGTCGTGGCTGGCGTGCGGCCCGACCACCACGCCGAGGCCTCCGTAGCCGTCGACCGGCTTCACCACCAGCTCGCGCAGGCGCGACAGGACCAGGCGGCGTTGTTCGGGATCGGAGCAGTGGTAGGTCGTCACCTGCTCGAGCAGCGGGTGTTCGCCGAGGTAGTACTCGATGAACTTGGGCACGTAGCTGTACACGGCCTTGTCGTCGGCGAGGCCGTTGCCGACCGCGTTGGCGATGGTCAGTGTGCGGGCCTGGATCGCCTTGATCAGCTTCGGGCCGAGCGGCTTGCGATCACGGCCGAGCGCGCTCAGCACGTCGTCCATGCGCACGTACAGCACGTCGATGCGCTGCTCCGCGCAGAACAGCTGCTCACCCTGGAAGTACAGGTCGTGCGGCTGCGCGAGCAGGCAGGCCATTTCATCGGACAGCATGCGGTGCTCGAAGTAGGCCGAGTCGGTCGGGCCCTCGGACACGAGCGCGATGCTCGGCTTGCCCGCCTCCACAGCTGCAGGCGGCGCGCACTCTTCCAGCGTCTTTTGGAGCAACGCGGGCGCTTCCTCCGGATCGAGCAGCTCACTGGCATCCACCAGCTCCGGCAACACGCTGCGCATCAAGCGGCGATTCTGCATCGCAAACGCGACACCCGAGGGCACGCGCACGTTGTCTTCCAGCACCAACCAGCGGCCGTCCGCGTCGCGCACGATGTCGAAGCCGGCGACCTGGATCCGCCGCAGATCGCTGGGCCAGGCCTCTGCGGCCGGCGAACGGCCCGGGCAGCGTGCGGCCAGCTGCGCGGGAAAGACTCCATCGCGCACGATCGCCGCCTCGCCGTAGATGTCGCGCAGGAACGCGTCGAGCGCGCGCGTGCGCTGGGCCGTGCCGCCTTGCAAGCGGCTCCACTCCTCGCCGCTCAGCGCGCGCGGCACGAGATCGATCGGAAACTCGCTGGCGCGCTCTTGATCGGCCACGCGGAACACGACGCCCGCGGCCTGCTTCTCGCTCTCCAGGCGCTGGCGTCGATCGCGAAGCTCGGCGGGCGAGAGCGCGCACAGACCCTCGAGTGGGCGCGCGTGCGAGGGGCGGAAGCGCCCGTCCGGGAACAAGGCCTCGTCGTAGCCCGGCGCGCGATAGCCTGCGAGCAAGCGCGCGGGCGCCGGCTCGGTGGCCACGGTTACGGGCAGGCCCGCCGTCTCGGCCACGATCAGATCGACGACATCGGTAATGCGCTCGCTCTTGCGGAACGCCTCGCGCTGCCGAGCTGCCGCGCTGCCGTGTGCCATGGCGGCCTCGCTCAACTCGTGCACGCTCTCCCAGTCGCCGTAGGCTTCGAGCTCGGGACGCAACTCTTGCACCACGCCGCGCACCAGCACGCCGGCTGGAACCGAGCGCGGCACCGACAGATCGATCAGCTCGCCTTCCAGGCCGGAGCGCGCTGCGCGCCACATCGCCGCGCGGTACAGCGCCGGTGGCAGCGCGCTCGGCCCTTCGCCGGCCGCGAGGCGCGACAGCTCCCGTGCCACGATCGCGCGGAACAGGCCCGCGATCAACACCACCGTGTCGACAGCAGGGCAGGCGTCGCACACGCGCAGCTCGAGCGTCGGCACGTGCGAGGAGGGCCGCACGTCGAAGTAGATCATGCCCGCGTCGCTGATCACGCCCGACGCGATCAGTTTCTGAACCAACGCGTCGTACTCCGCGGCGCTCTCCAGACTGCCGCTGAGACCAGCCGTCGGCCAGCGCGACCAGATCAGCGAGCGGCTGCTGGCGTAGCCGGTATCCGCACCGGCATGCGAGAACGGTGAGCTGCTGGAGAGTGCGAGCAAGGGCGGCAACCACGGCCCGACGCGATCCATCAGGCGCACGGCCACGTCGCGATCCGGGATGCCGACGTGCACCTGCATGCCGCAGATCAACTGCTCGCGTACCAACAGCTGATAGTCGGCCAACATGCGCCGAAAGCGCGGCGTCTCGGTCAGCGCCAGCGGAACGGACAGCGGCATCGTGCCGGCCGAAGCCACACCCACACCCAGCGTATGGGCCGTGTGCACCAACTCGGTGCGCAGCTGTACCAGGTTGTGTCGCAGCGCGGGCAGCGACCTCGCCACATCGGTGTTCGTCTCCACCACGCTCTGCTGCAGCTCGGCGGTGAACGTGCCGGTACTGGCCGCCAAGCCATCCAGCAACTCCCCGGCGCGCGGCGTGAGGTGCCGCGTCTCGAGATCCACCAGATGAAACTCCTCTTCGACGCCCAGCGTCAGCTGAAGCGGATTGAACGCCTGCTGCGCGGCCTGGTCGTGCTTGCGGATGATGCTCGCGTCCATGCGTCTTCACCTGCCCGCGTGCGCGAGCAAATCTGCGCTTGCGCCGGGAGCTTGAGGCATTGGTGCAAGGAGCGGGCCACGCTCGTGCCACACCGGGAGCGCGGATCAGCGAAGCAAGAGCGCGGCACTACGCCACAGTGTGGTCGTCGTGAAGCCCGGATCTGGCTTCAGGCTCCGGCTTCAGACTTCGGGTTCACCCGCTGGGGTGCCCAAGCGTCGGCGGTGGCGAGCATTCCGTGGCCGGCATTGGGCTCGCGCTACCATGCCCATGGGCGGGCGTTCCCAAGCGAGGTGGCCACGTTCGCATGACCCCCAAACTCAATGCGCGAGCACGACG
>DATEOF010000181.1:0-7308 GCA_035274465.1 Polyangiales bacterium
AGATCCGGCGCCGGTCGCGCCGCCCACGGGCGCGGTTGCCTCCGCGCCGCTCACGGCGAGCGCGATCGCGTCGCCGCCAATCGCGGCTGCCAAAGAGCGCGCGAGCGAGCGACGCGCCAAGCACTCGCGCCGCCGCAGCTCGACGCGCGATAGCTCGGCGGACGAAAGCGAGCCGCGAGCAGAGACGAGTTCGCGCCCCGAAAAGACCCGCAGCGCTGCGGTGAGTCGGCGCGAAGAGCGCGCCGCCAAGTCAGAGCGCAGGGTGTCGTCCGCGCCCGCGCGCAGCACCGAGGACGACGAGTCCGACTCCAAGGCGTCGAACGGGACGCCGGGGCTACTGCGCATCAACAGCCGGCCGTGGTCGCAGGTCTTCATCGACGGAAAGCTGATCGGCAACACGCCGCAATTCGGCATTTCGCTCCCGGCGGGCAAACATAGCGTGCGCCTCGTGAACGCCGAGTTCGGAATGAGCAAAGTGTTCACGCTGAAGCTTGGCGCGGGTGAAAGCGTCACCCGCGTGGAAATGCTGTCTGAGTAGTTCTGGATGGATTGCCGCTCAAGGAGAGAGTTCGCATGGACAATTCGAGCGCGCGTGGGTCGGACATTTGGCGAGTGATCCCAACGATGCTGGGCGCGTTGCTGGTGATGCTCCTGGCAGTCGACGCAGTGCTGGCACTCCAGCCGTCGCTCCTCAAAGACCTGAGCACATCGTGGCAAGGCCTCGTGAGGATGCAGCCCGTGCTCGTCCCGTCCGCGAACATCTTGGCTGCGACACTCGCGGTCACGAGCGTCGTGATCTCGAGCGCCGTGCTCTTCGCGTTCTCGCGCGCGCCTGCCGGCGCCGCGCACGTCGCTCTCACGTCCGTGTGGGTCGCCGCCTGTATGCTGGTCGTAGCGTCGATCCACACGCCGCTGCCGTTGCCGACGTCCACGCCGACGTTCGCAGCCCTGTGTGGAGTGCTCTACGTGGGTGCGGGAACGTTGCTGCGGCAGGGTTCGTCGGGCGCGACGCTCACGGGCTGGGCGGCGCTCGCATTGCCGTTTGCGTTCGTGATCGACGGCTTCATCCGGTTGCCGACTGCGGGCGTGACGTTCCGCGACGCTTCGGGGCTGATCGCCTGGCTGGCCGTGAGCGCAACCGGGGTGTCCCTGGTCGCCTACGCGTGGCCGCGCCGCAGTTCGACCGAGGTCGAAGGTCTCGAGGGCGTGGACGCGGTCGAGTCGTTGTTCGAGCAGGTCGAGCGCGCCGAACGCGCCGAAGCGAAAGTCGCGGAGCTTCAGCGCCAGCTGAATGCTGCGTATCCCCGCCGTCACGCGAGCTGAGGCCTTCGGGAGTCGGACCCCGGCCCGATTCCGCAAGGGCTGCGGTAGCTTCCGAACAGGACCCTCCTAGAGTCGTCAGTGCGAGTGGTTCTGCAACATGGTCAGCAGCGCGTCGCCGACCCGGGTTGCAGAGGCAGGGTTCTGGCCGGTGACGAGTCGCCCGCTCACGCACACCTTGATCTGCCAGCTGGGCCCGGCATCGTGATGAGCGCCGCGTTCGACCAGGCGCTCCGAGAGGCTGAACGGGATCACGCGCTCGAGTCCGACCGCGCGCTCCTCTTCGTCGGTGAACGCGGACACGTAGAGATCCTTGACCAGGTACTCGCCGTCCGGGCGCTTGACGTTGACCAGCGCGGCGGGCCCGTGACACACGGCGCCGACGATGCCGCCGTTGGCGTAGATGCGCTCGGTCAGCGACGTGATCGCGGCGTCGTCGGGCAGGTCCCACATCGCCGCGTGCCCACCCGCAAAGAAGATGCCCGCGTAGTCCTCCGCGTGCACGTCGGTCGGTCGCTTCGTGTTCTCCACCGCGCCGCGTAGCTCGGGGTTGTTCCAAAACTCGGCGTTGGCACCGTCGTCCATGTCGAGGCTGTCGGGGTCCACCGGCGCCTTGCCACCCTTCGGGCTGACGAAGTCGATCTTGTAGTCGGCGTCGGCGAGCACGCGGTAGGGATGCGTGACCTCCGAGAGGAAGAACCCGCTGGGCTTGTTGCCCTTGCGATCGTGGCTGGTCACGACGAAAAGCACTTTGTTCGACGTAGCTGTCATATCGGCACCCTCCAGAATGAAACGAGTCTGAACACGCTTGCCGCCCTCAGCTGCAGCGGTCTCGAGGCGTCCCGCAGCGGACCGCCCCGATCCTTATCGCGACACCCTACCATCTGATTGAGACAGGGGCACGACCCGGCCCGACGCAGCTCGGCGGGCGAACAGGCGCAGCGGGGTATTGACCCGTAGCCCAGAAATCGGGATGACTGGCCGTTTGGACGCGGCCGCAAAAATCCCCGACTCGCTCGCAGAACAAGAAGCCGACTACGAACGCTTCGTGCGCGCGAATTTGAAGCGCAACTACGCGGCGCATTACCTGCACGGCATGCTGGGCATGACCGGCTTCCGGCTAGTCAACGCGCCGACCTTCATGCCCGCGTACCTGCACGCGCTCTCGGGCTCGAAGACCGTCGTCGGCCTGGGCCTGGCACTCGGCGCGCTCGGCAGTGTGTTCGCGCCGATCGTGGGTGCGACGCAGATCGAGCACCGCAAGCGCGTGCTGCCCGTTGCCGTCGTGATGGGCCTGCTGATGCGCGTTCAGATCCTGGGCATCGGGCTGGCGGGTTGGTTCCTGTCGGGCCAGCACTTGCTGGTCGCGATCCTGAGCTTCCTGTTCTTGCTCGGACTGTTCACCGGCGCGCAGCGCGTGGCCTTCCAGCTGCTGCTGGGCAAGGTGATCCCCGTGCACATGCGCGGGCGCTTGCAGGCCTGGCGCAACGTGACCGGCGGCCTGATCGCGGCCGGACTGTCGTATCTGGCCGGACGCTACCTGGTCGGCGCCAACCTGTTCGGCAACGGCTATGGCGCGACCTTCCTGCTGGCATTCGTGCTCACCAGCCTCGGCTTGACCGCGCTGAACGTGCTGATGCGCGAGCCCGAGCCGCCGACGGTGCGGCGCCAGATGCAGCTCAAGCAGCGGCTGCGCGAGTTTCCCGAGCTGCTACGCAGCACGCCCGGCTTGCGTCAGTTCTTGATCGCGCAGGTGTTCGCGGTGGCGGGCCGCATCGCCACCCCGTTTTACATCCTGTTCGCCAGCAAGACGATCGCGATCACGGGCGCGAACCTCGGCTTGTTGTCGCTGGCGTACCTGGGCGCAGACACGGCCGCAAACCTGCTCTGGGGCTACGCGGGCGACCGCATCGGCTTTCGCGCGATCCTGATCAGCGCGCTCTGCATCTGGGTCTGCTCGACGCTCGTGCTGCTGAACGCCGACGGCTTCGTGCTGCTGTTCATCGCGTTTTGTGGCCTGGGTGCCGCGCAATCCGGCTACCTGATGAGCGTGACCACCATGGTGCTCGAGTTCGGCTCGCGCGACGACATGGCCATGCGCCTGGCGCTGTCGACCACCGCGGAGGGTGTGATGGCGGCGAGCGGTCCACTGCTGGGCGGCCTGATCGCCAGCGGCCTGGGCTACACCGTGCTGTTCAGCTCGTCGATCGGCTGTCAGGTGATGGCGTTGATCATACTGTTCTGGTTCGTGGAAGAACCGAGGAAGCGCCGGCTGAAGGTGGTGTCCCCGCCCTCCTGAGGCAGCAAGGCCTCGCGCGTGATCTGGTAGAAGCGCACGTTGTCCGCGCTCGCGACCGCTGCCGCACCCGAGTGCGCCTGAGGCGGCCGGCCGGGGCCGAAGGCTTCGCTGACCTGCTTGTGGGTGTGTCCGTGCAACACGTGCAGCTTGGCGTTGGCGGCCAGCAAGGCGCGGCCGACGGCGGCATTGAGCAGGCCGTCGATCCAGTTCCAGGCCGACGGACCGTAGCCGTGCGGCGGGTGGTGCTGTGCGACCAGCGCCAGCTTGCCCGCGCGCCTCGCATGTTTCGCCAGCTGCTGCATGCGCTCGAGATCCAGGTCCGACACGCGCCCGGCGGAACGCAGAAAGCTCTGGGGGATGGCGGTCGAGACGGGCAGCAGCCAGGCGCCGCCCGGAAGCTCGACCACGCGCCCCTCGTTGCTGGTGGCAGCGTAGGTCCGGAGCGGCCCGCGCAGCGCGCGCTCGAACTCGTCGGGTTCGACGTAGCGGTCGTGGTTCCCCGGGACCAGCGTGACGCGCTCGGGATCCAGCCCGGACTCCGCGAGCAGCTCGGCCAGCAGCTCGAACTGTTCGGGCACCCCGTCCTCGGTCAGGTCCCCGGTCACCACCACGTGGGCCGCGGTGCGCCCGGCCGTCTGCAGCGCGGCCAGCGCGCGCTGGTAGCGGCCCTCGGTGTCGATCCGGCGACCCGTGCTCAAGTAATAGAGCCGCTGCAAGTCACTGCCGCTGCGAGCCCGATAATTTGGCTCGACCAGGTGCATGTCGGTGACATGAGCAAGATCAAACATTCTTGCGACCTTTCAGCGCCTGTACTCGCGCCCACTAGGAATGACTCATACGTGCGCGCGTCAGGTGACAGTCAGGGCTCATGCACGTCAGAGCTTTGCGACACCGCGCAAAAAAGACCTGTTGTTGCAGAGTGTTCCGGCGTTTGTCACAGGTTATCCACCGCCGCTGTCAGCTGCACGAATTGCACTGCCGACAAACAGGTGAGTCACGGCAGCGTCACAATCAGCACTGCACGCCCCGAACTGACTAGGCGCTATACTCGCCCGCATGAAGATCTTGTACGGGGTTGTGGGCGAAGGCATGGGCCACGCGATCCGCTCGCGGGTGGTGCTGGATCACCTGGTGGCCAGCGGACACGAGGTCGAGATCATGGCCTCCTCGCGCGCCGCGGACTTTCTGGCCAAGCGCTACGACGAGGTCCACAAGATCCACGGCCTGCACATCATCTACGACGAGAACCGCGCGCGCATGGGCCGCTCGGTGGTCGCCAACGTGCTGGACGGCGTGGTCGCCCTCCCCGCCCAGATCCGCAGCTACTTCGGCCTGATCGAGGACTTCAAGCCCGAGATCGTGATCAGCGACTTCGAGTCGTGGGTCTACTTCTACGCCAAGGCACACCGCCTGCCGATCGTGTCGATCGACAACATGCAGGTGATCAACCGCTGCCTGCACCCGCCCGAGATCCTCGACGGCATCCGCGCAGAGTTCGAGCTGGCGCGCGCGTTCGTGAAGAGCAAGCTGCCGTTCAGCTCGCACTACCTGATCACCACCTTCTTCCAGCTGCCGATCCGCAAGGAGCGCACCACGCTGGTGCCGCCCGTGCTGCGGCCGGAGATCTTGGAGACCAAGGCCGAGCGCGGAGAACACCTGCTGGTGTATCAAACGGCCGAGGGCAACGATGCGCTGCCCGCCGCGCTCGCAGCCAGCGGCCTGCCGTGCCGCATCTACGGCATGCGCCGCGAGCTCAAGGCGGACCAGGTCGAAGGCAACCTGCGCTACCGCGCGTTCGACGAGCGCACCTTCATCACCGACATGGCGTCATCGCGCGCCGTGATCAGCGGCGGCAGCTTCACCGTCATGAGCGAATGCGTGTACCTGCACAAACCGCTGTTGTCGTTACCGGTCGGCGGCCAGATCGAGCAGGTGATCAACGCGCGCTACCTGGAGCGCGAGGGCTACGGCGCGCACGCCGAGCGGCTCGACCAGCCCACGCTCGAGCGGTTCCTCCAGAACCTGCCGAGCTACGAGGCGCGCCTCGCGGACTACCGACAAGACGGCAACCGGATCTTGTTCGAGACCCTGGAGCGCCAGCTGTCAGCGGCGACAGCGGAGCCGGACTGACCGAGCCAAACTTGGAGAAAATTGTGGGTCGGCGCGAAATTTATCAACACGCCTCGTGAGATTGGGGCTTGTTGCGGGGCGATCGAAGTCCCATACATCAGGAATTGTGGCGCTTCGGGCCGGCCTCTGATCCGGTTTGGCTGGCAGTGTCCCCAACCACAAGCCGTTTGCTCCGCTCGCTACCAAGTGGGCTGCGGACCGTTATGCGGCTGAGAGCAACGACATGTGGAAGAAGATCCTGATCACTGCGCTGGGCCTGATCGTCGTCGTCGGATCGCTGGTCGGCGTGAAGGCGATGCAGTTCAAGGCGATGTCGGCGCAGGCCTCGAACGCCGGGCCTCCGCCCGAATCCGTCGCTGTCAGCGAAGTGAAAGAAGTCACCTGGCGGCCGCGGCTGGACGCGGTCGGCTCGGTCGTGGCCGTGCAAGGCGTCACGTTGACCGCGGAGGTACCCGGGACGGTGCGCCGCATCGCCTTCGAGTCGGGCGCGCTGGTGCAGGCGGGTGACGTGCTGCTCGAGCTGGACGGAGCCACCGAGCGCGCGCAGCTGGCAGCGGCGGACGCCAGCGGCAAGCTGGCGCAGACCAACCTGAAGAGCGGCCAGTCCCTGCAAAAGCAGGGCGCCATCGCGGACACCCAGTTCGCGTCGCTCGAGGCGCAGTCCAAGCAGGCCGACGCCGAGAACACGCGGCTGCGCTCGATCATCGGCAAGAAGACCATCCGCGCGCCCTTCACCGGTCGAGTCGGCCTGCGCCAGATCAACCTGGGTCAGTTCGTGGGCAGCGGGGATGTACTGCTGTCGCTTCAGTCGCTCGACCCGGTCTACGTGGACTTCTCGCTGCCGCAGCAGCGGCTGTCCGAGCTGCAGGTGGGCCTCGAGGTGATGGTCACCACCGACGCCTATCCGAACTCCGACTACGTCGGCAAGCTGAGCGCGATCCAGCCCGAGGTCGATCCGGTGACGCGCAGCGTGCGCATGCGCGCCACGTTCGAGAACCCGCAGAACGAGCTGCGCCCCGGCATGTTCGTCCGCGCACAGGTGGTGTTGCCGCGCGACGAGAAGCTGCTGGTCGTGCCGGCGACGGCCATCATGTACGCGCCCTACGGCGACTCGGTGTATGTGGTCGAGCAAGCGAAGTCGGACAAGCCGGACGAGAAGCCCGCAGAGAAGCCCGGCCTCGTGGCCCAGCAGAAGTTCGTGCGGCTCGGCGCCACGCGCGGCGACTACGTGGCGATCGTCAAGGGCCTCAAGCCCGGCGAGCAGGTGGTCGTGACGGGAGCCTTCAAGCTGCGCAACGGCAGCTCGGTGACGATCAACAACGAGCTCTTGCCTGCGGCGTCCGAACGCCCGAAGCCGAACGACACCTAGGCCTCCGCCCGGGTGATTTTGGTCGGTTATCGCGCAGGGCCGGGCGCGCAGGGCAAGGCGCGACGACGAGGAATAGCGGTGACTATTTCGAGGAGGAGCAACGCAGCCCTGCGCGTTCGGAACGAGCGAGAATGGGTCGCTACGCTCCGGTCGCAGCCCTAGGGTTGATGTGGATGTTTGCGGGCTGCAC
>DATEOF010000182.1:0-3342 GCA_035274465.1 Polyangiales bacterium
CTAGAGAGCCGAACCGCTAAGCGGCTGCCCTGAGGGCAGCGAGCGCCTGAAGGTTGGCGATCGCTGCAACTCGGTTGAGATCGAGCTCGTTCTTGCGAACGCCGCGATATCGAGCCTTTGGACCTTGAATCGCGGCAACCCGAGCCAGCCGGTGTTCGACGCACGTGCGTGATCGCAAGGCAGTTCGGCCGGATGATGTCTCCGCTTGCCGGCGCAGCCTGATCAGCAGGTCCTCCATGCGGTGAATCTTCACGCTCCGAGACGGACCCGGCGCACACTGGGGCTTCATCCGACAACGGCCGCAATCGGCTGAAGAAAACCTGCAAAGACCTGTATCTCTGATGGCGGCACTTTTGCCTGCAGGACACGTCACGCGCCGACGACGCAAATCGATGCGAAAGTCGCTTTTGGCGAAGAAGCCCCTGCGTTTGCCTTGCCATGCTCGAGAGTGCACGGCCACGCCCGAGCGATGCAATGCATGCACGGCGGGACTCGCAAGGTAGCCCCGATCGATGTCGAGCCCCACGATTTCTCCGTGCTTCGATACTCGCTTCAAAAGTTCGTGAGTGGCCAGATGCTCCGGTTTATTCGCTGGCTCGACGGCCGTCGCCAGAATGACGCCGTGAGCGATCCCAATGTGCCGTTTGTACCCGTCGATGCGCTTGCTTGTGCTCTTTCGACCGTGCCGCATCTCGGGATCGCTGATCGAGATCACGCGCTCTGGGGCGACACCATCGGCGATGTGAGCCTTGCCGTCGGGGGGCTCTGGGTCGAGGTCCTGACCACAGACACGCTCAAGCAGCTCTAGCGCATCCTTGAGCGGAGGCTTGTCGGATTGCTCATGTGCGCGATTGTCCACCCAATCCTCGAGTCGTGAAACCTGAGCGAGCAGCATCTCCAATGCGGCATGTCGCTCGTTTTCATCGTCCCAATCGATGTCCAGCGCCGCCTTGACGCTGGAAGCGCAGAGCACGGAGAGTTTGGCCTGCGCAACAATTTCAGCCTCCTCAACCTGCAGCACGAGGCTCACCGTGTGGACGACCTTGGCCATCGCGCGACCGATCAGGTTCCAGGTGTCTTCAACCCGGCCGGCCCCTTGCAGCGGGGACGAATCAAGCGCCACGCGCAGCTTCTGCCAACCAAATGCCGCCGATTTCTTCGCCAGTTCGACAGTGCGGTCCACGAGCTTCTTGTCTAGGTCGTTGGCCATCATTCGCGTCCGGAACCGGACCAAGCTTCCCTGCCCGAACGGCGCGCCGTCCTGATCCAATGTGCCTAGCACCAACTGCCAACGTCGATCGTTCTCAGCGGCTTCGACCGTGTCGGCGTCGCTCAGCCCGTCGTATCGCTGCAGCAGCATCACCATCGCCAGTAAAGCCGGAGGGCATGGGTCTTGACCCCGTGGCTGGTACGACTGAAGCAGGACGTCTTCGAACCCGTCCGCAAACAGCTCGGTCCGGATCTCCCACAAGAATCGATAGAACTTGCTTGCCGGCCGCAGTCGCGCGGCCACTGCGCGCTCCTGAGACGTGTTTTTGGGCTTCCAACGCATGCCCCCTTAGATCACGAGCAATCCCCGCCGTCGATCCCCTCGCGGATTAGCGGATCGGCTCTCTAGGAACAGGAACGCGAACACGGAGCGAAAAACCGCACCCGTGGCCGCGCGAATCTCGCGAGACTGGGCGCTATTCGAAGTCGCCGGCGCCGAGTTCGACTCGCGGGCGGACACCGCCCGGTTGTGTCGGCGCGGTGCCGGCCTTGCTCGGTCGGCGGGTCGGCTTGCGGACTTCGACTGGGGCGGGCGCCTCGGGTGCTGCTGCTTGCGGGGCTTCGGGCTCCGCCGCTGGGGCCACGGGTTCCGGCGCGACTTCGGGCGCGAGCGTGGGTTCGACTTGCGCGGGTTCTACCGCTCGAGGCTCGAGGTGGAGCTCGATCGGTTCGGGCTCCGGTGCGGCAGGTTCGGGCGTCGGACGGACTTGATGCGCGGCGTTGACGTCGGTGCGCAGGCCGGCGGTGTCCGGGCGGGAGAAGACCGCTGCGACGAAGGCGATCAGCAGCAGGGCGCCGAAGACACCCGCGAGCCAGAGTTGGGTGCGGTGGGAGCCGAGGTGGAACGGGCCGGGGGATGGGAGTTCGTTGGCGAGCCGAGATTCGTGCTCGTGCTCGTGCTCGGACGCAGGTTGATGCACCCGGCTGGTAGCCGCGACAGAACGCTGGCGGTAGTGCGGCTCGAGCGCCGCAATCAGCTGCGAGAGGTCGGCGAAGCGAGCTTCCTTGTCGCGAGACATGGCCTTCGCGATCGCCGAGGCCACGCCCGCAGGCACCTTGGGCGTCAGGTCGCGCAGCGGCTTGGGAGGCTCGGTCATGACGTGCAGGACGAGATCCGCGTAGCTATCGGCATCGAACGGCCGCTGGCCCGAGAGCGCCTGGTAGAGGATCACGCCGAACGCGTAGACGTCGGCGCGCAGGTCGACCGGGTGTCCGCGCAGCTGCTCCGGCGCCATGTAGTGCGGCGTGCCGAGCAGCGCGCCCGCGTGGGTGAGCGTGGCGTCGATGATGCCCGGCTTCGCGCTGAGCTTGGAGACGCCGAAGTCGAGCACCTTGGCCTCTTCCGCGCTGCGGCCGCGCGCGGCGCAGACGAAGATGTTGGCCGGCTTGAGATCGCGGTGGATGATGCCCGCGGCGTGCGCGGCCGCGACGCCCTCCATGCACGGCACCAGGAGCTCGCAAGCTTCTTGCACCGAGAGCCGGCCCACGCGCTCGAGGCGTTCGGCCAGCGACTCGCCCGAGAGCAGCTCCATCACCATGTAGAACGAGCCGTCGTCCTGCCCGAGGTCGTACACCTCGACCACGTTCGGATGCACGAAGCGTCCGGCCACCTGCGCCTCGCGGATGAAGCGCTTGACCGCGCCGTCGTTGGCCGCGATGTCGGGCAGCAGCCACTTCACGGCGAAGCGCTTGTGGGTGACGCGGTGCGTGACCTCGAACACGGCGCCCATGCCGCCGCTGCCGAGCTTGCGCTCTACGCGGTACTTGCCGCCGACGAGGTCACCCGGTTCGGGGAGTGCCGCTGCATTGCCCACGCGTCAGCAATGCTAACACGACGCCTGTATGGCCTCCTGCAGCTGACAGCGGCGGGCCAGTCGGACACGGCCACACCTGTCGCAGCAGCGAGCACTACTGCATCAGCAGCACGAGTGCGCCGAGCGCGGCGAGCAGCACGCCCACCACCACGCCGACCAGGAGCTTGTTGTTGCCGCCGACGCCTGCCGGCCGCAGCGACGACGCCGACATCCGCATCGCACCGGCCGCCGCCGGAGCCATCGCCGGGCTGCCGGGTTC
>DATEOF010000183.1:0-5234 GCA_035274465.1 Polyangiales bacterium
TTCTCTGCTTCTCCGTTCGTGCCCGAGCCCGAGCCCGAGCCCGTGCCCGCGCTGGGCTCCTCCATGCCACCCCCACTGCCAGCACCGCCGCCATCAGCGGCCTCCTCCATTCCCCCCGAGCATCCCACAATCACCAGCCCCAACCCCAACACCCAGCGCATCATTCCTCAATCATACCCCGCCACCCTGCAGCTATCGGCGGCCGCCGCCATCAGCGGCACGTGCATTTTCCTTCCACCCAAAGACCCGGGCGATCTCGCGAGCTTAGCTGTGCATGTAGGCCTGCAGCTGACAGCTGCGCTTACCCGCCCACCGCCCACCCGAGCTAGCATTATCAACCCGAGTAAGTTGTCAGATGTCCGAAGTTTCAACGCAGTCCAGTCTCGAGCGCTACCAGATCCTCGAGCTCCTAGGTCACGGCGGGATGGGCTCCGTACACCGCGTGATCGATCGCGTCGACGGTCGCTGCCTGGCGCTCAAGCGCCTCGACACGCGGCACAAGCGCTCGGCGGCCGGCCTGACCGAGATGTTCCACCAGGAGTTCCGCACGCTCGCGCAGCTGCGGCACCCGCACGTGGTCGAGGTCTACGACTTCGGCATCGACGACTCGGGTCCGTACTACACGATGGAGTGGTTGGACGGCGGCGATCTGCAGGGCATCGCGCCGCTCAACTGGCGCGAGGTCTGCGAGCTCGGCCGAGACGTCTGCTCGGCCCTGGCGCTGCTGCACTCACGGCGCTTGCTGCATCGCGATCCGTCGCCGCGCAACCTGAAGCGCCTGCACTCCGGCTGCACCAAGCTGCTCGACTTCGGCGGCATGATGGCGATGGGCATCGCGCGCAACACGGTCGGCACTGCGCCGCTGGTCGCGCCCGAGGTGGTGCTCCAGCAGACGCTCGATGGGCGCACCGATCTCTACGCGCTCGGCGGTAGCCTGTACTTCGCGCTGACCGGCAAGCACGTGTATCCGGCGCGCAGCATCGCCGAGCTACCGCCGCTGTGGCGCGTGCCGCCGATCGCACCGTCGGCCTACGTCGCGGGCATCCCTGCCGAGCTCGATCACCTGGTGTTGTCGTTGCTCAACCTCGAGCCAGGTTCGCGTCCGCGCAGCGCGGCGGAGGTGCTCGAGCGGCTGAGCGCGATCGGCGACCTGCCGGGTGGCGAGATGGTCTCGGTATCGAGCGCGTATTTGTCGACGCCCGAGCTGGTCGGTCGCCAGAACGAGCTCTCGCTGCTGCGCACGCGGCTGCGCGAGTTGCACGCCGGGCAGGGCGGCGTGATCTGGATCTCGGGTGAACCCGGCGTCGGGCGCTCGCGCATGCTGGCGGCCGCTGCGCTCGAAGCCAAGCTCGCAGGCGCCTCGGTCGCGAGCGCACGCGCCGACGGCTCGGCACAGCCGTACGGTGTGTTGCGGCAGCTGCTGTCGCGACTTTCGCCGATGGCGGGGACGTGCACGTGTTCTGGCACCTGTGCCTGCCCGCCCTCGACCGAATCGCTGCGCTGGCTGATGCAAGGGAGCGGCGACCCGGAGTACGACCGCGACAAGCGCGCGCAGCTGCAAGCGGCATTCGTCCAGCTGGTGCGCGAGCGTGCCGAACGCATTCCCGTGGTGCTGTTGGTCGACGACATCGAGCGCGCGGACGAACCTTCCCAGGCGGCACTGGCCCAGCTCGCCCACGCGGCAGAGCGATTGCGCGTGATGATCGGCGTGGCCAATGTGCACGCGCCGGAGCCGGGCCCGAAACCTGCGCTGACGTTGCTGGCCGAGCTGGCGTGCGAGCTCGATCTGCGGCCATTGCGCGGCGAGGAGACCCGCGCGCTGCTGGCCTCGATGTTCGGCGACGTGCCCAACCTGGGCGCCCTGGCCGTGCGCATCCACGAGCTGTGCGAGGGCAGCCCGCGCGGCGCGGTCGACCTCGCGCAGTTCCTGGTGGACGAACGCCTGGCCACCTACCACATGGGCGCGTGGCTCTTGCCCGAGGCGACTGACGCCTCGCGCTTGCCGGTGTCGCTGAACCGTGCTCGCAGCCATCGGCTGCGCTCGCTTTCGCCCGATGCGCGCGAGCTCGCCGAGGCGCTCGCGGTCGCGGAGGGCTCGGGCCTGCCGGCATGTGCGTTCGTCGAGCTGACCGAGCACGCCGATCCCGAGCGTGCGCGCGCCGCGCTCGACCAGCTGCTGTCGAGCCAGATCCTGCAGCGCGACGGCCTGCACTATGCATTCGAGGCCCAGGTCTGGTTGAGCAAGCTGCGCGAGGGCATGTCGGCCGCGGATCGAAGGCGCATCTGCCGCCGCATCGCCGCGGCCCTGGCGCGGCACGGCCGCGATCGCCTGGAGGTCGCGCGCTACGGCTGGCTCGCGGGTGACGCGCGCCTGCTGGTCGAGACCTTGCTCTCGGAGCTCGAGCACGGATCGCGCTGGGATCGTTGCCCACGCGACTACGCTGCCATGCTCACCAGCGCGGTCGACGCGTGTGCCGGCCTGCGGCGCTCTCAGCGCGACTGGTTCATGTTGCTGCGCGAGCTGGTGAAGGTCGGGCAAGACCTCACCGTGCCGCGCATGCGCGAGCACCTGACTGCGCTGTTCGGACAGCTGGAGCTGGACAGCGGCCTGTGTGATGCGAGCGATCCCGAGCTCGCCGGCATGAAGCCGGACGAACGTATGCAGCGCGTGCTCGAGCTCGCGCAGCGCCGCTACGACGCCACTCCGGAGCATGCGCGCTGCTTGACGCCGATCGAGGCGATCACCTGCCTGACCTGGTTGACCACCGAGGCCGCGGCGCTCGCGGGTCAGACCTGCGACGCGCGCTTGTTCGACCTGTTGCCTTCGCTCGAGCTGTTCATGCCGTTGTCGTTCGCGATCGAGCACATCCAGCGCGAAGTCATCCCGGCCACGCGCGACCTCGTCGCCGGCCGGTTCGAGGCGGCGATCGCGTCGAACCGGCGATCGCTGGAGTTCTTGCAGCGCGGCGACGCGGCGCTGATGGACGACACGACGCGGGCCTGGGGCAAGCAGATGCTGCACTACGCGCTCGGCTGCACCGACGCAGCGGTCGGCCGCGCACAGGCGCTGGTGCACGCCACGGAGCTCGAGCGCATCCCGGCCTGGCGCGTGCCCGCGGCGACCATTCGCCACATCTACTACGGTGCGTTCGGCAACGCGCGCGAGTCCGAGCGCTGCCGCAAGCACATCGAGCTGACGTTGTTGCAGGGCGTGGGCAAGCCGCCGCTCGTCGCAGGTGCCGCGTTTCAACACGTCTATACGGCTTCGCTGTGTGAAGACGTCACCGCGCTACGGCATTGCATCGCCGAGATGCGCGCGCTCGCGGGACGCCACCCGACGCTCGCTCCGTTCCACGAGTTTGCGCGCGCCGAGCATGCGCGCGTGTGTGGTGATACGGCGCAGGCGCTGGAGAGCTACGTCGGCCTCGGCCAACAGGTCATCGCGGGCGACTACCCACTGTGGGGCCGGCTGATCGGCTCTCACCTGACCGCGCTCGCCAGCTTGACGCGCTACGACGAGGCGCTCGAGCTCGGCCGGCGCGCGCTTTCAGACGCGGACCGCGTCGGTCTGGGCAACATGAAGCACTTCGTCGAGGTCCCGCTGGCCCTGGTCGAGGCGCGGTTGTGCATGGACGAGCTGGCACGCACGCGCATCGACGGCGTGATTCGGTCGCGTGAAGAAGGCGGTTTCGAGGGCGCATCCCTGGGCTGGGCCTACGAGGCGCGCGCGCGCCTGGCGTTGCTCCAGAACGACGAGGCGAGCTTCGAGAAGTACGCGATGCTCTGCCGGCAGCAGTACAAGAAGACCGACGGCAATCCCGCGCTGGCGGCGAAGTACGAACAGCTGATGCAGGAAGCGCGACAAGCCGGCGCGCGGGTGGCAGGTGAGCTGGCCGAAGAGCTGGCGCGCAGCACCACCACGACCTCGCTGCACACCAGCATCGAGCGCGGCCGCGACCTGTTGCGCGAGCTGCGCGTGTGCCGTTCCGCCAACGAACGCGCGCAAGCCGCGCTGTCGCTGCTGCTCGAGCGGGCCAAGGCCCGACACGGCGCGCTGTACTTGCTCTCGGCACAGGGCCTGGCGCAGGCGGCGGCCACCGGATCGCAGCCGGACGAAAACAGCTACGCGCTCGCGCGCAGGCTGGTGGATCCCGCGTGTGACGAGGAGCACGAGCTGAGCCGCGCGTGCACCGCGCACTCCTGGCGCAGTGAAAACGCGGAGCGGCCGCTCCTGCTGACGTACCGCCAGGAGGGGGTCACCTGGCTGGTGGGCGTGGCCGTGTTACGCGACGGCGAGGAGCGGGGTGAGGCAGGGTTCGAGGTGGCGAGCGTACTGGCGAAGGTGTTGGTGGAGTGCCGGGACGCGGTGGCGAGGGCCATGGGGACCCGGCGCTGATTGTCGATTTCTTGCCTATCCTGGCGCGATCGTCTACGCGCTAGGGATCATGGTCAGCGACGAACAACTAGCCAGCGCGATTCGCTCGATCGGGAGATCTGGCGAGCCGTTCAGCAGCGCCACCCTGCGTGCGCATCTCGGTATGACGACCGACGATCGGCGCACGTTCGCGAGCTTCAACGATGCACTCCGAAACTACTCGAAGGTCAACGACCACCTGCTCGAGCGCGTCGGCAAGAACCGCTATCGTCTGCTCGATCCTGATCCCGCTCCCGAGCCGGAGATCGACGAACGTCCGCTGCGCCAGATCGTGATTCGCATCTCCTACGCGGCCGCGGAAGAGGAACCCGAGCCGCAGGTCTTCTGGTTGTGGGCGTGGCTGGCGAAGCTGCTGCCGTTCCGGCGCACGCTCAGGCTCGGTGACGGCAGCTAGGAAAGCGCGGCGCGCTCGCGCGTAGCACGGCGAGCGCGCCGAGGGGCGCAACGATTCACTTCGCGCTGCTCAGCGCCTGCGCCGAGAACGCCGTACGAGCACGATCGATCCCAGCAGCATCATGCCGATTGCCCACGGCATTTGAGGCGAACCCGCGCCGGGGCCGCGACCGATGCTGCAGCCGCCGGCTTCCTCGCTACTGGCTGCTCGCGCCGGGCTCGGCGAGACTGGTGTCTTCGTAGCTGCGGGCAGCGTCGGCGTGGAGCTCGGGGCCGGCGCTGGGCTGCCTGCTGCCGCAGGTGCCGCAGGCGCTGCCGGGGCGCTCGGTGGAGCGGTCGGTTGGGCAGGCGGCGTGGTCGGCGCCGGCGGTTGGGGCTGCGTTTGCGGTGGTGGCGGTGCGGCGGC
>DATEOF010000184.1:0-31917 GCA_035274465.1 Polyangiales bacterium
ATCGCGTCCGTGGTCTTCTACCACGCCGACATGCCGTGGATGCCCGGCGGCTTCATCGGCGTCGAAGTCTTCCTGGTCATCAGCGGCTTCCTGATCACCTCGCTGTTGATCCGCGAGTACTCGCGCACGCGCACCATCGACATCGCCGACTTCTGGGCACGCCGCGCGCGCCGCCTCTTGCCAGCGATGTGGACGGTGATCTTCGCGGTCACGCTGTACTGCGCCTACGTGCTGCCGGACGAGCTCGCCACGCTGCGCGGCGACGCGATCGCGGCGCTCGGCTACGCGGCCAACTGGGTGCTCATCTTCGACCACAAGAGCTACTTCGAGCAGGCGGGGCGGCCTTCACTGCTCAAGCACTTCTGGTCGCTGGCCATCGAGCAGCAGTTCTACCTGCTGTGGCCCGCGGTGTTCTCGATGTTCCTGATGCGCATCCCGCGCTGGCTCGCCGTATCGTTCCTGGTCTGCCTGGCGAGCGCATCCGCGGCCTGGATGGCGTACCTGTTCAGCCCAGACGTCGATCCGTCGCGGCTGTACTTCGGCACGGACACGCGCGCCAGCGGCATCCTGCTCGGCGCTGCGCTGGCGCTCTTGCAGCCCATGGCGGCGAACATCTCGCCGGTCAGCTGGTGGGCCACGCTGCGCGAGGCAGCGGGCATCGTCGGGCTCGGCGGCCTGATCGCGGCTTGCTTCGTGGTGGACGAGTTCGATCCGCCGCTCTACCTCGGCGGCTTCTTCGCGATCGCGGTGCTGACCGCGGCCGTGATCGCGGCGTCGGTGGCGCAGGACTCGCCGATCGTCGGCCGCGTGCTGCGTACGGCGCCGCTGCGCTGGCTGGGCCTGCGTTCGTACAGCCTCTACCTCTGGCACTTCCCGGTGTTCATGGTCAGCCGGCCCGAGCTCGACATGTCGCTCACCGGCTTTCCGGCGCTGTTGCTACGGCTGAGCATCGCGTTGATCTGCGCGGAGCTGTCGTATCGCTTCGTCGAGTCGCCCGTGCGCGACGGTGCACTGGGCCGCTTGTGGGCATACCTGACGCGCGATCACGGACCGCTGCGCTGGGCGCTGCTCGGAGCCTGGACGCTGTCGATCTTCGCGCTGTGCATCGAGGTCGGCGCCGCGCGCAGCCCGCAGGCCGAGCCGCACAGCGACGACGTGTGGCTCGCCAAGCCGGCGGGAGGAGCAGGCACCGCGCTGCCACCCGAGGCAGAAGTCGCGGTCGACGACGTGCTGACCGAACCGATCGCGGTGAAGGCGCGCGCGGCGCCCGAGCCCACGAAGCCACAGGCGAAACCAGCCGAACCCGCACCGCCGCCGCCCGCGATCACGACCGCGCATCTATCGAGCGTGGCGCCCATCCCTGCGCCGAGCTCGATAGCGCCGCGCCCGTCCCGGGTGTTGGCGATCGGCGACTCGGTCATGTTGGGCGCGGCGCGGCACATGAAGGCACCGGGTACCCAGATCACCGTGGACGCGATGGTCGGTCGCCAAGCTTCGGCGGTGGTGGATCTGCTGCAGCAGCTGCGCGCGGAGGGCCCGCTGCCTCCGCTGGTGGTCGTGCACATCGGCAACAACGGCACGCTGCGCGAGCACCAGTTCGAGACCATGATGAACTTGCTCGCAGACGTGCCGAACGTGGTGTTCGTCAACACCAAGGTGCCGCGGCGCTGGCAAGATCCGAACAACGCGGTGTTGAACGCCGGTGTCCGCAAGCACTCGCGCGTGCACCTGGTCGACTGGTTGAGCTACAGCGAGGGGCACCCCGAGTGGTTCCGCAAAGACGGCTACCACTTGCTGCCGCAGGGGGCGGAGGCGTACGCGGGCTTGCTGCGCGGCTTCTATGCGCCGGAGAAGGCGCCGACGTTGTGAGTCAGGGCAGGCCGGCCTTTTCGATCTGCTGACACGCCGCCTTTTGCCAGCGACTGAAGCCGCTGACCATCGCGCCGCTGATGGCGTCTGCGAGCGCCTCGTAGCCGCGGCGCGTGAAGTGCGTGTAGTCGCCACCGGCGTAGTGGTCCGAGACCAGGCGCACCATCGACAGCGGGCCGCCCATCACCGCCTGAAGGTCGATGAAGCCGCAGCGATTCTCCGCCGCGATCCTGCGCTCGGCCTCGATGATCTGCGTCGTGCGCTTGCGTGGGCGAAACGCCCTACCCGCGCGCTGTGGATGATCGGTCGGCCCGACCAACAGGCAGCTCGCCGTCGGCACCGCCTCGTGGACGCGCCGCAGCACCTGCCGCAGGTTCGTCTCGTAGGCGTTGATCGGCTCGCCGGTATCGGTCCCCTCGTTGGTCCCGTACGCGAGCACGACCAGGTCCGGCTGACGTTTGATCAGGTGCTCCTTGTACATCTCGTCATCCCAGAGCAAGTGATCCTTCACGCGCGCGCCGGGGATGCCGAGCGTATCGAGCACGACGCCTGCCCCGCTGCGCTCGAGCGTCAACCCGTACAGCGTCACCGGGCCGTCGCCCAGCGCACCGATCTCGACCTCGTCCGGCATGCGCCGCAGCTGGCTCTCGTAGTAGCCGGCGGTCTCTTCCAGGCCGGTACCGGACGTGGAGAAACCCTTGGTCTCCTGCCCATCGAGCATGATGCTGGCGTGGCCACCGGCTGGCTGCTTGAGGAAGTAAACCTGCAGCCGTGCGCGGCGATTGACCCCGACATCGCTGCTGCGCAGCCGGAAGGTGGCCCAGGCTGAGGTCTGAGCGATCAGGGCGAAGCCCGCCGGCCCCACGCGGCGCTCGAGGTCGTGCGCCTTGCGGACCGCCAGCACGTCCCAGCCCTGCGCCTGGCCGAGCTCGACCTCCGAGTGCGCGTACCACTTCAGGGGCTTGGCCGGCAGCAGGAAGCCGACACCGGCGTCGCCGAAGCGGCTCTGGAGGTTGTGGCGGATGCGGCCGGTCATCGAGTCCGCGGCCACGTGGGAGTCGCCGAAGTACATGATACGCGCCACGCCGCGGCCGGAGCCCGCAGCGGCCAGCGCGCCGTAGAAGCTCGAGAGCGCGTTGCCGCTGGGATCGCGCAGCTCCGCATTGCCAAACGGTGCCGGGGGGCGAGGCACCGGCTCCGGCAGGCCGAGCGCGGCTCGCTGGCAATCGAGCCGCGTCGGCGCGAGCGGCTGAGGTTCCACGCGCGGTGCAGCCGAGGGCAGCGGCAACGCATCACCCCGCAAGCCATCCCCGGTGGCGGGTCCGAAGGCCACCGCCAATACGATCAGCACGGCGCCGCCGACGCGGGCGAGCACGCTGCGCACGCGGGCTGGCATCATGCGCCAATTTCGCCAGGAGACGCCCGCAAAGCAAGCCTAGAGCAGCCCGCGGCGGCGAGTCCGTGACGGATTTTGGCAATGTTTTTCGGCCATCGCACAAGGTGTGCACAGCTGCAGAGCAGGATCGGCGCCGCGCTCGTAACCGCCGGCGGTATCGGATACCGTCGACGCAGCCCCGTGGACGACTACGATTCGCTGATCCGCAGCGTGGTCGCAGGCGATCGAGCCGCGTGGCCCCAGCTCGTCGGCGCGCTCGCACCGCAGATTCGGCGCATGGCGGCTTCGCACAAGAGCATGCGCGCGCGGCACTTGTCGCGCGCGCCGGACGACGTCTCCGAGGTCACCACTTCGAGCCTCGAGCGGCTGTCACGCGACGGCTTTCACAACCTGCGACGCTACCTCGTGCAGCGCGAGCGACTGGGCGAGCGCGCGCAGAGCTTCGACTCCTGGCTCAACGGCGCGGTCGACTTCACGATCCGCGAGCACCTGCGCCGGCGCACTCGGCGCGGGCAGTCGACCCCGCCGGCGGGATAGTCGCCGCCGTCAGCTGCGAGCCGAATTCCCAAGATGGAATCGCTTGGCGTGACGCGTTTCCGAACGGCACGCCGTTTGCTGTGGAACGGGGAGCCGAGGTGTCTTTCGCGGCGAAATGCTCGTGGAGGGGCCTTAGATATGCGAGAGCAGGATGCTGTACGTGAAGTTGCACAAGTTGCGCGTCGCACGAGCCTGCACGCGGGCTCAACGCGCACAGTAGATGAGGTCTCAACCGTTGCACTGCGCACCGCGTTGTTAGCCGCTACGCCCGAGATCGAGCTCGAATGCCGCCACGCGCTCGAGCACGTGGGCGAGACCCTGGGCGCGGACGCAACCATCCTTTACTCGCCACAATTAGGCGCGGAAGGTTGGGAGCTCACGCGCTGCGTCTGGGTCGGCGCGCGCGGAGAGCAGCGCAGTCGCGAGTTCAAGCGCGCGCTGGACGATGCGTCGAGCAGTGCCATCTGGGACTACGATCCACTCGCGGTTCAGGCCCAACAGCGCAACCGGGCACTCACGCGCATGGAGTTGCGCGCCTCGCCCGAGGCGCAGGAGCGCCATCGTCAGCTGTTCGGCGCGCTCGCGCATTGTGACCAGCTGCGCGCGTTGATCTGCCACGGCCCGCGCCTCCTGGCTTGGGTCGGCGTGCTGCGAGAGCAGCCGTTCGAGCAGCGCGAGGCCGCCGTCCTGCAGGCGCAGGTCGAACCCTTGCGGCGCGTGCTGCTGCGCGAGTGGAACCGCGAGTCGGCGGCGTTGAATCGCTCGCTGTTCGAGTGTCTGCTCGAGACGCTGCAGCGGCCCGCGCTGGTGCTGTCCGAAGCGGGGCGGGTCGAAGCTGCCAACGGCGCCGCGTCGACCTGGCTGGAGAGCGACCTCGGGCTGAGCTCGCTGGCTGCGCTACGCGGCGCGATCGCCAGGGGCACCGAGCATCCGGGCTTCGAGGTGATCAGGCTGGATGCGCGCGGTTGTCCGGGCTTCTCGCTCGTGCTTCGCGCGGGTTCGGCGCTGGACAGTACCGTGGAGCGAGCGATCGCCAGCAAGAGCCGGCTATGGGGCCTGAACCCGCGCCAGGTCGCCGTGCTCGAGCGCGTCGCGCAGGGCCGCAGCAACAAGGAGATCGCTGCAGCCATCGGCTGCGCGGAGGTCACGGTCGAACGCATGCTGACGCGCTTGCTCCGGCTGTCGGGGAGCCGCTCGCGCGGCGAGCTGATCGCAAGACTGCACCAGCCCTGAGAGCTGGAGCACATTCTTGTTGCAGCTCGCAACGCGAACTGGCACACGCGGTTTTGAGCGTGGCGTGGGCGTATCTGCGGCGCGCAAAAGGTTGCTTCGAAGTGCTGATGGCGTCGCGATTCGCGTGGTCCAAAAGCACGCGTTGAGCTACTCACGGGGTATGCGAAACGTGGTGCATTTGTCAGTCGTGTGTTCGATCTGTGCCTGCCTGATTGCTTGCGTCTCCAGTCACGATACGCCGGCAGGTCACAGCACGAAGAAGGCCCACGGCATGAAAGGCGACGACTCGGCCGACGGTGACTCGCCCGACGGCGACTCGGACGACGATGCGCTAACCACTGGAACTGGACAGATCTCCGATAACGGCGACGTCACGTTCAACCTGGACGCGACCATCCCGGCGGGCGAGGAACAGTTCAAGTGCGTCTACGCGCAGGTGCCGGCGGACCGCGGGGTGATCGCGGTGCCCAGCGTCGACTCTCACTACACGCCCGGCAGCCACCACCTGCTGGTTTACCGCTCGGACCTGACTCAAGTGCCCGAGGGTGAGACGGGCACCTGGGATTGCAACGACGCGGCCTGGTTCTCGCACGCCCGCGGCGACTACTACGAGGCGCAGCAGCCGAACGAGCATCGCCAGCTGCCGGAAGGCATCGCGCACAAGTTTCAGCCCGGCGAAGTCATGATCATGCAGAGCCACTACATCAACTTCACCGACAAGGACATCGATGCACACGTCGAGATGACGCTCCACACGATGGACGTCAAAGACGTGAAGGTCGAGGCCGGCACGATCTACTTCAACAACACCAACATCAACATCCCGCCGCACTCGAAGGCCAGCGTGACCATGAGCTGCCCGCTGCCGCAGGACATCAACCTGGCGCTGCTCTGGGCCCACATGCACAAGCGCGGCGTGAACTTCGTCGTCAGCACGACCGATGAAGAGGCCGCGGAGAAACTCGGCTCGCCGATCTACGAAGAAACCAACTGGAGCGAACCGCGCGCCAAGGAGTATCCGGTCGGCGAGGAATTCGAGCTCCACGAGGGTACGCGCATCACGTTCGGCTGCGACTTCCAGAACGACAGCGACAACACCTACAAGTTCGGCAACAGCGCCGAGACCAACGAGATGTGCATCCTGCACGGCATGTACTGGCCGCGCATGTCGACTCTCTCGGAGCAATGCGTGATTGGGCGCATGAGCACGCGCTCCCCGATGTAGTGATCACACCTCGGCGTCGATCCACTCCGCCATGCGCTCGGCGACCATGAGCGTCGGCAGGTGGATGTTGCTGGACGGCACTGTGGGCATGATGCTGGCGTCGACCACGCGCAGCTGTTCGAGCCCGAAGAACCGGCCGTGCGCGTCGACCGCGGCGTGCTCGCCCGGCGTAATGCCCATCGGCACGGTGCCGCACGGGTGGTAGCCCGAGCCGCACAGCACGTTCAAGGCGCGGTTCAACCAGCTCCGGCTGCGCAACATCGCCGGCCAGGGTAGCACCGCGCGACCGAAGCTCGACAGCGCTCGGGTCTCGAGCAGCTGATGGCAGCGGCGCAGGGCGTCGGCGGCCATCTCGAGGTCCTGCTTGTCGACGAAGAAGTCGGAGTGCAGGAACGGACTGCAGCGTGGATCGGCGTTCGGATAGCGCAGCCGGCCGAAGCCGCGCGGCTTGCCGACTTGCGCGACCATCGCGAACATCGGCAGCCGCTGCACGTACGTGAAGGAGAGCGGCTGCAGCATCATGTCTGCGCGGTGCGCGATCATGCCGGACGGATAGCGATACGCTGTCTGGATGATCGGGTGGGAGCGGTCGGACACGACGCCGCGCCGCGCGAGCACGAAGATGCCCGTGCCGGGGTGATCCAGCAGCTTGTGGCCGACGGCAGGAGCATCGAGCACGGGCTCGCACTGCAAGCGCCGCAGCTCCCGATCCGGCCCGACCCCCGAGCGCAGCAGGATGCCGGGCGTGTTGAACGCGCCGGCGCACATGATGACCAGCCCGGCATCGATGCGCTCGATCTCGCCCCCTACCTCGATCTCGACGCCGCAGGCCCGGCGGCCCGCGAACAGCACCCGGCGCACCAGCACGCCCGGCCGGATGCTGAGGTTGGGTCGGCCGCGCACGGCTGCGGTGAGATAGGCCTCGGCCGCGCTGATGCGCCGGCCCTCGATCTTGTTCATGGCGTGCGGCCCGAAGCCCGCCTTGCCGGGCGCGTTGCTGTCCGCGCACGGTTCCAGGCCGAGCTCCTCGCAGGCCGCGATGAAGGCGGCTTGAAAGGGCACGAGCTCGGACGGGGTGTGCCGGCGCAGCGGCATCGGGCCACTCGTGCCGTGGTAGCTGTCCGAGAAGTCCAGATCGCGCTCGAGCCGGCAGAACGCAGGCAGGCAGCGCTCGAACGACCACTCGGACAGCCCGAGCGCCGCCCACTCGTCGAAGTCCTCGGGCTGACCGCGCAACGCGATACAGGTATTCACGGCCGACGATCCGCCCACCACGCGGCCGCGCGGCATGACTGTCAGGCGCGCGTAGGCGCTGGGCTTGTGCACGTACGACCAGTCGTGATCCAGGATCGAGTTGCGCGTGCCGTCACGCAGGTCGTACGGCAACGCCTCGGGCGTGTAGTCGGGGCCCGCCTCGAGCAGGATCACTTCGCGGTCACCCCGCGCGCTCAAACGATTTGCCAGCACGCATCCAGCCGAGCCGGCACCCACGATCACGACCGGAGCCATTCCGGCCAGCATACGGACACTGGAAGCGACGCGCTATTTCTGGGGCAGACTTACGGGCGCGTACGTTCGAGCGCGAAAAACTCGCCGCTGCGCGCGCTCTCGGCGCTGGCCTCGAGCCGTGGGGGGCCGTCGGCCGCGACCGAGGACACGAACCTGCCGTTCCAGGCCTTGAGCGCGAACCTGTTCATCACGCCGCGGCGCTCGAAGGTTTCGCGTGCGCCCGCAGATCGCTCGCTGGCGTTCAAGGGAAGCTCGCCCTGGTCGTTCTGCGGCGCTGTGATGTAGGCCTCGGTGAAGCGCGACATGAAGCGCCGCTTGCCGGGCTGGTTGGGCACACGCAGCATGAGGAACACCTCGGGCTTGCCGATCTTCTCCGCCTCGACGGTGAGCGGCTGCGGGCGTCTGCGGCGGGGTGGCTGCGCGGAGACGTAGCGGTTGGTGGCGACCGAGCGCAGCGCTACTGCGGCAGCGCACGTGCCTTCGACGCAATTGCCTGCATGCTTGAAGCCTGCGATGCAGAAGGTGAATTGCGACGCATTTTCGAGCGTGCAGTGGCCCTGCTCGCAGCGCGAGGGCCGGCAGTCGGTCCCGCCGGTCAGATAGGACTGGAAGGTCGACAGCTGCCTCCAGTAGTTCTCTTCGGTCTCGTGATCACACCTGAACTCACCGATCCAATACGCGTGCATGATCTGGAGCGTCACCGACGCGCAGAGCAACCCGCCCGCGATCGACGGCGCGAGGACGGGCCAGCGAAAGCGGTTCCAGGCGACGCAGAGCACCAACGCGACCAGCGGGACCAGCTCGACGAAGCCGCGGTGCCCCATGCCGCCGCCGAGGTACCAGCTGCCCCAGAAGCCGTACAGCGTCATGTACGTGAGCACCAGCGCGAGCAGCAGGAGTGTCAGCTTGCGCGAGCTTCGCACCGCGAACCCACTGATCAGCGCGAGGCCGAAGATCGGATAGTAGGTAAAGAGTCCGCGCTCGTAGCTGAAGAGCACGGGCCACTGCATCGGCCTGTCCCACTGGAAGGTCTCGCCGCTATAGCTGCTCACCGCGAACCGGCCCTGGGCATAGCTGTTGTACGCGAGCTGGAGCACGATCATCGTGCCGGCGCCGATCGCCACCGGCACGAGCTTGGTTCGGATCAGCTCGCGGCGCGTCAAGCTCGGAGCTCGCCAGATGACGTATGCCGCGCACAGCTCGAGCAAGAGCAGCACGTTGGTGTTCCGGAGCGCGAACAGGAAGAACGACGAGACGATCAGGATGCTCGCGGGCATCGGCCGGCCGAGCGCGTGCTCACGCGCGGCGGCCCACAACAGGACCGCGCACCAGAACGCCGAGTAGGCGTGACTGAACGATCCGTCGTACGTTGCATAGTGAAACAGCCCAGTTCCGAACACGCACAGCACGATCGCGAGGCACGAGCGCCAGGGTGCGAGTCGCAGCAAGGTTGCTGCCCAGACCAGCAATGCGGCCTGCAGCCACAGCACTGCACCACCGAATAGCTGCGACGCGAAGTGCTCCTCGGGTGTGATGGCCAGCTTTGCGGGATCGGAGCGATCGACCAGGAAGGCCATGATGGGAAGCCGCATCAGAGCCAAACCTGGGGGGTACTTGTTTTGACAGAACGTCGGGGACTGCTCTTCGACGCTAAACGGCCGCTCGGGGTCGTGGATCCAGCGACAGAACGACAAGTCGCGATCCAGCAGCGCTCGGGTCCACAGGTGATAGCCGGTTCCGTCCGAGCGGATCGCGGGACCGTTGTTGTACGGGGCGTACCAGCTGACCCAGCCCGTGACGAAGGCCAGCAACCCCAACGTGACGAGTTGCGGTGCTATCCGGAGTAGCAGGCGGGCGGAGGCAGCTAGACCCAGCGTCAGCTTCGAATCGTGGACGTGCAGAGCATCCAAGCGCGCGCGGATCCTTCCAGACAGACCTGGCGGTGTGCCACGAAGACGCCCGGGCTTGCAAGGCGCGTCTCGTGCTCGCGTACGACCCGTGCATCGCGTCGGGGTTCGGCCGCCCGGTGGAGTCCACCGCCCGAAGGCGCTCAATCCATCGGCTCGTCTTCCCGGCACTCGCTGCGCGTCACGGCCCACTCGCCAGCACTGCGCGCGAAGTGGACCCAGCAGCGCATGAAGCCGAACTCCAGGTCCTCGCCGAGCTCGTAGGCGTCGCGACTCACGTAGGGCGGGTCGTCGCGCGAAGAGCCGGCGCAAGGCAAGGGCGCCGTGCTGCAACGTGTGGCCTGAAAGAGCAGCGAGGAAGACCCGTTCGCGTCGCAGAACGAGCGACGGTCCTCGACTTGGTCCGGGCCGGGGCCCTTGCACCAGCGCGACAGGGCCTCTCGGAGCGGCAGCCAGTCCTTGGTGCCACACGTGACGCGCCGCGCATCCCGAGTCGCCTGCGCGGCGGAAGGCGCGTCGAGGTTCGAGATGGTGTCGCTGCTCGGAGCGGCCCAGAAGTCGTCCGCGGACCCTGCAGCGGCTGGCTGCGGGGGTTCGATGCCGCTCCACTCCAGCGAGAGCTGCGTGCGCAGCTCGCGGCAGGCCTTGGGCCCCTTGGTCCTGGCCTGGGCGCACACCCAGCCCGCTGCAGCCGTCAGCGGCATGCAACTTTCGCCGCGCGCCCCGGTCTGGCGCGAGGTCAGCTCGAAGCTCGAGAGGTCCAGCCCCACCCTGGCGGTCTCTCGGCCGCGCGCGAGCAAGAGAGCTGGGCCCTCGGGGGTCGCGAGCAAGGCCAGTTGATCGACCGCATTCGCTCGCGGGACCCCCGGCAGACGCAGGCTGCGCCAGCTCGTACCGCTGGCGATGCCAGCAGCCGTCAGCGGCAGCATGCGCAACTGCGGGGCCACGCGCTGTACCTCGCTGAATGTGGGGATGATGCCGCCCAGCAGCTGCGCTCCCGAGTCCTGACACCACAGGCCGAGGCGCACGGCCTGCCCGCGCTTGTCACGCAGAGAGGTCTCGGGCGAACGCTCGAATGCGCTCGAGAACGTGGCCACGTTCAAGCCGCTCAAGAGGCCGCGCCATACCAGATAGGTCACGCCTCCACACACGCCGAGCTGCGGTGATGAGCCCAGCTCGGTCTGCCAGCGGAGCGGCTCGCGCAGGACTTCGCCGCGAGGGCCGAAGGCGTGGAGCTCGATCTCGCTCTGGATCTGCGGACCTACCGGGGCCGGTATCGCGCGCAGGATCGCGAGCAGGAAACCCTGCGCGCTCGCCGTCGCCGCGAACCCCTGCACCCGCGAAGTACGCTCGGGCTTGGGCAACAGCACGCGTGCGGCCACGCGCCGCGCCGGAACCTCGGAGCCGCGCGCGAAGGTGAAGCGACCGTCGGCCAGCAGCCCGATCAGCGCGACGTCGCCCTCGGGTAAGGCCAGCACACGCGGTTCGGCGTCCGATCGCGGCTCGTTGACGGTCGAAACTTCGCGCGCATTGAGTTGACCCGCACGCGCCGCCTCGCCGACCAACGCGCCGCTCGCAGCGTCGAGCCGCTGCGTCCAGGTCACCGCGTCACCGCCCGTCCAGAGCAGCAGCAACTTGCCGTCGCTCAGCTGCACGAAGCGCGTGTTCACCGTGCCGTTCGAGACCGGAGCGAGCTCGAACGGTGCAGCCAGCACGCGCGCGGCCGGCAGCGCACAGCACAGCGTGAACACGATCCACTTCATGCATGTGGACGTTAGTTCCGAGCGCAACACCTTGGCAATGCACGACATTGCTGGCGGATTTCCGATCTCCGCAGCTGATGGCTGCAAGCCGAGCGCGTGGCGCACAGGCTTCCGGCGCGAGCATGTCGAGCGACGACTCGAGTTCCCGAATGGGTATTCGTGCCCAGCTTTTGACCCGACGTCGGTGGCGCTTCTCACCGTACGGGCATGAACCCTGCCCGCTACTTCGCGCTACTGGCCGCCGCAACCTTCGTCGCCGCGTGTGGACACGATTCGCCTGGTTCGGGGGTCGGGGCCATCGGCAACAACGCAGGCATGGGGGCCTTTGGCCAACCGCCCGGAACTCCGGGGGCAGCTGGCAGCGTCGGCGCCACGGGTGGAACCGGAGCGACGCCTGCAACGGCCGGGTCGGGTACCACCGCGACGGGAGCTGGACGCGGGGCGACGGCCGCGGGTAATGGCGCGACGCCGACCGCAGGCACGTCGGCCGGGACCGCTGGCACGGGCACGGGAATGCCTGCAGCTGGCGGCGGCGCGCCGACCAGCGGCGGCGGCTACCTCGTGAACGGCGCCTGGAAGGGCTACGCGTGGACTGCGGCCACGGGCATGGGCAGCACCATCATGCCCATGAACTTCGCGGGTCTAGCGGCCGGCGCACCGCTGTGTGTCATGGGTTCGGTCGCTGCCACGACCGACTACAGCGCTGTGGGCATGCTGGGCGTGAACCTGAACCAAGCCGCGACGATGGATGCCCCGCTCATGACCGTCACGCCCACAGGCTCCGGCCTGATGGTGGACATCATGAATACGACCAGCGCGATCCTGCGCGTTCAGGTCCAGGCGCCCGACGGAGACATGAATGCCGAGCACCGCTGGTGCGCTCCTGTCGCGGGCAAGGGTGGCCTGATGCCCTGGACCGCGTTCAACACCAAGTGCTGGGACAATTCCGGAACGGCCTACGCCAAGGAGCCGATCTCCAGCGTGATCATCACCGTGCCGGGCACAACCTCCGCGGCCGTGCCCTTCAACTTCTGCCTGAACAACGTGGGCGAGAGCGCTGACGCCACGGGCGGCACACCGACCGCGGGCAGCAGCGGAGGCGCAGCTGGCAGCAGCGGGGGCACTGCGGGCATGCCGGGCTCGAGCGGCGGCGGGGGGCCCGGCATGGGCGCGGGCATGCTGAGCGGCAACTTCGACTGGCACACGGTGACGCGCGACAGCAAGGAGTACATCGTGCAGAACAACGTGTGGGGCGGCGGTGGCAGTCAGACCGTGAGCTACAACGGCACGAGCTTCGAAGTCACCTCGCACATGGGAAGCAGCCCCACGACGGGCGCGCCCAGCTCGTATCCCTCCGTGTTCATCGGCTCGAACAACGGCCACACCACCAACGGCAGTGGCTTGCCCAAGCAGGTCAGCACGCTCGGCAGCGTCAAGACCAACTGGTCGCACAACGGCGGGCCTTCGGTCGGCGGCACGTACAACGCGGCCTACGACGTGTGGTTCAGCACCAACGCCGGTGGGGACTCGGGGGCTCCTTCGGGCGGCTACCTGATGGTCTGGCTGTACAAGACGGCCAACGTCCAGCCGCTGGGCAACACCATCGCCCAGTCGGGCGTGACGATCCCCGGCGTCGAGGGTACCTGGGACGTGTGGGTCGGGCAGCAGATGGGCAAGCCGTGCATCTCCTACGTGCGCACGTCGATGCTGGGCTCGATCAACTACGACCTGAACGCCTTCATCCAGGACGCGGTGAAGCGCCCGGAGAAGGCCATCCAGGCCTCGTGGTACCTCACGAACGTGTTCGCCGGCTTCGAGATCTGGACCGGCGGCATGGGGCTGAAGACCCACGAGTTCTCGGCCGTGGTGCAGTGAAGAACACCTGCGGTCTGGTTATTGCGTGCTGCCGGCGGCATGGACCAGGCACGTACCGCGAGGCGCCAAAGGGCACTACAGAAGTTGTTGGTTGGACTGTTTCGCGAGCTGTTTCAGACCGAAACGTCTGCGGTGAAGCACTGCCGGCGTGAGGCAGAACGGCTCGGTGAGGCGACTCCGGCTGTCGCGCTGCGCGAGATCTCGCGCCAGGCCGAAGGTTTTCTGGCGGAGTTGCCGCGCGTGGCGCACGCGCACGGCTTGCCGACGAGCCCGGGAGGCGCCGCGGTCGGCGCGCTGCTCTCCGAAGCGCGGGACAATCTACTCGATAGACTCGTACGTTCCGAGCGCTCCTACCGTGGAACGCTGATCGGGCTTCGCCACGGCGTGGACCTGGTGGTGTTGCTGGGTCAGGCGGCGAGAGAACGAGGACACGCCGAGCTCAGCGCGTTCTGCGATCGCTGGCTCGGCGCGCGCGTGCCGCTGGTCGCCAGCGTGGAACGCGAGCTTGTCTGGTTCGCGAAGCAACCGGAAGACGCCGTGCGTCCGGCCCGAGGGCTGCTCGGGCCGCGGCGACGGAGCATGCAGCGCGCGATCAACGCCTGATGACTGCACCGAACTCGATGTCGACCGGGGTCGGCGTGTCGACGCGCGCGCTCTCCGACAGGCGGCCGCCGCGCTGGATGCGGAACACGACGATGTTGTTCGTGTTCTGGTTGGCGACGTAGAGGAAGCTGCCCGAAGGATCGATGTTCATGCCGCGCGGCCACTGTCCGCCGCTGCTCTCCCAGCCGTTCGACTCCAGCTTGCCGGTGGTCTCGTCGATCTCGAACAGCGCCACGCTGTCGTGCCCGCGGTTCGTGCTGTAGAGGAAGCGGCCTTCCGGGTGAATGCGGATCTCGCCTGCGGTGTTGTCGCCGCTGAAGCGCGAGGGCAGCGTGGAGATGGTCTGCAGCCAGATCATCGAGCCGCGCGCGGCGTCGTACTGGAAGACGGTGATCGTCGACGTGAGCTCGCTCAGCACATAGGCGCGCGGCAAGCTGGGGTGAAAGACCATGTGCCGCGGGCCCGAACCCGAGGCCAGCGATGCGAACGGCACCTCGTTGGGTGTGAGCACGCCGCCGGCTGGATCGAAGTTCAAGACGTTCACGCGATCCGCGCCGAGATCCACCACGAACACGCGCTGTGCCGCGGGATCGGTGAGCACCTGGTGCGCGTGCGCGGCGTCTTGCCGAAACTGATTGGCGCCGGTGCCGTTGCTCTGGCTTTGGAACAGGTCGGTCATCTGGCCGAGCGAGCCGTCGGCCGCGATGCGAACCACCCGAACGTTGCCCGTGCCGTAGTTCGCGGCCAACACGTAGTTGCCCGACGGATGCACGCTGATGTGCGTCGGCGCCGCGCCTTCCGAGGGGACCGAGTTGCCCGCCGTCAGCGTGCCATCGAGCGCGATGCCGAAAGAGCTGAGCTGCCCGACTCCATCCTCGTCGACGCAGTACAGATGCGTGGCAGTGAGCGCGAGAAACGAAGGATTCGATACGGGCACCACCTGCCGCTGCGTCAGCTGACCGCTGCGTGGATCCATCTCGAAGACGTAGATGCCCTCCGCCGTGCTGGGCTCGCTGCCGCCCGGCGCGACGTCCGGCGCAGTGTATGTGCCCACGTAGACGATGCGCGCCTCGGCTCTGGGCCGCGCTCGAGACGACTGTGCAGAGGTGTCCGTTGGCATTGCAGCGAGGGTGATCGCAGCCCACAACATGAGCCCGCGCGCGCAAATTTGTCTAGTTGGATCCGTCATCTCACTGTTCTCCTGGTAGAGAGTTCGAACAGCTCGGGCGTTGTACACCCACCGGGCGGTCACGGGGAGCAACTGGATGTCCGTGCAGACGCGTATTGGTAAGCGACGCTGGGTAATCGGTGTGATGGGTCGCGGAGAAAACGCGCGCGCCGAGGACGTGCGCTCGGCCGAAGAGCTGGGCGAGCGCATCGCGCGCGAAGGCTGGGTGTTGCTCACGGGAGGTCGCGACGCAGGAGTGATGGCCGCAGCCAACCGCGGCGCCAAGCGCGTGACAGGCAGCTTGACCGTGGGAGTGTTGCCCTCGAGCGGAGATCAAGACGCCGACGTGTCGCCCGACGTCGATATCGCGATCTTCACCGGCATGGGCGACGCCCGCGACGCGGTGAACGTGTTGTCGAGCGACGTGGTCGTGATCTGCGGCGACCCTGGCGCGGGCACGGCCGCGGAAGCAGCGCTGGCGCTGAAGTCAAAACGCCCGCTCGTGCTGCTGAATCCCACGCCGGAGAGCGCTGCGTTCTTCGGCAGCCTGGATCCGAGCGTGACGGTCGCGACCACGCCGGCGGACGTGATCGCATTCATCCGAACGCGCTAGCGAACTTCCGCGGACAAGAGCGTCCAGGGGAAGACCAGCGGTGCGTCGCGCACCTGCAACTGTTCGCCGACGAGGCGTTGAAACTCGCGGCGGCCCCAGTGCTGGATGTGCTCTGGATCGTTGCCCAGCGCCGAGATGTGCTTGCCGCGCAGGAAGTTGAGCCCGCGGAAGAACGGCTCCCAGGGCACGCTCACTACCACGTGGCGCCTGGACAGCTTGGCCAACACCGACAGCATGTACTGGGCGTCGGGCAGGTGCTCCAGGACCTCGATCATCAGCACCAGGTCGTAGCGGCGGCCGCTCTGCGCGAGCTCGCGCGCGTCTTCGACCGCGAAGGTCGCATCCGGCACACGACGCTGCGCATCCGCTATCGCCGTCGCGCTGAAGTCGATGCCGTGCATCGGGCAGCTCACGCCCGAAGCGCGCAGCGCTTGAAGCACGTAGCCCTCCCCGCAACCCACTTCCAGGATCTCGCTCGGGTTGCGCGACCGGACCAGCTCGCACAGGCGGCGATGAAAGTGGCCGATCAGCGCCTGCTGGATCGGGTTCTTGCTCTCGTGCTTCTGCTTATTTCCGTGCGAGCTTGCCATCGGGTAGTTCCGGTTCGGGCTCTTCGACGACGCCGCTGCCGGCGCCGCGCTTCTTGACGCTGCGGATCGCGTACACCTCCGCTCGACCGAGTGTGGTGCGCACGATGACTTCGGCGACCAGACCGACGCACAGGATCTGCACGCCGGTGATGGTCAACAGCACGCCCAGCGTGAGCAGCGGACGCGTGCCGACTGGATGGCCCATGAACCACAACACGCTCAGGTACGTGAGCAAGCCCAGGCCGACCAGCATGACCAGCGCACCCGGCAGGCCGAAGAAGTGCAGCGGACGCGTGCGATAGCGCGTGAGCAAGAGCACCGTGGGTAAGTCGAGCAGGCCCTCGAAGAAGCGCCGCGAGCCGAACTTGCTCGAGCCGTGCTTGCGCGGTCGGTGGCGGACCACCAGCTCCTCGACGCGAAAGCCGCGATCGTGCGCGAACACGGGCAGGAAGCGATGAAAGCCGCCGTACACGCGCAGCTCGCGCACGCACTCCGCACGGTAGGCCTTGAAGCCGCAGTTGAAGTCGCGCAGGCTCACGCCGCTCAGGCGGCTGACGGCGGCGTTGAACACGCGCGACGGCAAGGTCTTGTCCAGCGGATCGTGCCGCTCTTGCTTCCAGCCCGACACCAGATCCGCGCCGGCGCGGATGCGCTCGACGAACGCCGGGATCATCGCCGGATCGTCCTGCAGGTCGGCGTCGAGCGTGATCACGATCGCGCCGCGCACGTACTCGAAGCCGGCCGCCAGCGCAGGCGACTTGCCGAAGTTGCGCCGCAGGTGGATCACCACCACGTGCGCGTCGGCCTCGGCCAGCTCGTCGAGCACTGCAGCCGAGCCGTCGTGGCTGCCGTCGTCGACGAACAACACCTCGTAGCTCTGCGCGACCTGGGTACAGGCCGCTGTGATCTCGCCGTGCAGCTCGCGCAGCGACTCGGCCTCGTTGTACACGGGCACCAAGATCGACAGCTCGAGCGACTTGAAGTTGCGGCGTGCGCGCAGCATGGGTTTTAGAGGAAGCGCTCGATGGCTTCGAGCGACAACGCCGAACCCCAATCTCGCGGGCCGTCGACGCGCATGCGCACGACGCCACCGCTGTCGATCACCCAGGTCTCCGGGTACAGCTTCGTGCCGAATTTGTCCTTCGTCACACTTCGCTGTGGATCGAACAACACCTTGAGGCGCGAGTTGGGCGGGAAGATCGTGCCCGCCGTGGCCCAGTCCTTGTCCGTGCTGATCGCCACCAGCTCGATGTCCTTGCGGTGCTTCAGGATCTCGGCCAACGTGACCAGGCTCGGCATCTCTTCGACGCACGGCTGACAGGTCACCGACCAGAAGTTCATGATCACCAGCTTCCCGCGCTGATCCTTCAGCCGCCAGGGCTTGCCGTTCTTGTCTTTGACCTCGAAGTCGGGCGCGAGCAGCCCGTCGCCCAGGTAGTGCAGCTCGGTCTTTTCACCGCGCTCGAGCGCCTCGTACGACTGGTCACCCAGCATCGCGCGCAGCGGGGCCTCGCGCCGGCGCAGCTCGGCCTCGGACATCGCGCGAGCGAAGATGAACAGCAACGGCGCGCCGATGCACAGCACCAGGATGGTCGCGAACAACTCGCGCTGCCCGGCTTTCGGCGCTGAAGGAGTGGTGGCTGTGGTCATGCGGGTTGAAGTGGGTTCGCGGCCAGGGGCGGCCTCACGCGTTCAGTGCCGATGGCGAGATACACTCCCTGGTCGTCCTCTCGCAACACGGGTTCGAGCTGTTGCTGCGCGAGCCGATCGAAGCGCGCCGGCATCGAGCCCCGCACATCGCAGTACAGCGCCCCATCGGGCCCCTGCCGCAGGCTGCGCGGGTCGAGCTGCTCGGTGCGGTCGTCCGACAAGGTGAGCACCAGCCCGGAGCCCTCCAACCTCACGGAACGTACGAAGAAAGGCGGACCTTCCAGGGTGAAGTAGGCCCAGTTGATGTCGTTGCGGAGGCAGTACCGGCCGTCCTCCGCGCGGTCGATCCAGCGGTCGAACGCGCGCACCAGGTTGGGATGCTCGAGCGGGTCGTTTTCGTACCACCAGCGCCCTTGGTCGTCGCGACGAATGCTCGTCTCGCGCGACCTGCCTGTCAAAAAGCTCGCCGGGTCCATGGCGAGCTCAGTAGCACATCGCCCCCTGCGGGCGCCCGCGAGGGGAGCCGCCGCGCAGCGCCGGCGACCGATAATCAGCGGGAAGGGTCGCACCCTGAGGCGCGAGCCTTCCCGAATTTCGCCCCGGTTTTGGACGACTATCGCGGGGGGCGCGCGGCGGTCCAGCGAATCCGGCGGCCCCTGCTGCGTCCCCAAAACACGCCGTAGCTGGATGTGCGTGCTAGCTTGGTGGGCTCGGGGCCCGCGTTTGGAAGTACCCAAAACACCTCGCAGATCGAAGCGGACGGGCATCATCATGCTCGTGCTGGCGATCTGCGCCCCGCTCGGCGTGGCCGCGTTCGTCCGCACCGAGTTCGCCCGCGAGCTGGCGCGCCAACAGGCCTCGCAGTTGATTCGCGAGCAGCTCGGCCTGGTCTGCCTGATCGAGAGCGTCTACATCGACCCACGCACCCTGGCCCTCGAGGCGCGCGGCATCGTCCTCGACCATCCCGACCTCGGTCGGTTCGTGGAGGCCAAGCTGCTGCGCATCCGGCCCTCGTGGTGGGCGCTGCTGCGCGGCGAGCCCGATCTGCACATGATCACCATCGAAGGCGCCAGCGTCTGGCTGACGATCCGCGACGGCAAGCTGATCAATGGCCCCAAGCTCGCGCCCAGCGAGGGCGGAGGCATGAGCGTCGATCTGCCGTTCAACAAGCTGTGGGTGAAACAATCGCGGCTGATCGTCGACGCCGGGCCGCACGGCGGCGGCGAGTTGCGCGATATCGACGTGACGCTCGACTCCACGCAGCACAACGTGCTCGGCATCCAGCTCCACTCCCCTGGTGGCTACGTGCGACACGACGAGCGCCGCGACCAGGTGAAGGCCATCGAAGCGCGCTTCAAGCTGACCGACGAGAACGTACAGGTCGAGCTGGCGCGCATCGCGGCCGACAACATCGCAATCACGCTGCGCCGCGCGAGCGTCGAGCTGCCGTGGAAGCAGATCTATCACGGAGAAGCCGAGCTACAGCTGAATCTCGCGGCCCTGCACACCTGGCCGATCCCCGTCACGCTGCCGCCGCTGGCCGGCCAGCTCAACGTGCGCGCGAACCTGGTCGGCGATCCCGAAGGTCCGCGTGGCGACGTGCACATCGGGCTCGCTCGCGGCCAGATCGATCAATACGTCGTGGGCGAGAAGGTCAGCCTGGACGTCGCAGTCGACCGCAAGAAGCTGCGCTGGAACGGCTTCAGCCAGGTGATCCGCGATGGCGGCCGAGTCGACCTGAGCGGCGCGGTCGAGCTGCGCGACAACTTCCCACTCAGCCTGCGCGCGCAGGTGCATGACGTGTCGTTCGCCAAGCTGATGGAGCAGCTCGGAGTTTCGCCCAACGCCATCGTGGGCTGGACGCTGGCCGGCGGCTTCGAGCTGAAGGGCACGCTCAGCCCGTTGCACTTGACCGGCCCGCTGCGCATGCCGACGCGCGACTTCCGCGTGACGAAGGACGCCTGGCACGTGACGCCGTCGCACAACATCATCGCGGTCGCGGCCGCGACGTTGAACGGCGGTGTGCTGGTCAACGACAACGGCATCTACCTGCAAAACATCGACGTGACGATGCGCAACTCGCACCTGCGCGTGCAGGAGGTGCTGCTCGGCTTCGAAAACGACGTGCGCGTGCGTGCGACGGGTGAGCCGCTCGATCTGCGCGACTGCACGCCGCTGGTGGGGTTCCCGCTCGGTGGCAAGGGCACCTTCGAGGTGAAGGTCGACGGCAAGTTTCAAGAGCCGACCGTCTCCGGCAAGGTGCGATTCGGCGACTTCGCCTTCGGCACCTATCCGTTCGGTGATCTCGAGTCCGACTTCGTGATGGAGAAAGAGCTGGAGGCCGTGCGCTTCCCGCTGGTCACGCTCAAGAAGCACAACAGCCGCTACACCGCGAAAGACTTCGTCCTCGACTTCACGGACAAGCGGCTCGCCATCAACTCCAGCCTGCACTTCGAGCGCTTCGCGATGCAGGACTTCTACCACGTGTTCCACTACGAGAACGACGAGCGCTACCTGCCGTATCAGGCGATCGTGAGCGGCGACGCCCAGCTGCACTACTCGATGGACTATCCCGGCGATGGGCCACGCGGGACGCTGCGCGCGGACATGGATCTCTCGCTACGCGAGGTCGAGATCTCGGGCTTCGCGTTCGCGGCCGGACACTTCGACGGGCGCTTCACCTGGTTCGATCACCAGCAGGGCTACCGCGGTGCGGAGCTGGACGTCGAGCGCTTCGCGCTGCACAAGGCCGACACCACCGTGCACATCTCGGGCAAGATGGCGCGAGAGGGCAAGCTGGACATGGTCGCGGTGGCCGATCGCATCTCGGTGCGCGACACCGAAGGCCTGGCCGAACGCATGCCGCAGCTCTCGGGCAGCTACAACGCGACCGGCACCATCAAGGGCACGGCCGCGCAGCCGCTCGCCGAGATGGAGATCAGCACGAGCGAGATGCGCTACGCGGGCGTGCCGGTGGGCGACACGCGGGTCTACGTGCGCCTGACGGGCAAGTCGGATCCGTGGATTCAGGAGGCGTTGACCTGGAAGGAAGACGAGCCGCCTGCGGGTGCGATCTGTCCTCACGCGCGCGCGGGTTTGGCGCGCGGGGTCTGGCCCGAGGATCCACCGATGCGCACGGCCGACGGCCCCCAGCCCGCGCTCGAAGCACCGATGGCGTACCTGGTGTGCGGCGAGGGCTTTGACCAGCACATGACGATCGACATGGCGATCGGGCGCACCGCGGTGTATCCGCTGCGTGGCCAGCTGCGGCTCAAACACTTTCCACTCGCGAAGTTCTTGCCCAAGCAACGCAAAGACGCGGGTAGCGGCAGCCTGAGCGGACTGCTCCGCTTGCGCGGCGGAGCCATGCTCGAGCCCACGACGCTCGAGGGAGATCTGGCGCTGGACGTGGTGAAGTTCGGACAGCTCGGCGTGGCGTTGGAGAACGAGGGCCCGATCCGAGCGCAGTTCGCCCGCGGTGAGTTCTCGCTCGAGCAGGCCACGCTGATCGGACCGTCGAACTCCAAGGTCAGTATCTCGGGCGGAGCATCGCTGACGGGTGGCCTGGCGTTCGAGCTGAACGGCAACGTCGACCTGTCGATCCTGCCGAGCTTCACCGCGCAACTGAAGGAGGCCAAGGGCCGGCTGACCACGCAGATCAAGCTCACCGGCATGCTCGACAAGCCGTCGGTGTTCGGCCAGGCCCACATCGAGGCCGGCAAGCTGCGGCTCAGCTCGCTGAGCTTCCCGATCGAGGGCCTCGAAGCCTCGGCCACCTTCAGCGAACAGCGCGTGCTGTTCGAACGCGTCAGCGCCAAGCTGCTGGGCGGCGAGGTGCAGGTCAGCGGCCTGGCGACGCTGGGCGGACGGCGCGTCGAGAGCATCCGCGTCGAGCTGCAAGGCCAGCGTGTGGCCTACGCGCCGCGCGAGGGCGTGGATCTAGTCATGGGCGGGCAAGGCCTCGTGACCTGGCAACACGGCGATCGATTGCCGAAGCTCAGCGGCACGCTGCGCCTGGATCGCGCGATGTACAGCCGGCCCATCACCATGGGTCGCACGCTGCGCGACTTCAACAAGACCGAACGCGCCGACATCGCGAGCTACAACCCCGAGGCCGACAACCTGGCGCTCGACCTGCGCATCGTGCAGAGCGAGCCGCTGCGCATACAGAACAACCTGATCGACGCCGATATCACCATCGACGACTCGAAGGACGCCTTCCGCCTGCTCGGTACCGACCAGCGCTTCGGCGTGTTGGGCCGGATGAGCATCCGGCGCGGCACGGTGCGCCTGCGCAACACGGCCTTCGCCATCAGCCAGGGCGAGATCACGTTCGACAATCCCGCGCGCGTGGAGCCGAGCTTCGACATCCACGGCGACACCGAAGTCCGCCACAACACCACCCAGGGCAGCCAGATCAACTGGCAGATCGCGGCGCACGCCTGGGGAACTCCCGACTCCTTCCGCTTCGCGCTCACCAGCACGCCGTACCTCTCGGAGGACGACATCGCGCTGCTGCTCGCGGTGGGCGTCACGCAAACCGAGCTCGCCCAGTTCAAGAGCGACATGACCGGCACGGCGGCGCTCGAGGCGCTGGCGACGGTCACCGGCGTCGACCGAGAAGTGCAACGCGCGCTGCCGGCGATCGACGAAGTCCGCATCGCCAGCGCGTATTCACAGCGCTCGCAGCGCACCGAGCCCCAACTCCACGTCGGCAAACGCATCGCCGACCGAGTCCGCCTGGACGCCTCCACAGCGCTCTCCGAAGCTCGAGACTTTGGTGCAGGCGTCGAATACCAGATCAGCGACAAGACCAGCGTCGGCGCGGCCTACACCAACCAAACGGCCAACTCGCCGTCGCACCTCGGAGACGTGGGCGTCGATCTGAAGTGGCGTTTGGAGTTCGACTAGCTTCAGGACGCGGAGATCACGCTTACATCACCGCTCGGCGTTCCCACAGTCCTTTCTGAATGCTTCGACCCCGCAACGGCTGGGCGACTCAGGAAGGTGGCGATCGTGTGCGCATACGACCTTCCGTCGAGCGCTGCTACAGCATCTCGGATGCAGTCGCTCTTGTGGCCTTGGTCAAGAAACTCTCCCCGCTTCTTCCAGCCAATCATCCACGACGTGCCGGTCAGCAGGGACCGGAAGGACGCACATGCGATGAGGATTCATTTGACGGGCCCTGTCGCGCGTACGATCCACGAAAGCACGGTCTGAGCGGCGCCGGCGTATGGGCCACGTGGCCTACTCACGCTCGCGCGCAGCGAGTACAAAGCCCTGATCCCGACGGGATTGGGAAGCGACGAACAATGTTGCTTTCAACCAGAGGTAGTACCGGTCGTTAGTGGAGAGGCTAAGGATCGACTCTCAACACGGTATCGCACACCAGATCTTCGACATGTTCGGGGGATCCCTCAGTTGTGCGCGATGCGCGACCTTCGTCATGACGATGCAGACCACTGAGTGGGTAACCCGGCGCTACTTGAGATATGCTGAACAGGGGGGGCGCTGGTAAGGCATGGCTTGGGCATTCGACATTCGAAACTTCCTGGAATCTGACGACTCGTTCATCCTGGAGACCCGTCGCCGCGTCTCGGTGAAGGCGAACGAGGATGTCGTCGCGTTCGCGCGATACGGTCGTGACGTGAAGTTCTTGTGGACGGGAACTATATTGTCGGTAGATGGTTTGGATGGCTCCGCCACGTTGAAGGCACGAGTTGTCGTGCGACGTGACGAACGCATGGTGGAACCACTCCAGCTCGACGAGTATGCATACTCTCTCGTGAAAGTTTATAGATTCTCCAATCCGGCACGGCATTTCTTGCAGCCTTACACTCGATTGTCTGACTTCGATCTTGAGACCTTGGTTCGCGGACAGGTATTTTGGGCAAGGACTGCCATAGGGATCTTTGCTACCGCCTTGCCGCGCGAGCGATTGTTGGAGGTGCAGGGGCTGATCGCACGCACGCTCTCCGGGGTGAAAGCTTCCAATGAACTCACTGAGGTTTGGCGTGAGCTCCGCGATTTCATGGAGCAGCAATATCTCGACATCGCGCCATTGTTTCAAGACGTAGCAAACGCCCTGCGCACGATGGAAAGCGTGCAAGACTTCTCCACCGAGATAGGGCTTGTGGACGATGTTGGCTCGCGCCCGGATCTCCTACTCAATCAGTCCGTACTTTTTGCGGAACTTTCCACGGCGTGGACGTACGACGGCGAGACGATCGCGACATCGCTGGATCGAAAAATTTCACAGCAGGGCGACGATCAGAATCGATTCGAGCAAGAGTTCAGAGGACGGGCGTGGCAAATCCTACCGATCGACGACTTTTGAAAGCCGTGAGTGACGCTGCAAAGGCGCTGGCAGGTGCCGCACGTTGGCACCGCTCCCTACGACCAGTGAACGCGGCGAATGACTTTGTCTACGAAATGTACGTCTATGTGAATCTTCTGCTTGCTCTGCAGCGCCGCTTCCACGTGACTTACGTACCTGGTTCGGGTCGTTCGGCGCATGGCTTCCCTCGGAAGGCAGCGAATAAGCAAGGCCGGCCTCGATTCCTGGTCAGCGGTCCAGCCGGCAGCTGGCAGCTATGTGCAGGGACTAAGATCCGTGACATGCACGGTGACGCTCGCGCTCCGGACATTTCCCTTCAGCGAGGCGACGCGTCGGATGACCCTGACGCGAATGATGTAGAAGCGATCTGGGATGCCAAGTACAAGACGCGAGATTCACGTATCTCGAGCCACGAATTTTCAGAGTTCGCGCGTTGGCTCGAAGTATTCAATCTTCGAGCTCGTCCAGCGCCCTCACCTGTCACTTCAACTGCTGGAGACCTCGCCGGACATGCTCTGGTCACGAACGGGAGCCACTCCACAGAGTATGATGCGGAACTTCAACGAACCAATGTCCGGGAAATCGCAAGTTGCTATCCTGGGAAGGCACCGACCCCCAGGCCCTAAACAGACACTGGTTGCACTCACCAGTGTGTCGACACGCAGCAGCGACCGCCGATCTTCTCCGCGGAATTTACAATCCCTTCCCAACCCGATGCAGGAGATTCGCAGCTGAAAGCTATTCAGTCGCGCGCAGCGTAGCCACGAATCGCTTCGGTTCGCTCCCGCTTCAAGCTGCGGTCAATGTTCTGCTCGACAGCGGACAGACATTCGATCGCAACTGCGCGAACCCATTCGTTCCCGTGGTTCACGAATGATTGTAGTGTCGTAAGGTATGGCCTCCAGTAGTCACTTTCGTTCCCAGACCAGGCACGCATGCTCGGAAAACTAGCATCCGCAAGTTGCGCGACATCGTATCCGTAGCGACGGGCTAGGATAAGCTTATCAGCCCAACGCTCATTGAATCCGCACGCAATGGGTTCAAGCTGGTGAGTCCGGAGATCCGTTCTCGTCAGACATTCCTCATAAATGTTCAAATTGTCTCCAACTAGGTGAGCTACCAGCCGATGCAGAAACCCGTCGCCAACTATGGCATTTAGTACACGACTTCGTTGCTCACCATTCAGTCGAGCAGTAGTGGACGTTGCGAGTTCCAACAAACGATAGCGATTTGGATAGTCCTCTGCGACAAAGATGCAGAGCCAATCGCACGCAAGTTGAGCATCAACGTCGAGGATCGCTCGAACCTTGTGAAAATGGCGGTCTTCCATCCCTCTTGCCGAGAGCAAAATTGCATTACGCCACTCTGGCTCCAAACTCTCCCGCACAGCTCGAAGCTGACTGCCATGCCACTCGCCCACGGCAGCCGATAGCGAGACTTCGCTACGTGAATCTGACAACAAGCATCTCGCAACATCTATATCATCTATTCTTCTCATGTAGGACTCGACAAGAGATTCCGCATTGGTTGCACGCGCAAGCACCTCACGCAGAAGCGCCAAGTCGCTTGTATCGGTAGCCAGATAGAGTTCTAGCGCGAGATTTTCGTAGCCCGAGCTTGCCAGCAACAACTGAATCGTCGAGCTAGATTTGTGCTTTGCACTCTCCAAAGCAAGCGGCCATAAGTGATCAGAGCTAATCTTATGAGCAACAAAGCACGACAAGAACTCGTCGGGTCGCGGTGCAGCGCGCGCGATTTCTCGAACAGCGATCGAAACCATACTTGAGGCACGAACCTTGGCCTCAGTAGCCTGTCGCTCATACTGTACCAACTTCGAAGCGATCTCGGATGGAGCAGCAAGACTCCACATCCGGCCCAGTTCCGCGGCCCGAGCAGACCACTCACTGAATATCACCTCCCACGGCTTTTCCCCTCCCCAGTTGTCGAGAGGATACAGCGAAGCGAACTCGACGCCCAAGTCGATGTCCGACTCCGCCTGCAGCGACGCCAGCAGCTGCGCAACACGATGGCGCGCTCCAAAATGGAGCCCCGCAACCTTGACCAAATCCTTGGCCATGCGCGATGCGAAGGCACACATTTGTTTCGACACGTCCGACCCAACCTGAACGCGCGGGTCTGGAACTCTCCACTCATCGACCATATTCACTATGGCGTCCCATGGAGCCGCGGGCGAGTCGAGCAGTATTGACAAGATCGGTGGCCAGAGACTCTCGAGAACCAGAAGGTCCTGCGGCGGCAGTAGACCCCAAGTTAGCGTTACAGTGTTACCGCTTCCTGGATTGGTTGATACGTTCTCGAACCCGGGATTGATGGCGAGTAGTAGCACCTCGATAGCGAACGCCGAAGTGCCTTTTGGTTTAGGTTGGGCGCTGATCGAATCGACCAAAATCTGTCTTCGGCGCAGCATCTGATTGACGGATTCGATCCTGACGAGCCATTGCTCGAAGAGCTCCAGGACCTGGGAGCGCTCGTGGTCATGTACATCTAGTAGCCTGGGAATCACCTCATCCGGAATATGCTCCAGAAGCACCGGGGCGAGAGCTAGCAAACAATCCGGTCTGGACTGCAGTGCCGTTCTCGCCGACGCGCGCCCGAGTTGCGCGTAGGCGCGCCAGAGGCGCTGTGAATTGTAATCGCTAATCAGACTCTCGAGCTGTGGAACGTCCGCACCTCGGGATCTCGCACCGACTAGCGATTCGATCGCATCCTCACGATTCGATGAGTTCTCTAGAAACGGTCGGAAGTCGAGCCGACCCTCTCCAGAGAACGTGTATCGAACAAGTTGCCAGCGGAAAACCTCCGGCCAAACGGAGATAGATCCGTCGCGTCCTTCTCGAATGACTCCCGCGGGAGCGAGAGCGGCTAATGTCTCTGAGACAGCGTCGAGCGACTGACTGAGAAGGCGAGCCACCGTCTCGGTTGGAACTCCGGACTTTCCTCCCAGACCAAAGCAGCCAAGAAGCCGCTTCACATTCCGATCTAGCGAGGCTTCGAGAGCCGGACAAAGATGTTCGACCAGCGCCTGGCCACTCCAGACTGTTTCCGCTAGTCCTCCTTTGACGCAGATACGAGCTAAGGTGACGGCCAGTCCTGGGCGACCTTCCGACTGCGCCACGATCGAGCGGACAAGGAGGTCGGGTCCGCTAAGGCCTGCGACGCGCACGATCTCGACGATTGTGTCAGCATCTAGTTGCGGGAGGTGAATAGTCGAGACGGTGGGACGCGACAGCTGTTTTTTGACACGTTCTTCATGAAGCGGCCAGACACAAGCTAGGATCTTGAACTCCTGACTGAGTTCGCTACGCAACTTACAAAGCTGTTCGAGCGCATCGCCTCGAGCGTGTGCATCGTCGATGATCACGGTGTCAGGGCGAACCGCTCGCAGTGCGTCGGCGAGAGCGCTGCGATCATGGTCCACCAAGAATAGTGCTCCACGCTGTGCTGCAAACACTTCCAGAAGCGCTGTTTTGCCGAACCCCGGTCCGCCTACAACGAGTGCATCGGTCGGCACTGCGTGGAGCCGTTCCAATTCGCGGTCCCGTCCGAGCAACTGGGCTACCGGAAAACGCCCAGTGTGGGGCGACGGGAAGGGACTCAGCGCGACTGGTCGACCGCCGATCCCTAGCAAACGCTTGGACCACTCCGCATCGTGGTAGAGCATTTCGCCGAACCAGTCCTGATCAAAGATATGTAGAGTGTCCAAACCCCACTCATGCGCAACCCGCCGAAGCTCCTGACGTCGCTTGGACGTGATTCTGCGGGAGGTGGCGAACAAGGCCGCTCGTGCAACGCTGACCATCGAGGCCTTGGCAATGCTGCGCTTGAAGTTTGAGAGATAGCTTCGCGCCGTAGTGACGATGAGTGGAGTGATCTCGCCGTCGGGGCCTGCGACCTCACCGTCAAAGCCACTGTCCGAGCCACCCCTAACAGCAACGAGTTTCGGGAAGGTGGACAGAAGGAGGCTGCAGGCGCATGCCTCGAAAGCGTCCGGATCGATGTGCCCCTCGAGCGCATCGAGGATGTCCTGATGACGCCGATCGCGCGCCACCCCCGCGTACCTCGCGCGCGGTGCGCGGCGCTCAGCCAAGAGCGTGGCGAGTTTTTCGACCGTTCGGGGAATCGAGATCTCGCCGCGCTCCCACCTAGCAACCGTATTCGCTGTTGCGCCCAAGTCCTCCGCAAACTCAGCCTGTGAACGTCCGAGCAGGACTCGGATCTCCGCGAATCGACGCCAATCCATCTTGCTATACGCACCGTATACCAAGTAGCCTAAGCTCGGCAAGCCCAGCTGGGTCGGAGCTAGTTGTGCCTGAAACTTGCGCAAAGGACTTGTGGTGACCGAAGCGTCGAGAGACGCAGGATCACGGGCTCCTGCAGCGACCGTCATCGGCGCCGGCGGTGGGACGCTGCTGCTCGGCATCGCCAGCAGCCTGCCCGACGAGAGCTTCTACAAGTCGCTGCTTATGTGGGCGGCGCCCACCGTGTCGGTTCTCGCTTCTAGCGCGTGGCTTTGGGCGCGAGCTTGGTTCCTGAATTACCTCCGTGACCTTGAAGCGCGGGCGGTGTTCAACGACGCAAAACGCACCGTGGACTCCGAGTTGAAATCAGGCAGCGTGTCGGCAGCGACGAGAAGGATGCTCGAACGCTATCTTGAGGCGGCTACGCGCGCCCTCATTGAGCGCAAGATGGAACGGATTCGAGCTCTTTCTGTGGTTCCAAGCAGTGATGCGACCTGGCTTGCTAGCGACCTTGCCGAGCAGCCGAACCCCGCAACCGGGCAGAACCCGGGACTGCCACGAGAAGACAACCGTGAGTAAAGGCTTGATGCAAGCAGGGCGGTTCCTGCTAGGAGATCGAGCAGGCGCGAGAATCGGAGCCCGCGCAGCGCGCCAAACCGAACGACCCGTCGCAATCCAAGCCCGAGCCCGCCGCTATCAGCTGCAGGAACTGCATGCGCGCGGCTCGGCTCGAATGACAGCGGGCATCGCCGCGTGCATGCTCGCGTTCCGCACCGCTGCCAGTCCTCGAGCGAAGCATACTGCCACTGGGTTCCAAAGACTCCGGACGCGGTCGATTCTAGGCCCCGATCCAGCGTCGGCGCCGCCTACAGCAACCAAACAGCCAACTCGCCGTCGCACCTCGGAGACGTGGGCGTCGATCTGAAGTGGCGTTTGGAGTTCGACTAGCTCTTGCCGAACATGCCGCCGAGCCCCTTCGCGAGGTCTCCGACCTGTCCGAGCGCTCCTTCGGCGCTGACGCTGTAAGACCTCGCCCGTGCCCGTGTTGACGTAGGTCGGCGCGCAGCTCAGGCGGGTTCGATCTCGTGCGGCAGCGGGATCTGGGCCTCATCGAGGGCGGCAGCGGTCGCAAGCTTGAGGTAGCGCTCCGGCTCGACGTCGGCCAGGCGTGCGCTCTCGAGTAGCGAGTAGAAGAGCGCGGCGACCTCGGTGCCTCGCACGGAGCGTGAGCCGTAGTGGTTCTTTCTCCCGAGGACGACCGATCGCAGTGCGCGCTCTACTTGGTTGTTGTCCGGCGTCACGTGAGGGTCGTCGATGTAGGACTGCAGACCGGGCCACAATGAGCTCATGTAGCCTATCGCTTTGCCCAGCGCGCTTTGAGGCAGAGTGCTGGTCTGGTGCGCCCAGAGCTGAATGCGACGCATGACGTCTTTCGAGCGTGCTTGCCGTGCTGCGAGAAGCTCGTCAGGCGGACGATCCTTCATCTCGCGCTCGACCCCGTAGAGCTCACCGATCAAGTCGAGGATCTCCTTGCAAGGAGCCGCTGCGCTCGACTCGGCTTCGATGTACTTGCGGCGCACGTGCGCCCAGCAGTGCGCGATGCGGAATCGACCGCCTTGCTTCTGCAGAGCGTGATAGGCGGTGTATCCGTCGCAGACGAGCGTGCCATCGAAGTCGCCCAGCAGTGCCCGTGCCGCTTCTGCGGATCGACTCTCGTCGAGGCGATAGATGACTGCGTTCGGCGCGCACAGCGCCCATGCGTACCAGCGCTTGCTGGCCTTGCCCTGGTGACCCATCAGTCGCCAAGTCGTCTCGTCCGCCCCGAGTACGGGTTGCGCGAGCATGTAGCTGCGCAGCCGTTCGTAGGCAGGTTGCAGGTGCTTGGCCAGCGCATCGATTTGATCCCAGAGCGTCTGCGAATCGATGGTTAATCCCTGCCGCGTCATGATGCCCGCTTGGCGCTCGAGAGGCAGATGGTCACGGTACTTGTCGACAGCGACGTGCACGGCAACGCTGGGCGCGTATCGGCCCCCGGGGATCAGCTTCTTGGGCCCCAGAGCAGTCTCAATGCAGCCGCCGCACGCGCAGCGATACTTCTGTCGCTTGTGAAGAACGCGGATGAAGCAGCGCTGGACGGACTCGATCTGTTCAGCGTCTTCGCTTTGGCCTTCCCAGGACTGCAGGCTTCCGCCGCACGACGTGCAGACGCGGTCGGCATCGTCGAGCAGGTGTGTCGTTTCCAGCAGCGGAAGCGCGGGCTGCTCACGGGGTCCGTGACCAGGCTGTCCGTGATCTCGGTCTGGAGTTGGCCGCTTGGAGCCGCGCTTCTCGCTCTTGTCCCCGAAGAGAAGTCGATTGCGGATCTGCAACTGGCGCTCGAGCTCTGCGACCTCCAGCTCGAGCTGCTGGGGCTCTTTGCCCTCGAGCTCGCGAACGCGGCGCTTGAGATCCAGGACCTGCTGGATCAGCTTGCGATTCTCAGCGTCGAGTACACCCACGGCCTGTCGCAGCAGCGTTGGGTCCTGGAGCTCGTCGAGGGTCACGGCGCCGGATTAACATCCGGCGGCGCGGTTAACAAGGCTCAAGTGGTTCGCTTGGCATCTTCGAACGCAGATCCCGCTGCTCGAGCAGCGGCGGGCTCATCGGCAGACGGCCAACGGTCTCGCTCCCCTCGATGAACAGCGCCAGCTCGCTCGGCGTCATCTCGGCCCCGCCGGCTTTCTTTCGATTCCAGACCGGAGCGAACTTCCCGCGCTCGAGGCGTTTCGCCAGCAGGCACAGGCCGGTGCCGTCGAAATACAACACCTTGGCACGCTTGCGATCGGCGCTCACGAAGAGAAAGAAGTCACCGGCGAGCACGCTTCGTTTCATCTGTTCTTCGACTACGGCACTGAGTGTGTTGAACGACTTGCGCATGTCGACAGGCTCGGTGTACGCGTAGACGTTGAGCGCACGCGGCAGGCCGATCACTGCAGCCTCGCGATCAGCTCGGCGAGTTGCGGAAGCGACAAGCCTTCGATGCGCAGGCCACGCGGACCATGGACAATGATCTCTGGATGATCCGGCCGCTCGGCGGCGCGCACCACTTTCACTTTGGCGAGCGCCGAGGTCGACTGCCTCCGGTGCACCGACCGCCAATAGCTCAGCGTGTGCACGCTGAGCCCGAGCTCGCTGCCGATAGCTTTGATCGATGCCCCCGCCTTATGCCTGTCTTCGGAGAACTTCACCACCATCGCTTGCAACGCGGCCGGAGTTCGGCCACCTCGTCCGCGGTTTTCCTCGAGCTTCTCGCGCAACGCCTTGATGTCCATCCGGACCTCCCGGCGGCGACGATGCCCCGTCCGAGGCCCACTCGTCAGGACGGGTCACGGCGAGGTCATTCC
>DATEOF010000185.1:0-6880 GCA_035274465.1 Polyangiales bacterium
GGGCGTGTGGCGCTCGGCGTGGAACAGCGCGATCTCGTAGATGTGTCCGGCCTGGAGCGAGAGCGTGCTCGCGCCGGCGTCGTCGAGCGTCACGCTGCGGTCGCGCTGGCCGTGTGAGCCGCCGATGTCGACCGCCAGCCGCCGATTGATGAACACCCAGACGTCGTCGTCGCCCGAGAAGCGCAGCGTCTGCGGGTTCTGCGCGTCGGCCCGAAACTCGAAGTAGCTGCGGATCTCACTGGTGAAGCCGTAGTCGTGTTCGTCGCTCGCCAGCTCGCGGCCCATCGCCACCCAGCTACCGGCTTCGCCGTCCCAGGGAAAGAAGGCCGGGTTGCTGATCGCGTACGAGCGCCCGATGGGGTCGCGCGCCAGGCTCATGCGTCCGACCTTCGTCAGGTTGACACCCGCGACATCGCGGTACCATTGATCGAAGTTGGCCTTGGTAGTCGTCTGTTGCCCGTACGGGCAGCTGGCGGGCAGCGGATCGGGGTAGGGCACGAGGCGCTCGTCGCAGATGCCGGTGTAGACCGGCTTGCCATCGCTGCCCAGCATGGGCTCGACCAGGCCGGGGGTGACGTCGATGCCCTTGAATACCTCGAAGTCGGGATGGGCCGTCGAGCCTTCTCCAGGCAGCGCGATGAAGTCGCGGTAGGTCACCGGCACCGACAACACTTCGGGTAACACGCTCTGCTCGAGCGAGCAGGTGTAGCCCTTTTCGATCTGACAGTCAGACGAACAGCCGTCGTGGTCGTTGGTGTTGCCGTCGTCGCACGCCTCATTGTCGTCCGGCAGGATCAAGCCATCGCCACAGCGCGACCTGCAAGCACCGGCGCTGCAATCGGGTTCGACTTCGCAGAACGGGTTGCAGCCGTCGCCGACCACCAGGTTGCCGTCGTCGCAGGCCTCGCTGCCTTGACGCGCGCCGTCGTTACAGACCGTCGGCCGGCAAGCCTCGCCGACGTTGAAGCAAACGAAGCCGGGTTCGAGGCGACAATTCGCCGAACAGCCGTCGCCATCGGTCGGCGTCTCGTCGTCGTCCTCGCACTGCTCGTCGCCGGCCAAGATCTTGTCGCCGCACCTGGCCGCGATGCACGACGAACCGGCCGTGGGACACGCGTAGCCGCGCTCGAGCTCGCAGTCGCGGCTGCAACCGTCGCCCTGCGCGCGATTGCCGTCGTCGCATTGCTCGCGCCCGCTGACGCGACCATCGCCGCACTTCACCGTCGACACGCACTTCTGTCCCGGTGCGGGACACACATAGTCCTGCTCGGTGGCCGTGCAATCGGCCGAACAACCGTCGCCCGCGCTGCTGTTGCCATCGTCGCAGGCCTCGTCTTGCTGCAACTTTCCATCGCCGCAACCGACCATCTCGGCATCCGCGGCAGCATCCGGCGGTCCCGCATCTTCGGCTGCCGGCGGCGTTTCCGCAGCATCCCCTGCGTTACCAGCATCGAGCGCGGCGTCGATGTCATGGTCATCCGAAGCGTCGCCGCCATCCGCTTCGCGCACGGACGGCTCACTCGAGGCTTTCTCGTCGCCTGAATCGCTGCACGCGGCCGCACTCACCAGGAGCGCGACGAGTAAAGGAAGAACAAGGATGCGGGAACCGAGCACTGCTTTGCCCTAGCACCCGATCTGACCCCTGAGCAACCAGGACAGCGGAGCTGCGAAAGGGTACTGCGAGAATCGAAGCAGGCGCTGGTTGGACAACTCGGTATGATCATCCTAGCCTCTCTCGATCACCGGAGGGGCGCGTGAGCGACGTCGAATGCAAGGATCCCGGCAATCTGCCCAAGTGGGGCTTCATGGACCTGGCGGCTTGGAAGCTGGTTCCAGAGATGTTTGGCGGCGGTCGCGCCTACATTCAACGTTTCAAGGACGCCTGGGTCCGCCACAACAAGCGCACGATCATCCAAACCGCACATCGACTCTCGATGCCGCCTCAGCTGCTTGCCGGAGTGTGTTGGATTGAGGTCGGTGGCGACCCGAACGTCATCGACGACGTGGCTTTTGGCGTCCGATCCTTCGACTGGAGCGGTGGACCCGCAATCGATCTTAGGACCGTCACCAAGAACCCAACGCTGACGTCTTTCGGATCGGTCAGCATTCAGCTCAGAGTCGCCGCGGAGACATTGGGGTTAGATGCGTCGAAGATGTCATATTCCGAGCTGCGCACGCTGGCAACCTGCATTGAACAGGACACCTACAACATCGAAGTAGTGGCCAAGCATCTCCGCCAGCTGATCAACCACGACAAGTTCCAGCAGAACAATACGCCGCTGACGATGGATCAGGTCCGGGTGGTCGGAGCTCGCTACAACCGCGGCGCCGCTCTCTCGCTCGAGAAGATCAAGAAGAACACCAGCTACGGCGACTTCATCGTCAAGTTCTGGCCCCGCTTTACCGGTCTGCTGGAGCTGTAGGTGTCACCGATGAAGGCACCGCTCAAGATCGCGGCGAACCTGGTCTCCATCGCTGCACTCGTGGCACTGTTGCTGTTGCCAGGATCGAAGTACGAGTGGGTCGAGACGGTCGACCGGTCGTTTTCGGCGAGCGACTTCGAGGATACGAGCGGCAATCGAATCGTCGCAGTGGTCGTGCTGCTCGCTGTGATTGTCGGCGCTCAGCTGTTGCTGCTTGCGCGAGCGTCCGAGAAGAGGCAGCGGCTGCTCGCCGCGGCGTTCGTACTGGTCACTGTCATCGTTTGCGTGACCAAGTTCTAGTCGTGTCGGGCCCTTTACTGACACTCGCTCACGCACTGCGCGCGGCGGCAGTTGCCGAGCGCTTGGGCTCGGCCGAGGACGGTTTCGGGATCTCGGTACATGGCGTCGATGCGCGCTGCGCTGGTGGTGCCTGCTGCGGCTTCGATGATGCTCTTGCACGGGCCGTTGGCTCGGTAGACGCAGTCGATGCCGAACTGCGCCGTGCCGCAGTAGCAGGCCGAGCCGGCGCAGTGCTCGCTGATCGCGCAGTTCTCCACCATCGTGCAGGCCTGGTCGCGCGAAGCGTCGCCGCTCTTGCTGCAACCGAACATGGCCTCCGCGCAGCTCATGCATTCGCAGCGCTCGCAGCCGGTCTCGGCCAGGCCGTCGAGGCACATGATCTGTTGATCGGTCAGTGTCAGCTTGCACATGGCGTCGCAGCCGGTGGTTCCGTCACAGGCTTCGTCGCCCTCGCGCACGCCGTTGCCGCACTTGGGTTTGCAGTCGCTGTCGCTGTTGGCGTTCGCGCCCGAGGGGCAGCAGCCGTCGCCGCCCTGCGGTGAGGTCACGGGCATGTGTTTGCAGACCGCGTTGCAGTTCTCGGCGCTGCCGCTGAGCGTGTCCGTCGTGCAGGCGTCGCCGTCGTCGCAGTCTTTCTGGCTCGGGCAACCGAGGTTGCCTTCGCCGATCGGTTTCGGCTCGCAGGTCTCGCCCTTGTCGGCCTGCACGATGCCGTCGCCGCATTGGCCCGAGCAATCCGAGTCGTCGGCCGGCTTGCACTGGGCCGGGCAGCAGCCGTCGCCGCCTTTGCAGCCGATCTCGCGCACGTGGCACTCGAGGTCGCAGCCACTGCCCGTGAGCTCCACGAGTTGGCAGCTCTCGGTGGATCCGCAGACGGTCGGGCAGGCGCCGGGCGAACTGCTCAGGATGCCCGTATCGCATTTTTCCATCGGGTCGACTTGGCCGTCGCCGCAGTGAGTCTCCGCGCCGCCGCCCGGCGACGGCGGCTCGGATTGCCCCGCTGCGCCCGCTGTAGCAGCACCCGCCATCCCCGCTGCGCCACCGCCCGCGCTGCCGCCCAGGTTGTTGCGAGCCATTCCCCGATCTAGCCGGGACTCATCGTAGGCACTGCACGCACAGAAAGCGCCCAGTGCGAATGCGACCCACAACTTCTGGTACTTCAACTGCGCACCACCGGCCTACATCCAGTGCGCCAGCCTACGATGGCCATTAGTAACCGGCTAGGCCGCGTCTGCTAATGCGAGCTACTTAGGTGGGATACGCACGCACGTGCGCATAGCCACTGATCTCGGGCATTTAGCACCAGGCTTAGACGGACCCTGATGTCCCTAGACGCCCAGATCGCTCAGCGCGTCCAGAGTTGCGGACAGCAAACCGGACAGGCGGGGGTGCTCGGCCTGGACTCGCTCGAGGGCGGTCCGCAGATTTCCACGCAATGTGGGTGGAGGCTGCGGCGAGCTCGGCCGAGCCAGGGTGGCCTCCAGCTCGCGGTGCACGCGCTCCAGCAGCGCGCGGTCTTCGGCGCTGATCGCGCCGCCGGCGCGCAGGGTCTGATCCAACTCGACCACCAGCTCATGGAGACGCTTGTCAGGCATGGCGAGCCAGCATAGCGCGCATCACACGGGATCGGCGATCTCTCCGGTCACTGGTTCGACCGGCGCACTCAGGTCGGGCTTGCGAGCCAGGACGTAGCCGCGCCGGGTTTGCAACTCGACGTCAGGATACGGCTCACGCTCGACGTCCAGCTCGCTGTCGAAGCCGGCGTTCCAGACGTAGGTGAGCATCTCGCTGGTTTCGAAGAACACGAAGTCGATGTCGACCTCGGCACCCCACCACTCCGAGGCATGCCGGACCTCCGTGCCCACGTGATAGGCGAGCAGCAACAGCCCGCCGGGTGCGAGGGCGCGCTGGAACTCACGCAGCGCCGCCTGCACCTCTTCGCGCGGCACGTGGATGAGCGAGTAGAACGCCGTGATGCCGGCGAGCGAGTCGTCGGGGGCCTTGAGCTTGCGGAAGTCACCTGTCTGAAACTCGATGCCCGGATAGAGCGATGTCGCCTCGGCGATCATCTTGGGTGACAAATCGAGGCCAAACACCGAGTCCAGGCCCTGCGCCGCGAGGTAGGCCGCGACCATGCCGGGGCCGCAGCCCAGGTCGGCTACCCGGCCCCTGCCCTTCACCCGCGCGGCGAACCCGTCGAGCAGCTCGCGATCGAACGGCTTGTGCGCGAGCTCGGTGTGGACGCGGCGAGCGTACTCCATCGCCACCAGGTCGTAACTTGCTCGTACATCGGAAGGAGTCGCCATCCGCGCCTGCGATTTGCCCCGCACGATAGAGCGCGCGCGGCCGCAAAGCGAGCACGAAAATGAGTCGCTTTTGCCCCTGGCGCTGCGCGCGAGATCACTTGCTCGCTGCTGTCGGCCGTGCCAAGTCTGTTCGGGCTAACGGCGGCAGCTCGCCTCGGCGGGCGGCCTCCTCGATTCGATTTCTGGTCTTACTCTGCTCCCTCTGGCGGCATCGCGGGCCGCGACGCAGAGCTCGCCTCCGGCGGCATCATGCCAAACCTTGCTTCGTTTCGTGCCTTCCTGATCGGCGCCGACTCACTGCTCCTCGAATGCGCTGCGTTGCTCCTGGAGCGCGGCCACGAGCTCGGCGGCATCATCACGGACGCGCCGCGCCTGCGCGCGTGGGCGCGCGAGCATGGCGTGCGCACGCTGCCGCTCGCTGGTTACCCGGAGGCGTTGAAGGCGGAGTCGTTCGACTACCTGTTTTCGATCACGCACCTCGCGATGATCCCCGAGGCGGTCCTGCGCCTGCCGCGGCGAGCGGCCATCAACTTCCACGACGGACCGTTGCCCCGCTACGCCGGGCTGAATGCGCCGGCCTGGGCGTTGCTGCGCGGCGAACATGAGTACGGCATCAGTTGGCACTTGATCGTGCCGGGTGGCGGCGTGGACGAGGGCGCCGTGCTCGAGCAGCGGTTGTTCGAGATCGCGCCCGGCGAGACCTCGCTCAGCTTGAACACACGCAACTTCGCCGCCGCCATCGACAGCTTCGCAGAGCTGGTGGACAAGCTGGCCGCAGGGACGGAGTCGCCGCAGGCGCAAGATCTGTCGGCACGGTCGTACTTCGGCAAGTACCTGCGGCCCGAGGCGGGCTGCGTGCTCGACCTGCAGCGGCCGGCGGCGGAGTTGTTGTCGGCCGTGCGCGCGCTGGACTTCGGCGACTACGACAACCCGCTCGGCGCGCCCAAGCTGGTGCATCGCGGGCTGCCGCTCGTGGTGCGCCGAGCCGAGCTGCGCGCCGAGAGCAGCGCGGCTGTCGGCTGCGTGAGCGCGGTGTCGGCCGAGGCGCTCGAGCTGGCGACGGGAGACGGCACGTTGCTCGTGCAGGCCCTGACCGACGTGTACGGCCGGCAGCTGACGCCGCTGGAAGCGGCACAGGTTTGGCAGCTCGAGCCGGGCATGCAGCTGGAAGGCCTGGCCGCGCCGCTGCGCGAGTGGTTGACCGAGCAGGCCGTGCACCTCGCGCGCTCCGAAGAATTCTTCCTCGCGCGCCTGCGCAGCCTCGAACCGGCCACGCTCGCGCTCGCCCAGCACGCGCGCAGCGCTGAGCCCGCCGTGGCCCTGGATATTCCGCTGGCGCACCCGGCGCGGGTCCTCGCCGTGCTCTGCGCCTACCTGGCCCGCACCAGCGGCAAGACTGAGTTCGATCTCGGCCACCAGGCGGCCGCGTATCCCGCCGGGCTCGAGGCCTTCTTCGCGCCGCAGCTGCCGCTGCGCGTGCGCGTCGACGAAGGCGCGAGCTTCGAGGTGCTGGCCCGTGCGCTCGAGACCGAGCTGGCGACGCTGGCCACACGTGGACCCTGCGCTCGCGACCTGTGCGCGCGCCACGCGAGCCTGCGCGCGTACCCCGAGCTACGGAGCGGCGCGCTGGCCGACGTGGCGCTGATTCGACAGCGCGAGCTGCCTCCCGGCGTGGCGCTGGCGCTGGCGATCGACGAGGGCGGGAACCTGCAGCTGCTGTGCGATCCGGCGCGCCTGCCCGAGCGCGCTCGACACTCGTTGCGCGCGCAGCTCGTGCAGCTGATGGCCGCAGCCGAGGCCGAGCCCTGGCGGCCGATCGGCGAGCACTCGCTCTTGCCGCTGGAGGAGCGC
>DATEOF010000186.1:0-29126 GCA_035274465.1 Polyangiales bacterium
CTCGTCGACGCCGCGCAGCGTGCGAGCGACCAGCGTCGCCGCATTGTCGCGCGGGCGGCCGCCGGACACCATCGTGGGCATGTCCGGCTCCGGCGAGCCGTTCAAACCCGCCTGCTTCGCGGCCTCGAGCAGGCGTTCGTAGCGAGCCCCGAGCATGGAGTCGTTGCCGTAGCGGTACTCGTCCCCGGCCAGGCGCGCGTATTGCTCGACCGAGGGCAGATCTCCGGCGCTGATGGCCACACGCGCGCGCGCCTCGTAGGTCGCTCCCAGCTGCACGCCGCTCACGCCGAGCGCCAGCTGTTCGTCCAGCACGGCCTGCATGCGCGCAGCGGCCTGCTGCGTGAGGCCCAACTCGGCCTCGGCCAGGGCCAGGCCGCGCGAGATCTCCTGGGCGCCCAGGGCGATGTTCAGCGCCTGGCAGCGCGCGAGTCCCCGCTCGCCCTCCCGCTTCGCGTCCTCGATGCGCCCGAGCTTGAGCAGCGTCTCGATGTACGCCGCGACGACCGAAGGCCAGACCGCGAGCGAGAGCGCTCGCTCCTGCTCGTCCTGCGCGTACAGCTCGAGGCAGCGTTCGAGCTCACCGAGAGCCGCTGCCGGGTCGCCGCGCAACAGCTGAAAGCACGCCTCGGCCAACAGCCCGTACGGCTTCCAACCCCTGTACTGCGCCGCCAGCGAAGCGATGCGATCCTTCGCCTGCTTCACCCCGGTCAGGTTGTTGGCCAACGCGTGCGCGGCGAGCTCGACGGTGATCGTGCTCGTGAACATCTGGCGCCCGAGCGAGTGCAGCGCCAGCAGCTCGGCTTGCTTGCGCAGGCGCTCGGAGGTGTCCCAGTCGCCGTGCTGTAGGCTGACGATCCGGCGCACGTACACCGCATTGACCTCTTGCATCGGATCGTTGTCCAGCAAGTTGGCCCAGTCGGTCGCCGACGCCATACCGAGCCGCGCCTCGAGCGCACCGATGCCGTACGCGATGGCATTGCGGATGAAGTCGGCGTACTGCAGCTGTTGCGCAACCGACGCCGTCAGCTGCTGGTGCACGCGAATCCAGCGCTCGCGGGCCTGCTCCGCGCGTCCGTTGCACAACAGGTCGCAGGTGGCGATCGAATTCTGGTGGATGGCGTCGACCAGGGGCGAGATCATCGCAAACGGCTCGAGCAACGGCGGCAGCGAGCGCAGCAGCGCGGCGTCCATCGCGCGCGCGCCCATGGCGATCGATGCGACCACGTAGCTCACCAGGCACTTGATCGCCTCGTCGGGCCGATAGCCGCGCTCGTGCTCGGGCGTCGCGGCGTAGCGTTCGCTCGCGCGCGTGAAGGCCTGGCCCAGGCGTGCGCCCGGATCCGCCACGTCGCCGAGCTCGCGCCAGATCGACAGCCCCGAGTCGTGTTCGAGTTGCGCGAGCCAATCGCCCGCCACGCTCGTGTAGTACACGTCCTCGGTGCCGGGGCCGAGCAGAACGAGCCAGCGCCGCAGCTCCGCCAGCTCGCGCGCGGGACGCCCGAGCGCTCGGGCGACCTCGAAGGCGCGCGCCACCAGCGCCGCGACCGCGAACGGTGTGAGCTGTGTGATCGCGAAGATGGTCTCGGTGTCGCGCGCCTGAGCCACGAACTGCTGCAGGCCATCGAGCGCCAGCTCCAAATCCCCGGCGGCGAGCCGGTGGCGGATCGCGTGCAGCGGCGAGCTCGGATCGCGCGAGTAGAAGTCGGCCAGCGCCCGATGACGCCGCGCGCTCTCCTCGGCCGGCAGCTCGGCCATGAGCAGATTGGCGAACGCCTTGTGTGCCAGCGAGAACGTGCGGCCATCGCTGACCAGCACCTGCTCGGACACCAGCTCGTTGATCGCGCGATCCAGCTCGGCGGCGCCCAGCTCTTCGCTTGCCAGGACCGCATAGTGCTCGCGACTGAACGAGTCGTGCGAGGCCAGCGCTTGCAGTGAAATCAGCGTCCGCGCGCCCGGCCCGAGCCGCGCGATGCGCTGGCGATAGACGTCGTCGGACGTTCGCGGCAGCTCCGAGGCAGACAGATCATGCGGCAAGGTCCAGCCGCCGCGCGCGTACGTGATCCGCCCGCGGTCCACGAGCAACTGCGCGAGCTCCATGCTGATGCGCGGGTTTCCGGCCGCGATGTCGTGGATGCGAGCGCTCAGCAGGCTCAGGTCCGGCACGTCGCCGAACACGGATGCGAACAAGCTCTCTACTTGCTCCAAGCTGAGCGGCTCGAGCGTCATGCGTTCACACGCGCTCGACAGCACGTCGAGCGCGCTACCTGCGGCGCTGTCTGCCGTGACCACGATCATCAGGCCGTGGTCCACTGCCACGTCTGCCAGCCCGGCCAAGAGGGCCGCCGAGCGATCGTCGCAGCGCTGCACGTCATCCAGCGCGATCAACAGCGGCTGCTGCTCGCTCACGCGTGACAGGAAGCGATCGAGCGTCGCCTGCAGCTGCTTGGGCGGAATGCTTTGCAGGGCGGCCAGCCGGCCGGCGGCGTCCGAGTCGAACAGGCAGGCCAGGGCAGCCTCTCCCGTGGCAGCTCCGCGCGCCAGCTCGGGCAAGCCTTCCACCAGCTGCGAGAGCAGTGCGAGCACGACCGCGCATGGCGCCCTCTCCGCGGCCGACGTCTGGCCGCGCAGGACGTGCAGACCCAGCGTCTTGGCTTCGATCGCGCAGGCGTCCAGCAAGCGAGAACGTCCCATGCCCGCAGCGGACTCTATCCAATACGAGCTGCCCGCTCGCGTCAGGGTGCTCGTCATGCGCCTGCGCAGAGCGGACAGCGAGCGCTCGCGGCCGATCAGCGTCGGCGTGGACAGGTAGGCCTGCGAGACGCCTACCGCCTCCTCGCGCCGGAGATCGGCGATCGCCGCCAAGCGCTGCATGACGTCGAAGGCATTGCGCGGGCGCTGCGCAGCTTCCAGCGTCAAGAGCGACGACACCAGCGCATCGAGCGCTTCGGGGATGTCCGCCACGCGCGCCGAGGGGGGCAACGGCTTCAGCTCCCAGGCAGCCTGGAGTTGCGCGAAGTCGCGTGCGGGGTAGGGTGTGAGACCGGTCAGCGCGTAGTAGAGCGTGGCGCCGAGCGAGTACAGATCGCTGCGGCCATCGATCAACGTGCGCTGCACGACTTCCGGCGCGATGAACGGCGGCGTGCCGACGATCTGACCCGTGTAGCCCACCGGCACCATCGCACCGAAATCCAACAGCTTGGCTCGGCCTTGCTTGGTGCAGCGGATGTTGCGCGGGCTGATATCGCGATGGACCCAGCGACGCGAGTGCAAGAGCGCCAGCGAGGAACACACGTCGAACGCGACCGAGCAGGCCTCGCGCCACGGCAGCGGGCAACGTTCCTTCAGGTCGCCGCCGTCGAGCAGCTCCATCGTGTAGTACGGACCGCCGGCGTCGAGGCCATAGTCGTAGACCTCGATCACGTTGGGATGGGAGAGCTGCGCGAGCATGTGAAACTCGCGCTCGAAGAGCGCCGCAAGCTCGGCGTGCTGCTCGCCCAGCCGCAGTTGCTTCAGCGCGAGCACCCGTCCGCTGGCCGGCTCGCTGACCCGGTAGACGACGGCCATCCCGCCTCGGCCAAGCAACTCGTGAACGCGGTAGCGGCCGATCGTCGCTGGGTCCTCGGTCGCGCCGCCGCTCACAGATGCATTCTACGGCATCCGGCTGCAGCTCTGCGCGGCGGGCTCCCGGACGCCGCCGCGCGCATCCTGTTGGCGCAGCGGCGAGCTCCGGGCGCGTCGATCGTTGCGTTACAGTGGCGCGACAGGATCGGCGACCTGTGCGCCTCTGTGGCAGAAGGTGCTTAAGTGACGTTCGCCGCGGGCTCGGCTGCGGGGTACTGGCCGCAGTTGCAACCCTCGTGGTCGCAGCCGCGATCATCGGCGCAGCGCTGCGAGCAATACAGCAAACCCTCGAAGCGCACGCATTCGTCGGCGTGACAGTGGCACTTACACGTCTTGTGCGCGCACATGACCTTTTCGGGATCCATGCTCCTCCTCCGGCTAGTGTCAGCCGTGGAGAGCAAGGCGCGTGCCCCTCGAAAACCTCAAAATAACGCGGTCTCGCTGGCGTACGGCACCCGGGAAAACTGCCTCATGTGCCGTCGGTGCGAGGCGGCAAGGTTAGCCAGCGGAAGGGTAGGCGGGCAGGGAAGTAGCGGCCGCCGCGCACGTCAAAGCGGAGTGCGCGCTGCGCGCCGTCCCAGAGGATCTCCACGTCGCACGTCAGAGACAAGACGTCGCCGCTGTCGAAGTGCGGGAACAGCAGCCCCGCGCGGGGAAACCGCGCTAGGTTGCCCAGCGTGTTGAACGCGTTGTTACCTGGATAGTCCGGCACATAGAGCCTTGTGCGCTCGCCCTCGCGCACGGCCTGCACGAAGCCCGCGGGGCCCCCGCGGTGCGAGACGTCGGCGCCCTCGCGCGTATCGTGGGGTGCGTCTCGGTCGCTCGATACGCTGGCGATGAAGCAGGTATCGGCGGCTGCGATGCAGGCCAACGCACGCTCCGAGAGCACGCCGCCCTCCGCGGCGGAGGGCGGCGGCGAGTGCTCGGGCAGAAAGCTCGGCGCGCGGCGCGTGATGTACTTCGGGCAATTGCCGAAGCTCTGATCGACGTGCACGACGAAGCCGCCCTCAGCTGCGGCGACCACATGGCCGTTCAAGCGGTTGCGCCGGCGCGTATCGAGCTGAATGCCCAGCAGGCCGAGCGCGCGGCCGGGCATCAGCCCGCTCGCAAGCGGATCACCCTGCGGCAAGCTCGCATGCACCTCGAGCGTGTACGGGTCCGGTGCGCGCACGAAGCCGGGCTCGCCGACGAGCACTGACGCCCAGGGCTGCGCAGCTTCATCGAGCCCGCCGACCAGCAGCCACGGCAGCTCCTCGAACAGCTCGCGGTGCTGATCCGGCATGAAGTCGCGGAACATCGGGCCGAGCCGATCGGCGCGTTCGCGCACGCCGCTCTGCTGCTGCACTGCGCGTTCCCCCGCGTGAAAGGGCGAAGCGTCATCGTTCGCCCGACTCATGACGGGGTCGACTGCATGGCGACGAAGCCGGGCAGTGCCTCGATGCGCTCGAGCCACGCGCGCACGTTGGGAAAGGCTTCGAGCGATACTCCGCCTTCGGGCGCACGCGCCGTGTAGGCGTAGAGCGCGAGGTCCGCGAGCGTGGGTTTGCTGGCGGCCAAGAATGCCCGCTGCGCCAGGCTGGCTTCGAGCAGCTTCAGCAGGCGCGCGCTGATCTGCTCGGCGCGCGGGCGATCGATCGGTAACTTGAACAGCGCGGACAGCCGAAGCGCGCCCGGGCCCTGGACCAGCTCGCCGGCGGCGATCGACAACCAGCGCTGCACGTGCGCCGCGGCGCCGGGATCGCGCGGCCAGTACTTGCCGTCCTGGTCGTAGCGCAGCGCGAGGTAGATCAAGATCGCGTTACTGTCGGCGACCGTGTCGTCGCCGTGCTCCAGCACCGGCACTTGGCCGAGCGGGTTCTTGCTCAGGAACTCCGGCTTGCGCTGGTCACCGCGCAGCAGATCGACTTCGACCCGTTCGAATGGCAAGCCGAGCAGCGAGAGCAGCAGCTCGACGCGATGACAGTGTCCGGAGACGGGATGGCGAAACAGGCGAATGTTGGTGGTCATGCACGCAGCATGGCTGCGCCGGCAGCGGTTGGGTACGGGCGCGCTTGACAAGGCATCATTGCGCTGGATGAAATAATCCATGGATCGCCTCGAAGCCATGCAGGTCTTCGTCTCGGTGGCCGAGCAGCAGAGCTTCATCGCCGCGGCTCGCCGGCACTCCCTGTCGGCGGCTCGGGTCAGCCGCGCCGTGGCTCTGCTCGAGAAGCGCCTGGGTGCGAGGCTCCTGCATCGCACCACGCGCGCGGTGCGCCTGACCGACGCCGGCGCCAGCTACCTGGGCCAGTGCAAGCGCATCCTCGGCGAGATCGAGGCGGCCGAAGCCGGCGCGGCCTCTTCACACCGCGAGCTCAGCGGCTCGATCTCGATCACGGCGCCGCGCATGTTCGGCCGCTTGCACGTCGCGAGTGTCATCAACGCCTTCTTGAAACGCCACCCGCGCGTGACGCTGCGCGCGCTGTTCGTCGATCACGTGCTCGACTTCTTCGAGCAAAACATCGACGTTGCGATCCGCATCGCCCACCTGCCGGACTCGGGCTTGCGCGCAGTGCGCGTCGGCAGCATCCGCAGAGTCGTCTGCGGCTCGCCCGACTACCTGCGGGCGCGCGGGACGCCACGCCACCCGCGCGAGCTCGAGCCACACGACGTGATCGCGTTCTCGGGGCAAGCGGAGCCCGAGGCCTGGAGCTTCGCCCTGGATGGCAGACACGAGCGCGTGCCGACTCGCCCGCGGCTGGTGGTCAACACGGCCGATCTCGCGGTGGCTGCGGCGCTCGCGGGGCAGGGTCTGACGAAGGTGCTGGCCTATCAGGTCGCGGAAGAACTCGCCGCGAAGAAGCTGAGGATCGTGCTCGCCGAGTACGAGTTACCCGCGGTGCCGGTGCACGTGGTCGACGTGGAGGGCAGGGGCGGGCCGGCGAGGGTGCGCGCGTTCGTGGAGTTCGCGGCGAAGGAGCTGAAGAAGGTGTTGGCGCAATAGCCACCGCCCGACCCCACGTGCTGCGGGATCGGGCGGTAGTAAGAATCAATGCTTCATCACTTCACGGGCTTCGGCGATTCCACCGGCGCCGCGGCGGCACTGGGAGCTTCATGCGGCTTGCTGGCAGCCTTCTTGTGCTCGACCTTCTTCGCCTCGGGCTTCGCCTCGGACTTCATCTCGGGCTTCGCCTCTACCTTGTTGCCTTCCACCTTCTTCGCGTCGGTGTTCTCCACCTTGTCGGTCTTGCCGGCCGGCTTGGCGACGTGGTTGGCGTGCTCGTGCTTCACGGGCGTCTTGCTGGCGTCGCTGACGGCGGCGGGCTTCTCTTTTTCAGTCTTGGCGACGCTGGGGGTCTTGGACTTGGTTGCTGCGCTGGACGCCGGTGCCGGTTTGGTCTCCGGCGCGGTCTGTGCGTACACCGCACCACTCAAACCCAAGCAAATCGAGAGCGAAAGCAGAGTCTTCGAAACGGTCCTCATGTGCGTGTTCTCCATCACCGCCACGGCGTACTCGCACCCGTGCCGGCCCGGTCGGTTCCGCTTCGGCAGAACCTCCGGATATTGGTTGTTTTTCAGCGGCGGCGAAGCTGGTACGCGCCTTCGCGAGTCTCGGTGGAACCCGCCGTCTGCTGTGTGCCTCCTGACGGGGGCGACAGCTGCGCGATTCAGACTTTTTGCTGCCCTTTTGGTGCGCAGCTCTTCGGCTACATCCCGCCGGACACGCGGGCGCCGAGCGCGATTTCACCGCGCGCCTTGCGCGCCGACGGTTTTTCGCCGGAGTCGTCGACTGCCAGCGGAGCGAGCGGCGCCTTGGAACGTCCGACCACGCGAGCCGCATAGCCGCGCGTCTCGGGCGGCACGCGCAGTGCGCCGCGTTGCGAGACGCGGCCCGGGCCGGCGTTGTACGCAGCGGCGATACGCATCCGATCTCCGCGGTAGCGCTTCCACAACGTGGAGATGAACGACAGCGCGCCGCGCGCGTTGTCCTGAGGGTCGAAGGGGTCGAGCACGCCGTGCGCACGGGCGGTCTGCGGCATCAGCTGCATCAGGCCCATCGCTCCGGTCGAGCTGATGCTGTGCGGCTTGAAGCCGGACTCGACGCGCGCGATCGACAGCGCGAACGCCACCGGGATGCCCTGCTCCTGGGCCGCCTCGATCACGAAGCGCTGCGGGTCTTCGCAGCGGTCGCTCCAGAGGTGCCGGAACGAGTGCGCGCCCAACATCAGCACGGCCTGCGTCTTCTCCGGCAGGCGCATCAGAGACAGCGGATTGCTGTCGCCGCCGAAGCGTCGCACCGTGCAGTTCAGGCCCACCACGTAGGCCAGGACGAGGGCAGCGAACAGACGCACGTCCACGATAATGGCACAGGCGGTACAGGGCCTGGGCAGAAAAGCTCAATACCATTCGGCTACTTGTCCCCGATATGGGACAACCGCGCGCAACTGCTAGTGATCGCCAGTCAGCCCGATTTCCGCTCCACGCCCGGCTCGAACACGCCCTTGCCGGGCACGTGGTTGAGCTCGAGTCGGATGCCGTCCGGGTCCTCGAACAGGACCGAGTAGTAGCCCGGCACCCAGACGTCCTCGCGTGGGCCGTGCACGATGTTCGCGCCGAGGCGCTGCACGAGCGCATACACGGAGTCGACATCGTCGCGACTGCGCGCGCGGAAGCACACGTGGTGCAGACCGGCGCGACCCTGATCGAAACGTTCCGCGGCCAGCTCGGGTGCCGCCGGACGCAGGCCGACCGCGGTTCGCCCGCCGACGTAGTACAGGTACTCGGGATCGTCCACGACCCGGGTCAACCCCAGGTGCTCGAGCAGCGTCACATAGAAGTCACGTGACTTCGCGATCGAACGGACCGTGAGCATGACGTGGGCTACGCCGTTGATTTCCATGGTTGGTCTGTAGCCCGTGTGTTCGCTGGCTGATAGTCGGTCGAATGCATTTCGAACCTGCGCACCCGCAGCTGTGAGCTGCCGAATGGCAAACCCGTGGATACGCGTCAGAAACCGCGCGATCATACTCACTCGAGACACGTGCGAACGGCTTGCTCATCGCTGCTCCGTCCGCTCATACTCGGATATGCCTGAATCAAAGCGCGAAGCCGTGTCTGGCGCGCACTCGATCGCACCCGCCTGGTCCGACGTCACCGCCCTCGGCGACTCGTGCTTTCGCATCCGGCTGGGTGGCACGTTCGGCTCGGCCTGGCTGGCCCGTCTGTGTCGAGGCCTGGCCAGTCAGCGCATCTCGATCGAACGCGCGCACGCCATGCGCGCACCCAACCGGGCCTGGAGCGCCGAGCTCCACGTACGTTGCCTGGCCGGCGCACCCGAGCCGTCCAGCTTGCCGATCCTGCAGCTGATAGCTGCGGAGGTACCCGACCCCGGCCCGCTCGAGCTGGACAGCTACGAGCTGACGGCCTCGACTGCGCACGGCGGCACGCTGCACCTCTCGATCGGCGCGCCGGATGGCCTGGGTCTGCTCGGGTCGCTGCTAGCGCAGCTGGGGAAGCTCACGCTGTATCCCATCGAGATGCACATCGAGACTCAGGACGGGCGCGCGCAGGACTCGCTCTGGCTGTACACCGACCAGGCGCCTCTGCCCTCCGGCGACCTGCAGGAAGCGCTGGAACGCACGCTCTCCGACTCGCTGCGCACCCGCTCCGGCTGAAAGCTGGTCGCGCCTGCGCGATGTAGGTGAACGTCGCTGGGCACGCTCGCGCACCGGCGCGCCTACGCATCGGCTATCATGCGAAAAATGAGTACCGCCGCGATGCCGCGTATCCCGATCTTTGCCGCGCTGCGCAGGGTGTTCTCGAAGGGCTACGGCTGGAAAGAGCTGCGCACCGACGTGATGGCCGGTTCGGTGGTCGGCGTGGTCGCCCTACCTCTGTCGATGGCACTGGCGATCGCCGTGGGCGCGCCGCCGCAGCACGGCCTGTACACCGCGATCGTGGCCGGTGCGCTCACGGCAGTCTTCGGCGGCTGCAAGTTTCAGGTGACGGGCCCGACCGCGGCGTTCGTCGTGGTACTCGCACCGATCCTCGTCAAGCACGGTCTGTCAGGCCTGCTGACGGCTGGTGTGCTGGCGGGCGTGATGTTGATCGCGATGGGGCTAGCCGGGCTCGGCAGCTGGATCCAGTACATCCCAATGCCCGTGACGAGCGGGTTCACCGCGGGCATCGCCGCGGTCATCGCCACCTTACAACTGAAGGACGTGCTGGGCCTCGAGACCGGCCCGATGCCCGAACACTACGTCGAGAAGGTGGCCGCGCTGTGGAACGCGCGCGGTACGGCGCACGTCTCCGAGCTCGGCGTGGCTGCGTTCACGCTGGCGTTGATCCTGTTGTTCCCGCGCCTGACCAAGCGCATCCCCGCGCCGCTGGTCGCGATCAGCGCGGCCGCGCTCGGTGCTGCGTGCCTGCATCGTTTCGTGCCCGGCTTTCAGGTGGCCACGATCGGCAGCCGGTTTCACACGCTGATCGACGGTGTGGTGGTCGCCGGCATCCCTTCGAGCATTCCTTCTCCTGCCTTGCCCTGGGGCAGCGGCCTGCCGAGCTTCGAGCTGATCCGCGAGCTCTTCCCGGCCGCGTTCGCGATCGCCATGCTCGGCGCGATCGAGTCGCTGCTCTCCGCGGTGATCGCGGACGGCATGACCAACACCAAGCACGAGCCCAACTCGGAGCTGGTCGCGCTCGGCATCGGCAACCTGGTCGCACCGATCTTCGGCGGCATCGCCGCGACAGGGGCCCTGGCGCGTACCGGCGTCAATATCCGCGCGGGCGCGCGTTCGCCTTTCGCCGCCGTCACGCACTCGGTGTTCGTGCTGCTGTCGATGTTGGTGCTCGCGCCGCTGCTCGCCTACGTGCCGATGGCCGCGCTCTCCGCGCTCCTGCTCGTAGTCGCCTGGAACATGTCCGACGCGCGCACGGTGAGTGAGACGCTGCGCGTGGCGCCGAAGAGCGACAACCTGGTGTTGATCACCTGCTTCCTGCTGACCGTGTTCTTCGACATGGTGGTCGCGGTCTCGGTCGGCTTCGTGCTGGCGGCGGTGTTGTTCATGCGCCGCATGTCCGAGCTGACCGAGTCGCGCATCCAGCTGGATCGCTCGGTCGACGGCGCGAGCCAGGACTTGCCGCGCGGCGTCGTGCTCTACGAGATCAACGGCCCGCTGTTCTTCGGCGCCGCACAGAAGGCCATGCGCGTGCTCGACATGCTCGCGCCGAACGAGTTCCGCGTGCTGGTGATCCACCTCGGCCGCGTGCCGGTGATCGACTCGACGGGCCTCGCCACGTTGCGCGGCGCCATCGAGTCCGTGCTTCGCACGCGCCGGCAGGTGGTCTTGGCGGGCCCGCTTCCCAGGCCGCGCAAGATCTTCGAGAAGGCCGACCTCGAGGCCAAGCACGCGGGTCAGCTGTTCATCCGCGAGGACATGAAAGCGGCGGTGGAGTTGGCGACCTCGCTCGCGAGCGCCAGCCTCGCACCGCCGCCGACGGCTTCAGACCGCAGCGCGCCGGCTCATACTTAATCGGGGAGCCGCCGCGCAGCGCCGGCGACCGATAATCATGCTGAAGGGTCGCGCCCTGAGGCGCGAGCCTTCAGCGCGCCTTGGGGTAGATCGCGTACGTCGAAGTCAGGCTGGCCTGCGCGAGCACCTTGCCCTGCGAGGCCTTCTTGAAGTCCGCATAGCCGAACTTGCCCTCGAGCCCGAGCTTGTCCGCGCTCAAGGCGTAGACCGTGACCACGTAGCGGTGCACGCGCTCGTCGTTGAACGGCGGCCACGGGCCGTCGTAGCCCGCGTACACGCCGCCCATGTTGGCATCGCCTGCGAACCAGCCGGTGTAGTCGTTCATGCCGCGTACGCCGTAGCCGGTCGGACCCAGGGCCTTGCCCTTGGCCGTCAAGCCGTCCGAGTCCTTGCCTTCCGGCAGCTCGCTCAGGTTGCTTGGAATGTCCGTCAGCACCCAGTGCACGAACTCCGCGCGGGGCAAATCGTAGGGCACGGTCCGATCGGGCTTGTTCACGTCGTCGGGCTTGGTCGGCGCGTCGAGATCGACCACCGTGATCGCGAACGAACGCGTGCCCGTGGGCGCACCGGACCACGCGAGGTGCGGACTCTTGTTGGGTCCGGGTTTGGGACCGTCTGCACCGGGAATGCCCATGGCATTGGTGGCAGGAACGGGCTTGCCGTCGGTGAGCGACTTGCTGCTGAGCTGCATGATGTCCTCCGTGCGCGGATGTGAAATGCGGCCGTAGCCTGGCAATCCGCGGACGAAAGTTCAATCAGCGCCAGCGTTCACGCTGCCAACCCATGCGCTGCGGCCGCCAGTGCCGGGCGCGGTGCTCGGCGATGTACTCCGGCCGGGCGAACAGCTTGATCAGCGCCACGCCCGCCACGAAGCCGCCGATATGCGCCCAGAACGCCACACCGCCCTCCTGGCCGCTCAGACCGCCGAAGATCTGCAGCAGCATCCAGTAGCCCAGCATGACCCAGGCCGGCAACGCCACCGTGGTGAAGATGATGAACAGCGGGATCAGCGTGTACACGCGTACGTTCGGATACAACACGATGTACGCGCCCATCACGCCGCTGATCGCGCCGGAGGCCCCGACCATCGGCACGGGCGAGTCGGGCAGCGCGATGACCTGGGCGAAGGCCGCGGCGACGCCGCATAACAGGTAGAACGCGATGAAGCGCCCGCGCCCCATCGAGTCCTCGACGTTGTTGCCGAACAGCCAGAGAAACCACATGTTTCCGATGATGTGTCCCCAGCCACCGTGCAGGAACATCGAGGTGAAGATGTGCAGCGGGGCACGGCCGGGGTCGACCACGCAGGCCAGCGTGTCGGTCAGCGGAGTGCTCGTGCCGGGAGGGGCCATGAGCGTGAGCTCGCCCGGGATCAGGCCGAAGTTGCAGACCGATGCGATCAGCGCTTCACCGAACCCCGCCCCCTGAATCAGGAACCAAACTGCCGCATTGATCGCGATGATCAACAGCGTCACCACGGGCGTGCGGACGGTCTCGTTCTCGTCACGGTACGGGATCACGGCAATGCTTAGTTAGGCATATTTCGTGCCGACACACCCGCATTATTTTAGGGCTGCGCCTGCACGTCCCCGCGCTGCGCCGAGTTGCTCGTGAACTGGTTACGCCGCGATTCGACCTCGCGTTGCCCCTGTTCGCGCTCCCAGCGTTCGCGCGTGCGGTTGGCGAAGCTGGCCTGCGAGTCGTCTGGCGTCTTCGCCGCGGGTTGTGAGCCGGCGCAGGCCCCGAGCATCAGGCCGAGCATGAGGAACCATCGCATCCGGCAGCTATAGCGCAGGTTCCGCGGCCGGGCGAGCCGAGTCGTCCAGGGACACGCCGCGCACGTCTCCGTGATCGACCAGCTGCGCGGCGATCTGCGCCAGCAGCGCCTGCGGCGGGCGATAGCGTTGATCCTCGTTCAGCTGTGACGCGAGTACGGCCACCAGCCGCCGTTGGCCGCCGCGACGGTCGAGCAGCAGCACCGCGCGGAAGCTGCGGCCCTCCTGGTCCACGAACACGCCCGAGATGTCATTTTGGTTCTCGATCTCTTCCGCGCTCGCCGTGCGCACGCTGTCGCTGAGCGCGGGCGGTTGATCGCTGACCGTGGTCGTGCTCTGCACCGCACCCACCGAGGCCAGCGACTCGCGCTCGGCATTCACCCATTGCTCGAGCCACGCCGTGAGCGTGCGTTCGGGGATGTTCTCGGGTAGCGCGGCCAGCGGGACGAGCGCGTCTCGCTCGATGCCGAACAGGTGCCCGAGATAGCTGTCCGTGCTCTGCAGCAACATGGTCAGCGCGCAGCGCGCGCGGTCCCTGGAATCCACGCATTCGAGGATGCGGCTGACGACCGTGCCGTCGTCGTCGTGGCCGATCGTCCCGCCGTCCGCGACTGCCAGCTTCTCGAGCTCGCTGTCGGGAGCCCTGAAGCCGCAGTGCCTTGCGTACTCGAGCAGGCGGGCGAACTTGGCGTTGATCGAGCTGCTCTTGCCCTTCTTGTACTCGTGTGCGCAGCGCGCGAGGTAGTGATTGAAGGCCTCGTGATCCTTGGCGGCGATCGCGACGCGCGCGCGCAGCTCGTAGAACAGGCCGAGCGTCAGGCCGCTCGACCCGTACTCCTCCGCCTGCTGCATCAACGGCTCGAGCAGCGCGAGCCCCTCTTCGTGCTTGCCGATCTGCGCCAGGATGCGCGCGGTGAATGCCTGCAACGAGCGCTGCGCCGTGGTGAGTCCCTCGCGCGCGACCAGCTCCAGGTAGCGCGCCGAATGTTCCAGGGCTTCGTCGGTGCGCCCGAGTTGGTTGAGCAGGCGCAGTTGCTGCGTCGCCAAGAAGCCGAACACCATGTGGCGACCGGGCTTGGCGAGCTCGAGGCCGGGTCCAAGTACGTCCAGTGCACCTTGCACGTCGCCCTGGAGGTGGCGGTAGTAGCTCTGGCCCAGGATCAGCATCGGCCGCCAGCCCGGCTGGTCCTCGGCCATCTCCGAAAGCGCGTCCACCGCAGTCTTCACGCCCAGTAGATCTTCGGCCGAGAAGCAGGAGTTGAGCTGAAAGCCCGCCGAGGTACCGTGGTAGTGCGTCTCCACCTCGTCCTGCAGCAGCAGCAGCTCCGCGCGGCGCGCGCACTTCTGGGCCGCCTGCGTGTCGCCGTGGGCTTGATGGAGCAGCATGCGCACGCGCCAGGCGTTCACGCGCAGGCCGCGGTGGTGCTCGAGCAGCTGCGCGCGCTCTTCGGCGCGGTCGGCGCCGAGCGTGGCCTCCATCAATGCCAGCACGTAGTGGATGGCCATGTGCGTGCGCAGGTGCTGGGCTTCGTCGAGGCCCGCGCGATCGGGCTCCTGGATGCGCGCCAGCGTCTGCTCGTAGGTCCGGATCGAGCGCTCGACGCGCCCCGCGATCCAGTCGCGCGAGGCCTGCGCGATCTGATCGACCACGCGCAGCGCCGGCGAGAGCGGCAAGAGTGGCGCGAGTGACGGCAGCGACTCCATCAGGTCCAGATCGAAGGTGCTGGTGGCCATCGAGCAGGTCGCGCCGATCAAGCGCGCGAGCTCGCGCAGCGCATCGCCCACGCCGTACACCTGCTGGTCCTCGGGGGTGGCGAGGTAGCGCTGCTGCTGCTGGCTGAGCGCCTGCGTCAAGCGTTGATCGCTCGGCACGTCCGAGAGCTCGCGGTACAGCGCGAGGCCGCTGTCCTGCTCCAGCTGGGCGAGCGCCGGCGGCAACCAGCGCTTGAACTCGGTCGGCGCGACGACCAGCGCGGCCTTGCTCAACAGCGCCATGTGCAGGCGGTGGATCGCCCGAGGCGGCAGCTCCGCCTTCTGCTCGGCGTAGGTCAACGCCTGCTCGAGCAGCGTGAGCGGTGGCAAGCGCGCCAGCAGGTCGACGCTGCACAGCAGCTGCACGGCTTCGGCCTGGCGCTCTGCAGCCATCAGATGCTGGCTGCGCTGCACGGTGTCGCCGCCGCTCAGGGCCAGCAGCTCGGCCATGCGCGAGTGGATCGACTTCTTGCGCTGCTCGCTCATGCTGGCCTTGAGCACCGAGACGAGGCCGCGTTGGCTGAACTGGTAGCGCTCGCTGCCCGCGATCAGGATGCGCAGGGACACCAGCTCCTCGAGCGCCACGAACAACCGCTTTTGATCGCGGTGGCGGGTGAGCGAGCGATAGCCGCTGAGCGGGAAGGTCTGCGCGTCGGCGATACACAGCGCCTCCGCGAGCTCGCGCGCATCCGGACTCAGCTCGGCCATCCGGCTGACCAGCGACTCCGCGAGCGTCTGCGGTAGCTCGATCTGCTCGCGCGACGATGGCAGCCGCCAGCTGCCCGCCTCGTAGCGAGCCAGGCCGCGATCGACGAGGTGTTGTGCGAGCTCCATGGTGGTGCGCGGGTTACCGTGCGCCAGCGCATGGATGCGTCCCGCCCACAGCCCGAGGTTCCCGGCGTCACCGAACACCGAGCGCATCAGGGCCTCGGTTTGCTCCGCGTCCAACGGCTGCAGGTTGACGCGGTGAGCGAGCGAGCGGAACAGGTGCTGCGGCCGCGCACTCTCGCCGGCGCGCTCGGGCTCCATCGCGAGCACCAGCATCACGCTCTGGCGCTCGGTCTTGTCCGCCAGCGCGGCCAGCCAGGCGGCCGAGGGTTCGTCGATGCGATCGGCGTCGTCGATCGCGATCAACAGCCGGTTGCGGCGCGCCAGCGTGAGCACGAAGTCTCGCAGCTCGCGCAGGATGAGGCTGCGCTCCGGGACCCCGAGCGACATCGAGTGGACGCTGTCGCGCTGCACCTCCTCGACCACGTGACACAACACACCGCCCGAGAGGCGCGTGGCTTCTTCCGCTTGCTCGGGCAGCGCCGCGAACAGCTGCGAGGCGATGGCCTTGGCCACACCCCAGGGCTCGCTGGCGTCGGCCGAGCCCGCGCGCACGACCAGCGCGCCGAGCAGCTTGCCTTCGAACACACAGGCGTCGACCATGCGCGAGCGGCCCGAGCCAGCGCTGCCTTCGAGCAACAGCGCGCCGCCGTCGCCGCGTACCAGCGACAGCATGTGGCCGCGGATCGCGAGCAGGGTCTTGTGGCGGCCCACCAGCGTGGGCATCGACAGGTAGGCGCGCGTGATCTCGGGCAGCTCTTCCTTGGGTAGGCTGGCGATCACGCACAGCCGTTCCATCACCTCGGCCGCGTTTTGCGGCCGCGCGCCGCGATCGAGCGACAACAGCTGCAGGATCAAGTTGCTGAGCGCCTGCGGGATGTCCCCGGCTGCGCGCGTCGGCGGCGTGGGTCGGGTGCGCCAGGCGTCGCGCAGCTCGGACGTGCGACGCGCCGGGAAGGCGTGGCGTCCGGTGAGCAGGTAGTAGCCGAGCGCGCCGAGCGAAAACAGATCGGCGCGTGCGTCGAGCGCCTGCACCTGCAGCACTTCGGGCGACATGAACGGAGGCGTTCCGACGACGTCGTTGGCCACGCCGATCGAGACCATCGCGCCGAAGTCGAGCAGCTTGGCGCGGCCGTCTGCCGTGCGCCGCACGTTGCGCGCGGAGACGTCGCGGTGCACCCAGCCGCGCGAATGTAGGATCGCCAGCGACGAGGCGATGTCGCGCAACAGCGCGCAAGCTTCTTGCCACGGCAGCGGGCCGGCGCGATCCAGATCTGCGCCGTCGAGTAGCTCCATCGTGAAGTACGGCCCGTCCTCGTCGACGCCGTAGTCGTACACCTCGATGATCCGCGGATGGCTCAGTTGAGCCAGGGTGTGGAACTCGCGTTCGAGTAACGCCCTGCGCCTGATCGCCCGCTGGCTGTCGCGCGCCCAGGAACGCTTCAACGCCAGCTTTTCGCCGGTCTTGATGTCGCGCACGCGGTAGACCGCGGCCATCCCTCCGCGGCCCAGCGCATCCTCCACGAGGAAACGACCGCCGATCAACCCGCCCGGAGAATCCGGTAGCGGCAGCGTTTTGGGCATCGAACCCATGGTGTCATTTGAGGCGCTGCACCGTCATGGACCCGTGAAGCTTGCTGTGGGTTTGGGGCCTTCACGGATGGTGGGGGCGAGTACGAGTACGAGTACGAGCACGAACCGGTCGTACTCGTGCTCCCTAGAACTTACCCGAGAGCCGAACGCTCATCGGCGAGACGTTCAGCTTCACGCTCGGCTCTCTCTCCTCCCCACCCTCCGTCAGCATCAGCACCACGGTCACGCCCGCGCCCACGGCCGTCGCTCCCCACAGGATGTCGGCGACCAGGGCTTTGGTGTTGGCGTCGTCGCGCAGCTTTTCCAGGTCTTCGGGTGTGGTCTCGACCTCGAGCTCGTCGTCGTAGTGTTGCTGGGCGAGCATGGTCAGGATGGAAAACGTGGTCGCCGCGACGGCGACGCCGCCGGTACCGAGGCCGGTGATCAGCGCCGCCGAGGGGCCACTGTCTTCTTGCTTCGCGCTGAGCGCCTTCTCGAGCGAGGCGATGTCGAGCTCCTGCGGCCGGTCCTTGAACTCGAGCTCGACCGCCAGCTGGTCGCCGGCTGCCACGTCGATCACGCGCTCGGCGTCCGGTAAGCCCTGTTTGACTGCGACGAATCTGCGACGGCCGACGCTGACCTTCACCGGCTCGGAGAGCGGTGCGACGCCGACCCGGGTCTCGTCGACGTAGATCTCCGCACCGGCCTGGTTCGTCGTCACGGTGACCGTCGCGAGCCTCGCGCGCAGGCGTGCGATGTTCTCCTGGACCTCGGCCTTGCGTTCGTCGCTGATCTCGGCCGCGCCTTCGCGCAGGTAGCGCGTGAAGTAGTCGATGCCGTTGCTGTCTTCTTGCAGCTCGAGCGAGGCTTGGCCCAGGTTGTAGAGCAGCTTGTAGTGAGGTGAGGCGGCGTACGCGCGCTGGAACTCGATCAACGCTGCGCGGTAGTTGCGCTCGCGGTAAAAGTCGACGCCGAGCTTGAAGTGCGCGCGTGCGCTCTCGATGGGTTCGCTGGGCTCCTGGGCCGCGACCGCGGAAGCCAGCAAGTGCAGCACGAGCACGACGGCCCCGAAGCTACTGAGCAAGCGACGTCGAACGTTCATCGGTACGGGTCCTCATCGTAGATTTCGCGGGGCTTGGCCTTGGTCGTCAGGTCGGCGTCGAAGTCGTCGCTCGGGCGAGCGTGGCGCGCTGCGGGCGCTTCGACGACGCGCAGGGTTTCGGTGGGTGCGGGTGCACCTGCGATGGCGGGCGGGCGCTTGGCCGCGCGCGGTGCGAACCGAGCGCTCGGGTTGTGTGCGGGGCTGAGGTTGAACGTGACCACGCGTTCGCGATCGAGCGTGATCACGCGCTCCTGAGGCTGTAGTCCCGGTCCGCTGGCGCGCAGCAAGTGGACCTCGCCGTCGGCGCGGACGCTGGCCGCGTAGGGGTTGTTGTACAGGGGCACTCCGTCCATGAACAATTGCGCCTCGGACGGGTTGGCAGTGACGACCAGCGAGACGGTCTGGGGCAACAGCGCTTGGCCTGCCGCTGCCGGCGGCTGCGTGGCAACGTGGACGTTGGGCGCAGGCGGTGCTGCAGCCTTCGGTGGCGGCGCTTGCTGCGCGGAACCTTGGGCGGCGTTCAGCTCCTGCTCAGCCGAGTCGCGCGAGCCCAGCAGCCAGATCCCGCTGATCAGCAGGATCGCGGCCGCGCCGGCAATGAACAAGAGCCGCGGCTTGCGCTGCGCCAGGCGGATGCTCGCGCTGTTCGAGGCTTCGATCAGCGCGGCGTCGTCGCGCAGCCGGCTGACCGATGCCAGCTCGGACAGGTCGGCCTTGAGCGTGTGCTCGACCGGCTCGGACTGCAGCGAAGCCACCAGATCTTCGATCGAGCTGGTGAGCGCGGGCGCCTTCATGTGGCGCTCGATGACGGCGTGGGTGCGCGCGCGTTCGGGCTGGAACGCGTCGGCTACCAGCTCACCCAGGCGCGCGTGGTCCACGTCTTGAAAGTCTTCGGCCAATACTCTGAGTAGCGCGTCTCGAAACTCGGCCGCGGTGGAGAAGCGCTTGGCGCGATCCAGTGCCAGCGCGCAGTCGCAGATCTCTGCCAGCTCGCGCGGTACGTTGGGCGAGACCTGGCGTACGCGCGGCTCGGCGCCGACCGAGCGCTTGCGGCGGATCTCTTTCCAGTCACGATCCTCGACGAAGCGCCGCGTGGTCAGCGCCTCCCACAGCATCACGCCGACGGCGAAGATGTCAGCGCGCCGATCGAGTTGCTCGCCGCGCGCCTGCTCGGGCGCGATGTAGGCGAGCTTGCCCACGATCATGTCCGGCTTCGACTTGTCTTGGCCCGTGACCGCGCGCGCCACACCGAAGTCGACGATCTTCACTTGCCCGTCGTAGGTCACGAACACGTTCTGCGGGCTCATGTCGCAGTGCACGACGGAGAAGGCGGTGCCGTCGTAGTCACGCAGCTCGTGCGCGTAATGAAGTCCGGCGAGCGTCTCCGCCAGCACCTTGAGGTGGAGATCGAACGGCAGCGTGCCGCGTTCCCAGAGCACGTGGCGCACGCGCGACCAGGGCTGGCCGTCGAGGTACTCCATCGCCAGGTACAGCCGTCCGTCTTCTTCGTTCGCGCCGTAGGTATGCACCACGTTCGGGTGCGTGAGCCGCGCGGCGAGCCGCGCTTCGTTCAAGAACATCTGCCGGAACTCGGCCGTCTCCGAGAGATCCGCGCGCAGCTCCTTCACCACGGCCAGCTTGTTGAAGCCCGCGGGACCATCCATCTTCGTCAGGTGGACGGTGCCCATGCCGCCTTCACCGATCTTGGCGAGCACCTGATACGGGCCGATCCGCGCGCGCTTGCTGCGTTGTTTCTTGGCGACGTTCATGCTCAGTAACCAGCTCGCATTCGGACGTAGGTGATGTATCCGGACTTGATCACGACAGTGACGCTGCTCAGCACCTCTCGCGTCTCGGGCACTACCGCCTTGAAGGTCGTGAACCCGGGCTTGATGTCCGAGAAGCCTCCCACCGCGCGCGGCTCACGGTTGGCGCCCAACTGGTTGCTGATCGAGGTCATCGTGAGGTCGCGCGCGGGCAGCGCGCCGTTGAAGTAGAACGGCATGTTGCCGCCGAGCGGCTCGAAGCTCACGCCCTCGCCGGCGGCGTCGAAGCAGTCGCGCACCTCGAGGAAGGCGAGGCCGAGGCTCGCGTCGCTCATCGTACCGCTCGCGCTCGCGATCACGCTCAGCGCGCCCGGCTGGATGATCGCAGGACCGCTGGTAGTGACACTCTCGGTGTAAGGTCGATTGTCATAGGAGAGGCCAGGCACGTAACCCGGGGCCTCCACCTTGACGAAGCCCTCGAAGCCGAGGGGCAATTCGAACTCCATGAATCCGTCGCCGGCCGGCTTCACGTCGCTCGCAATCGGACGCTCACAGTCGACGTCGCCCGGAGTGCAGGCCATCGCGTGCAGGCCTTCGGGCACTTTCATCATCAGGACGTCGACGACGTCCATGCGCAGCTTGATCTTCTTGTTCGGGTCCTGGACGAAGCCCTTCGGCTCTTCACGCGCACATTGCCAGCGCGGCGCGAGCGGCGGCCGATCGTCTTCGGATCCGGCGTCTGCATGCGCCATCGGCTTTTCGCACACGTTGGCGGCACTGCAGGTGTAACCCCTGCCGAGCATGCCGACGCACTGCTTGTCGCTGGTGCACTGCGGCGCGTCCACGTCGACCCAGAGTTGGCAGCCGCTGAGGGCGGCGATGACTAAGCTGAGAGTGATGCGCTTCATGACTACCCACGGCGCGCCTACACGTGTTGCACGTGTCTGTGCTGGGCGGCGTCGCGGCTGTCAGTCTAACGCAATAGCTTGAACTGGCCAGCTAAGCTAAGTCGGTGAAGAGCGATTCTTGCGCGTCTGCGTGGATGTGCGCGCGCATCGCCGATCACGAAAGCATTGGTGTTATGAAGCTGACGGCGGCGGGCATGTGATCAGGTGGCGGCACCTTGCCTACATGCGGCCGCTCACCTATCGTGCGTCGCGATGCGCCAATGGCTAGTGGTCGGGTTCTTCGTGGTGATGGTCGGATGTGCGGGCAGCCCCAAGCCGCCCGCGGCCGAGGCCGATGAGTTGAGCGCGGTGCGCACGATTCACGGCGGGGCGGGGCCGTGGGTGGTCGCGGGCTACCGCATGGGCGAGTACGCGCTGCACGAGCTCGGGTTGCCGCGCGGCAGCTTCGACGTGAATGTCGTGCATTACTCGCCGGCCGAGGTCCAGTACTCGTGCATCGCCGACGGCGCGGCGGCCGCGACGGGCGCCAGCCTCGGCAAGCTCAACCTGAACCGCGTGGACGCGCCCGGGCCCGAGACGCGCACCGTGTACACCAGCCGCAAGACCGGCAAGGCGATCACGCTGCGCGTTACGCAGAGCTTCGCGCAGCGCTTCCGTGACGTGCCGCGTCCCGAGCTCGCCGCGCGGGGTCAGGAAGTGCTTCAGTTGCGCGACGACGAGGTGTTCGAAGTCGTGCCCTGACCGGGATTCGCGCGCACCCGGATCACCCCGGCCATGCCTTCGCCCGCGCCGAACGCGTGCAGCGTGCAGTGGTACGCGTAGTCGCCCTCGCTCGGGAACTCGAACTCCACCTCACGACCGCTCGATGTGGGCGCGATCGGGTTGTCCGGGCTGCCGGCGCCGCTGTCTCGCGGGTTGCCGGGCGCGAGCGGGTGAGCGGTCAGGCTGCCTTCCCAGCGCACGCGCTGGCCCGTGCGGATGGTCGTGCACCTGGGCGTGTACGTCAGGCCCATGGCGGCGATGGCGATCACCCGCTCGGCAGTGTCTGCAGTGCGGTCTGCGTAGTCATCCGAGCTGCAGCCATTCAGCGTGACGTCGGGCTCCGTGGCCCTGCCGCTCTCGGCGGCGGAGCCGGAGTCGGGCGCGTCGAGGTCGGTCGGGTCGCCTTCGCCCATGCAGCCGGCGAAGGCGATCAGCAGTAGTGGGTAGAGCTTGCGCATGATCGCTTCAGCCGAAGTAGTCGGGCGGCGTCTTGTCCAGGCCCTTGCGCTCGCCCACGCTGGTCACGAAGGCCTCGGGCACCACGTCGTCCGCGGTGTCCTTGCGGAGCTTCGGCCCCGGCGCCGCGAGCCCGAGCACGAGCGCGGCGAGCACGATGAAGTGCTGTGACTCGTCGCCTTCGATCGAGCTGGCCAAAAAGCGGAAGCGCGCGTCCTCCATGCCGCTCAGCACTTGGTTGTAGGCCACGGCTGCGCCGCGCTCGGCACCCGCGGCGAACTTGAGCACGTTGGTGATGCTGGGGTTCGCGAGCAATTCCTTGGGCGGCTTGAACGCGGCCGCGACCTCGCTCTCCTGCACTGGCTGGCCCTTGAGGCCCTCGATCGCCTCGACCAGCGCCGCGGCGTGGAGCTTGTGCTGCGACTGAAAGTCGACCGCGATCTGCACGATCACCTCGCGCAGCGCGTAGAGCGGATCTTTGTCGGGCGCCTTCATGATCAGGCCGGCCCCCGCGCCGTAGGCGGTGATGGCGTTGTACTCGGCGCTGAGCAGCGCGTTGAGCGGCGCGATGTCGGCGTCGCCCGCGGGTTGAGCCTGCGATCCGCCGCTGCCGGCTGCAGGCTTGCCACCGCTGCCGGCCTCGGCGTTGCCGCCGCTACCTGCCTTGGGCTCGCGCGGCTTCGGTTTGCCTGCATCCCGCTCGTCCGTGCCGGCATCGCGGTCCTCGCGCTCCGGTACGCCGTCGTCGCCGCATGCGCTGGCCAGGAGGCCCCCGAGCAGCACGCCTGCGCCGGCCAACAGGTCACGGCGCGATCGGTCGTCTCGCTTGTCGTAGGTCATGTCGATCTCCCTGCCGGTCACGCCGGGTCCAGCGCGAGCAGATCATCCAGCGCGCTGAACTTCTCGAGGTTCAGCGTGCCCGCGCCACCGACGTCCAGGATGAAGGCGGCCGGTACGACCAGGGCCGGGTTCATACCGGTCTTGGCCGTGGCGCTGATCAACCCCTCGGCGAGCAAATACAGCACGACGAAGTGCTGCGTCTCGACCGCGCCGATCGCGGCGACCAGCTTGGCGGCCGCCTGCGTGCTGATGGCGGCCATCACCTGCGCGTAGGTGAACGCGGCCTGCTTCTCCTTGTCGGCGGCGAGCTTGATCACGTCGTTGGTGGTCGCTGTCGCAGCCGGGAACGAACTCGGCAGTTTGGGTTTGCCCGTGTCGGCGACCGGCGTGCCCTCGTTGTCCTGGATCAGCCGGCGCAGCGCGGCCGCGTGCTGGCTGTGCTGGTCGCGAAAATGCACCGCCACGGCCGTGACCGTGTCGCGCGTGGCCTGCGCGGTTGCGGAATCGGACGCGATGATGCCCGCTGCGGCCGTGTAGGTCGCGATCGCGTCGTACTCGGCGGCGAGCAGCGCGTTGAGCGTGGTGTTGTCGTTCTTGGGGTTCGGTGCCGGGTCGACTTTGGCATGCGCCTTACGAGCGGCGGTCAGGCTGATGCTGAGACTCAGGCCCGCGGCGGTCGCGGCCGAGCGCACGAGCATGTCTCGTCGAGAGATCGAATTCGGCATGTCGAGGTCCTGTGGAAGGGGACGGTCAACATTCGTACGCGCCGTGCCTGCGGTCGGATCGTCCGACGAAAGTGCTTTTGCCCAGGCGCGGTGACTCCTGTGCGGCGGGAAAAACGCTTAGAGTGGCGGCCTGCGCCTCCGCGCGCGACCCAACACCGGAGCTCGAAATCGTGGCATCGCTTACGCTCGATGACGCAGGACTCGCAGTAGCTCGGCAACAACTTCCTGAAGCGATGGCGCGCGGTATGGCGATCGCACTCTGGGCGAAGCTCATCCCGGAGGCGCCGGCGATCGTCGCGCCCGACGGTACGCGCAGCTTCGCTCAGCTGAACGCGCGCTGTAACCAGCTGGCGCGGGCGCTGCGTGCGCGCGGCCTGCGTGCGGGTGACGGCGTGGCGCTGCTGTGTACCAACCGCTGCGAGTTCGCCGAGGTGTTTTGGACCACCCGCCGCACCGGCATGCGGCTCACGACGATCAACTGGCACCTCACTCCCGACGAGGCCGCGTACATCGTCGAGGATTGCGACGCCAAGGCGTTGTTCGTCGACGCGCGCTTGCACGAGCTCGCGGGCGCGCTGCACGGCCGCAGCTCACGGCTGCAGCTCCAGGTCGCGATGGGCGGCAGCCTCGCGGGCTACTCCGACTACGAGGACCTGCTCGCCGGCCACTCCGGCGCTGACCTCGAGGATCCGCTGCTCGGCACGCACATGCTCTACACCTCGGGCACCACCGGCCGGCCCAAGGGCGTGCACCGCCCACCGGTTCCGGTCGCGCCCAGCCCGACCGCGATCGCCGCCGACTACCAACCGGGCAGCAGCGTGCACCTCTTGACCGGGCCGCTCTACCACGCCGCCCCGCTGTCGTTCTCGATGGGCGTGCCGCACGCGTTCGGCGCCGGCGTCGTGATGATGGACGGTTGGGATGCCGAGCAGGCGCTGGGGCTGATCCAGGAGCACGCGGTCACGCACAGCCACATGGTGCCCACGATGTTTCACCGGTTGCTCTCGCTGCCGGAGCCGACGCGGCGCAGCTACGACCTGTCCACGTTGCGCTTCGTGCTCCACGGCGCTGCGCCGTGTTCGGTGCCGCTCAAGCGCGGCATGATCGAGTGGCTCGGGCCGATCATCCACGAGTACTACGCCGCGACCGAAGGCGCCGGTACATCCGTCGACGCGCTGACCTGGTTGCAGAAGCCCGGCACGGTAGGGCGCCCGAATCCCGACGACCACGTCAAGATCCTCGACGAGAATGGGCGCGCGCTGCCCGCCGGCGAGATCGGCCAGGTGTACTTGAAGAGCCCGGAGTACGGCCGCTTCAACTACTACAAGGACAGCGACAAGACCGAGCGCGCCTACCGCGGGGCGTACTACACGCTCGGCGATCTCGGCTATCTCGACGGCGATGGGTACTTGTTCCTGACCGATCGCAGCGCGCACCTGATCATCTCGGGCGGCGTGAACATCTATCCAGCCGAGATCGAGGCCGTGCTGCTGACGCATCCAGCGATCGCCGACGTGGGCGTGATCGGCGTGCCCAACAACGAGTGGGGAGAGGAAGTGAAGGCCGTCGCGACCCTGCAGCGCGGCTGGGTGCGCTCGCCGCAGTTGATGGGCGAGCTGATCGACTACTGTCGGGGCCGCCTGGCGCACTACAAGTGCCCGCGCAGCGTCGACTTCGTCGACGAGCTGCCGCGCCACGACAACGGCAAGCTCTACAAGCACAAGCTCCGGGAGTCGTACCGGCCGCGGCCGCCCGAATCCTGACGCTGCTCCGGCCGCCGTCAGCGGCGAATGCCGGATTTATTAGGACTATGGCTGGCATTCGAGTGCGACATGATGCCGCGGTCCGGGCTCCGCAAGTCGGGATAGCGTGACTAACTCGCTCGAATCTGGCTAGATGCGCTGTCGCGCCGTGCCCGCTCCTTGCCGCGTTTCCCCGCTCGTGTCTCTGGCCTCTGCCCTGGCGTGCCTGCTGGCGCCGCAGCTGGCAGCTGCGCAGCCTCGCGATGAGCTCAGCACGGCCATGTACGTGCGCATCGACACCGACGACACCACCGTGATCTCGCCGTACGTGCGCGCGGCCAAGAAGCTGGCCGAGTCGACCGGGGCGAGCGCGACCTACACGGCAGACATCTGGACCAGCGCCTCGGTCGACATTCGCTCGTCTGCCTCGGTGCAACCCGTGCGTCCGGTGACCGAACAGCGAGACGAGCTCGACCTGGCGCTGACCCAGGAGGTCGAGGATCTCTCGCTGAAGGGTGCCTACCGGTTCTCGAGCGAGCACGACTACACGTCGCACGGCGTCATGCTGGACGGTGCCTTCGCCTTCGCAGACAAGGCGGCCACGCTGTCGCTGGCCCTCAAGGGGCTGTTCGACACGGTGGGGCAGGCCGGCGACCCGAGCTTCCAGCGCAGCCTGAGCACCATGGATGCGGCGCTGTCGTTCACGCAGGTGATCGACCCTCACATGTTCGCCCAGGCCACCTACGAGATCGCGCACAGCTCCGGCTACCAGGCCAGCCCCTACCGCTGGGTCGGCGTCGGCCCCGGTGCCACGGGCTTCGGATGCGTCGGCGCACAACCCTGCGTGCGCGAACGCGTCCCGGATGCGCGCACGCGCAACGCACTCGCGCTGATGCTGCGGCGCGCGCTGAGCGACTCGATCTCGCTCGGCGCGGGTTACCGCTACTACTTCGACGACTGGGGGCTCGGCTCGCACACCGTGCTGGCGGAGCTCGGCTGGAACCTCGGCTCGGCTGCACTGCTCCTGCTGCGCTATCGCTTCTACACGCAAACCCAGGTGGACTTCTATCAGGCGCAGTACCCGCAGCTGGCTGTCGACGCGTATCGCACGCGCGATCGCGAGCTGAGCCCGATGAGCTACCACCGCATCGGGGCCGACTTTCACTACGACGTGGACCTGCGCGCAGACAAAGCGCGCCTCACGTTCGCGCTGTCCGCGGGTGGAAACTTCTACACCTATGACGACTTCGTCGGCTTGAGCAGCGCGCAGGCGCTCGAGCTGACCGGAGCCCTGACGCTGAGCCTTCTGTGATGCGCGCGCTCGCCCACATACTGCCGTGTCTCTTGCTGTGCAGCGTGGTGGCTGCCCAGGAGTCGAAGCACGAGGCGCCCAGCGCGGACGCGGACGAGCTGCGCGCGTGTTTGCGGGCCGGTATGGGCGTGGGCTGGCGCGGCATCGAGCTGCCCAGCGAACAGGGCTTGCAGAAGCTCGACAGCGACTACTTCCCGGCCCTCGATGTCGGGGTGCAGGGGGCGGTGGCGTTGACCCCCGCGTTCTCGCTCGGCTTCGAGGCGCGCTACCAAACCTCGCTCGGCTTGCAGGCGCAGGAGACGCCCGCGGGTGGCGTGGAGAAGAGCACGCCCCTGCGCTCGAACGACGCGCAATTCGGCATCGTGCCCGGGCTGCGGTTCGCCGACTCGCCCGACGCGGTCAAGCTGGGCATCTTGCTGGGTTGGGAGGTCCGCGGGCTGCGCTCGGTGGTGGAGCTCAGCACGCCTTCGTACACGCTGCACGGGCCGCTAGTGCGCGCGGAGCTGGTGATCCCGATCGCCCGCGTCCTCGAGCTGCGCCTCGCGCCCGAGTTCACGTACATCCTGAGCGTCTCCGAAGATCTGCGCGAGCTGGCTGCGTTTCGCGGCGGCGGGACCGGGGTGGGCGGAGAGCTCACGCTGGCGATCACTGCCACGCCCTGGCTCGGCTTCGAGCTCGGCTACCGCGAGGCGCACGTCTGGGCACCCACGTACTGGTCCCAGTCGTTCACGGACGGCGGGCGTTACGTGACCTTGCGAAGCGTGCTCGAATACTGAGCAGCAGCACGAGTAGCATGCCGCTAGCAGCTGCAGGCGAGCCGTGGCCTCCAGCACTGCAGCCTGCGCTGATCTGGGCCGCGCCGCTGACGTCCGAGCGCGGCGCCGGCATGACGCGCAGCACGTCGGTCACGCCGTCGCCCAGCATGTCGCCCATGCCGTCCGACTGTACGAGCGAGCCCGACAGCCAGACGGGGCCCACGTCGCTCACCGGCGCAGTCCACAGGAAGCGCAGCTGCTTGGCGCCGCAGTCCGGCACGCTCAGCACCACGCGGCCGTCGGGCAAGGTGTTGGCCACGCCGGCTTCGATCTGCGCGTCCGCGGGCTCGCAGAACTCGGGCACCAGCAGCTCGTCGGCCGGGGGTAGCCGCACGCTGCCCGCCGGGTGTCCGGTGGCGTCGGTGAGCTCTAGCGCGAGCGAGATCTTGTCGCTGGTCGGTGGCCAGCGCGCGGTGATCTCGTACGCGTTGCCCAGCTGATAGCTACCTTCCGGCAGCCCCAGCACTTGCAGCGGAGCTTGCGCGCCGCCCTCGTGGCAAACCGCGCAGCTGAAGCCCTCCGCCGGCGAGCCGGTGAACCAGCGCCCGCCGCCACCAGCTGCATTGGTCGGCTGGCCGAAGCGCTCGGGCTCGGCGAACGCTGCCGCACGTTCGGCCGAGGCGTCGAGCCAGGCCAGGAGCGCGAGCCCACCTACAAGCAGACGCCAGCGCTTCACTGCTCGGGCCCGCTCGGCGGTGGTGGCAGATCGGCCAGCGTGGGCAGGGCTCCCTGCGAGAGCGACCAGCGCGCGAGGATCACGTAGCTCGGGTGCGATTGCGAGGGATAGATGTTGCGGCCGTAGTCGTCCGCGCCGCGGTGCCCTTGACCGCCCGCGGAGGCTTCGAGCGGCTTGCGCAAGAGCAGCGACTCGGCCGGGCTCGCCGCGGTCGCCAGCATGTCGCGCGAGCGTTCGTAGCTCAGCACGAGCTCGTTCAACGTGGTCGGATCGTCAGGCTTGGTCAGCGGGTCGAGTCGTACGCGGCCCGGGCCGACGATGCGAAAGAAGCGCTCCGGCGCGCCGTGGCAGGTCGAGAACGCGCAGTCGCGCAGCAGCAGCGGGTACACGTCGCGTGCAAACGACACACCGTCCGGGCTGGGCGACAGCGCGGGGTCTTGGTTGCTGCAAGCAGCGACGAATGCGATCAGCATCAGGCAGTGACGCAGGGACATGACCGGTTACTCGCTCAGCTGCAGCTTGAGCATCGAGAAGCCAGGCGTGGCGGTCGGCATGAGCGTGGTGGGTCCCACGCTGGTGTCGAACGGGAACTGCCCGACGGCTCCCTGCGCGTCTTTGTCGGTGACCTCGATATTCACGCTGTACTTGCCCGGAGGCGCGACTGCACCCGCGCGGTCCTTCATGTCCCAGCTGACGCGGTGCATCTGATGGCTGCTGAGCGTGGCCGAGGCCGTGACGTCGACCGCCATGCCGCTGCGAGCGGCAGTGTACTTGTACAGGTAGCGCTGGCGGATGCGCGCCCAGACCTTGAGCGACTTGATCAACTTGCCGGAAGCATCGGCGATCCAGATCGCGCCGATGTTGCGCGGCTGGTAACGACCGCCCTGGGACGCGGTGAGCACCTCGAAGGCAACGCTGTGAACCCCGCCGCCAGTGGCTGCAGCCCCGGCCGCTGGCATGCCG
>DATEOF010000187.1:0-29661 GCA_035274465.1 Polyangiales bacterium
CTGCAGCCATCGGCGGCAGGGGTCAAGGTCGCGGTCCTGCGGGCGCTTCTGGCGTCGCGGGTGGCGCAGGCTCCGGCGCCGCCGGCCAGACCGGTGCGGCGGGTGCTGACACGTCCAGCCCCGGTGTCGGCTGTCCGCGGCCCGTCGGCGCGTGCAGTGCGCCGCAGGTGACCGTCAAGCAAGTGAACGTCGGCATGCCGGTCGTCGGCTACGGGCGAGAGGGCGACACCGATCCGATCCCGCTCGCACTCGCGGCGTTGCCTGGCGGCGGTTCGAGGCTCGCGTGGCTCGGCACCGACAGCCAGGTCCACGTCGCGGAGCTCGATTGCAACGACCAGCTCGTCGGCACCCCCGCGAGCTTCCCCGGCATCGATCTGCAGGATCTGCACGCAGACGACAATGGTGGCGTGGTGATGCTCACGCGCCCGGCGACGAACGGCGGCACCGACAACTGCGGCAACGGCATGCTCTGTGGAGGCACCTCGAGCCCGTGCCGGACCATGTGGCTCGTGCGCTTCGATCGCACGGGCAAGGTCACCTGGGAGACTCAGGTCACGAATCTCAGCGCGAGCCTCGCGGGCTACGACAACGGCGCTCGCTTCGTGTGGTGGTACCAACACCAGGGGCGCATCGCGTTCGACGGCTCGAACTACGCGGCCTACTTCTGCATCGGGATCACGGTCAACAACGGGAGCTGCGTCGACATCCACGAGGGCGATCGCATGCAGGTGGTGAACGGCAGCGGCATGCTCATGAAGCATCCGGACGCGTTCGAGGTCGGCTGCAGCCACAGCTGGAACACGCGCATCGTCTGGGATCCGCGCAGCAAGCACTTCGTGATGGTCTGCGCGACGGATAACAACTGCCGCATCGCTCAACCCAACCCGTACCGAACCGTGGCGACCGGAACCTGTGATGGCACCCTGTTCGGCGGCGACATCGTGCTCGCTGCCACGGCGGGCTACTGGACCGCATGGAGCCAGGGTGGGCAGATCCGCCTCGAACACTTCAGCACCGGCGCCACCGACAAGACGATCAACAACGCGGGCAGCTCGGGCCACCCGCACCTCGTCGCGTACGGCGCGAGCCGCATGCTGCTCAGCTGGGCATCGGGCTCGGGCATGGCCGCCCAGATTCGTGACGCCAACAGCGGCGACGTCATCGGCAGCCAGCTCACGATCGACGCGCCGGATCACGACTTCATGGGCTGGAAGCCCTACCCCGACGGCAGCGTGGCCTACGCGGCCTCGGGCGCGAACAACACGTCGATCCGCATCGCGCGCGTCATGCCCTGCAACTGAGTGAGCCTGCTGTACGAGTTCGAGGACGTCGCCAGCGGCTGAACGTGCAGAGTAGAGTGTTAGAGAAATTGCTCTTCGTGCGGACATGGCAGTCCGCGGAGGATGCGCATGCAGGCTGGAACGAGTTGCGCAGGCTGCCTGGCCCTGGCGTTGATCTGGGTCGGTTGTGCGGGTGGGCAGCCCGAGCCACCGAGTGTCGCTGCGCCACCGGCCGCTCCGCAGGTAACCCCACCGCCCGCAGCCACGGTCTCGCAGACGCAAGCCCCGGCTGTACCTGCACCTGACCCGCCCGCGTCGGAGCCCGCGACATCGGAGCCCCCAGCGATGGAGCCCGGTGCACCGCAGCCCACTGCGCCGGTGACCGCTCCGGCGATGGGAGCGAAATCCCGCGAGCCCACGTTATTCTCGGCCACGCGCGGCGAAGACATCATGGGCAGCCTATTCCTGGGCGACATCGACGGCGACGGCTTCGATGATTTCTTCATCATGGCGAGGCTGCCGCTGACGGACGCGCCGAGTGCGCAGCTGGGCCCCTCGGTGCGCTTCTATGTGTACTACGGCCGAGCCAGCTTTCCGGCGCGGCTCTCCACGGACGACGCCGACGCCATGTTCGTGAGCCTGGGAGCTGGTGGGCGGCTGGGAGACGTGAACCGCGATGGGTACGCCGACTTCGCGATCCAGCGTGAGGCGGGGCTCGAGATCGTCCTTGGCAGCCCTCAGCGGCTGCGAGGCACGATCGCCGAGGGCACCACGGGCGTCCGCTGGATGGCGCCTGCCGCACCTCAAGGACTCCAAGCACAAATCGGGGTGACCTTCATGGACGTGTATGCGATGGGCATCGGCGACTACAACGCCGATGGCTACGATGACATGGCCGTGTTGGCGGCCCGCTTACTCGATCCGAAGGGGAGCACGCAGACTCCCAACGTCGAGATCGCGTCGAGCGCCTATCTGGTGTTGGGTCATGGAGGCGATTGGCCTTCCGCGGAATGGAATCCGAGCTGGTCGGTCGCGCGCTTCGGCGATCAACGCGTGGCTGACGATGTGACGAACGGCGTGATTGCGTACGACTATCCACTCACGCCGATGCCTGCTGGAGACCTGGACAAGGACGGGCGTGACGACCTGTTGGCCACGGGCTCGGGCAAGACGTTCGTGTTCTATGGCGGCCGCACGCTCAGTGGCACTGTCGATCCTGCGCAAGCGGATGCGACCTTCACGCACGAGATCTACGTGCAGCCCATGGCGCTCGGTGACGCGGACGGCGACGGCGCGGCCGATCTCGTGTTGCCAACACGAGAGAACACACTGCAGGTGATCTACGGCCGGCGTTGGTCCGGTGATGTCTCGCTCCAACCCGACCTCACGATCGACCTGAACGAGCTCGAAGGCGGGCGTGCGTACGCAGCTGCGGGAGACATCGACGGCGACGGGTCGCCCGAGATCGTCGTGGCTGCCCCGATGTCCGGCTACGATTTCTCGTCGAACATCGCGCGGCTACCGACGGGCGCGCTGTACGTGGTCCGCGGGACCGGTACCCGCGCCTTCGGCACGTATCGCCTGCGCGAAGAAAACCTGCTGCTACGTGGCCCGGTCGCGGGTGGCCGCTCCGAAGAAGTGTCCGACAGCGGCCTCGGCACGACGCTCAGCATGACCGGTGATGTAGATGGCGACGGAGCGCTCGATATCCTCACCAGCGCCCCTGGCGCCATCCTCAGCGCACAATCACTGGGCGCCGTGTTCCTCATCCCGAGCACGCGCAAGACACCGCTCTAGCCGCACTCAACGCGCGACTTGTTCCGCTGAAGCCTCGAGATAGTCGCGCAGGCCGGCCATGGGTAGCTGATCGTCGGGGACGTTCTCGAGCAGCGAGAATGCAGAGATCGGATCGCGGTCTGCCATATAGCCGATCGCGCGCTGCACCAGCCACTCGGGCTCCTCACGCTTTTCCGCCGATAGTCCGGCCGCTGCGCGCTGCACGTCGGGATCGCTGTTCAGGAGCAGCAGCACCGGCAGCCGCAGCTCCGTGCCGCGCAACACGCGCTGCAAGAGATCGATGTTTCGCGGCAAGGTGGACCTAGGAGACAGCAGCTCGTTGAGCAGCCACTGCACGTCGAACTGAACGAACGCCTGTTCGCGGATCGAGGCGGGCAAGAGCGAGGCGATGAGGGGGCTCGATTGAAAGCGCTCGCGCGCGGCGGCGGCGTCGCGCCAGGTCGTGAGTAATGCCTCGCCGCTGGGGGCGTCCAGTGGCTGCTGCATGCGAGAGGGCCGATCATCGGTCACCGGCAGAGCATCCGCGGTCAGTGCTCGCAGGTACGGCGCGTCGCCGATGAACAGCGCGCCGAGCTGCTGGGGCAGCTCGAAGCCCAGCTCGACGAGCTCGGAGCGAACCGTCGGATCGCGCCACTGCTGGCTGAAGCGCGCGTCGTCGACCGGACCGCGCGCACCTCGCGAACCCATCAGCATCAGGTTGCGAGCCGCGCCATGCCACAGCGAGCAGTCCACAAACGCGCTGCAGAAGCTCGCGATCAGCGACTTGGTCGTGGCTTCGGAGATGTTGATCACCGGAAGCCAGTAGGTCGCGATGCCTCCCTCCGCCAGACGATCGCGGATCAGCTGGAAGTACTCGGAGGTGTAGAGGTGGACGACGCCGGCCATGATCGGTGGCGGCGGCTCCGCGGTGATCAGATCATACGCCGTGGAGCCACCCTGCAGGAAGAACCGTCCATCCTCGATGTGCACACGGACTCGAGGGTCGCCGAGCGGCGGACGACCGTGCGCGACCAGCAGCAGCTTGCTCTGCTCCAGCATGTCGCGTGAGCTGTCGACGATGTCGATACGCTCGAGCTCGCGGCTGTCGGTCAGCGCTTGCGCGGTATTGCCGACGCCGTAGGCGATGACAAGGGCGCGCCGCACATGTGGATGCACCGCGAGTGGCAGATACACGAACAACTTCATGTAGCGACGGCCGAAACAGCCGTTGCCCGACATGGAGTACGCGTTTGCCACGATCTGGTCGAACAGCGGAGCTCCGTGCCGATGGTGGATGACATGCAAGATCGTGGCGCCGACGCCTTCATGCACGCGGACCAGCTTGCCCTCGGCTTTCGCCCAGCGCCTGGCCGATGCCTGGATGTATTGATCGCGCATCTTTCCGGCTGGAAAGAGTGCGAGCGCCAGCGCGAAGCACACGAGCGAGGCAGAGCACAGCATTCGCGGACCCGAGCTGCGCCAGGCGAGCAAGGCGCCCATGACGCCATAGGCGGCAAGCGTGCTCCACAACGCCTTCTCCATGCCCAGCCGAGGCAACAGCACGAAGCCACCCAGCAGCGCACCGACGGCCGAGCCGACGGTGTTCGCTACGCTCAAGCGGCCGCTGGCTTCGCTGTGCGCGTGACCGAGGTCGCGCACCCAGGCCCCGAGCAAGGCAAACAGCGCTCCTGAAGCGAGCGAGGTCGGCACGACCAGGGGCGCGCCGAGGCTCACGATGGTCGCTGCCGACTGGTAGGGCGGGAAGGTTCCTTGCAGCAGCTTCGGGTAGACCAGGTAGCCGCCCAAACCGAGCAGCCCGCCCGCAAGGGCGATCAGGTACGCGTGCTCGAAGGCTCGAGGAGAGAAGCTACTCCACAGCGAAGCCAGCAAGCTGCCGAGCGCGATTCCGCCGAGCACCATCGCCAACACCAACGCGAACGCGAGCGGCGTGTCGTTGAGGAACAGCATGAGAAAGCGCAGCCAAACGACCTCGAGACACAACAGCAGCGCGCCAGCCAGAAAGCCCGAAGTCAGCTGTACCGCATCCTCGCGGCGAGGTGCCGCAGGTTGCGGGGTGGTCGCCGCCGAAGCAGGACTGGGCATGCGCGCCAGCAACAGAGCGAGCAGCGCTGCGACCAGGTTCATCGCGCCGGCGAAGATCGCGCTGCCGCGAAGCCCGAAGCGCTCGATCAACCAGAGCTCGCAGCTTGCCGCGCCCAACATCGCACCCAGCGTGTTCGCGCCGTACAGGACACCCAACACGCGACCGAAGTTACGGTCCCAACCGCTCACCACGCGGACGAGCACGGGCAAGGTCAAACCCATCGCGAGCGAAGGCGGCAGCAGCAGTGCGAACGCGCCCGCGAAACGAAGCAAGCTCAGCAGCGCGGGCTGACTGCCCAGGGGTTCGGCCAGGCGCGCGAACGCCACCCCGAAGCCCGGCATCCAAAACACCAGCGCGGCGCCCACCAGCGCCACCACGATCTCGAAGCCCGCGTACACGACCAGACCGTTGCGCAGGCGGTCGCCGAAGCGCGCCGCCAGTGCATTGCCGCTCGCCATGCCCAGCATGAACGCAGACAGCACGAGACTCGCTGCCAACACCGTGTTTCCGAGCGCCAGTGCGGCCTGGTGGAACCACAACGTCTCGAACACGAGGGCGCACGCCCCGGAGACGAAGAAGATCGCAGCCAGTAGCCCGGTGCGCAGCATCGCCGCGCGATGCTACTGCGCTCGTGTGGCGTCGCGGGGTAAGATTCGGTATGACCCTGTTTCAGGCCGAGAAACTGATCGACCTCGCGTGTTCGACCACACACGAAGAGGAGGCGCGCACTGCGGCGCTCGCGGCCTGCCGGTTGATCCGCAAACACGGGATTCGACTCACCACCGAGGCCGCGCGCGAGCCGGTCACACGCTCACGCGCTCGAGCCGCTGCGCCGGAACCCGTGCGCGAAAAGCCGCCCAACGGAGGCAGTTTCGGGCGCGCGAGCCGCCGCTCTCGCTGCGAGAGTTGCCGCGGCGAGATCGCGCTGGGCGACGAGATCTACGTGGTGGCCGGCGTCACCTGGTGCGGGCGTCACTGAACCCGCGGGACCCGTCCTAGTTTCCGTCCCAGAAGCAACCCAGCCAGGCGCTGTCTTCCTCCAGCTTGGGGTCGTGGATGACGACGGCCGGCGGATCTTGCAAGGCTTGCAGAAACGCCAGCCGGCCGTTCAACGCGTACACGCCCACCGCGAAGAACGTGTCGCGTTCGACTTCGACCTTCTTGCCCTGCAGCACGCACACGCCATCGTCGCCGCCCGCCAGGAAGACCTTCCCCGCGAACTCGACCACGCCGTGGAGCGTGTACGGGAAGCTGCCCAGGTGCGTGAGGCACGTGGCGTCGCCGGTCCAGATGGCACCGCCGCTCGAGCAGATGTGGACTTGCTTCGGCGTCGCCCAGATGCCCGTCAGGTTTTCCTGCGCTGCTTTGCCGGGCAGCGTCTGCCGCTGCCAGCTGCGGCCGTCGAAGTGCAGCACGAGCCCGCCATCACCCACGGCCCACACGTCGCCCGCTGCCGTGCCGTGCAGGCGCGCGATCGCTTGTTTGTTGTCGCTCAGAGTCTGGCGCCACTCCGCGCCATTCCAGTGCAAGACGCTGCCCGCTGCCGTGCCGACGTGGACATCCTGGTCGGAGCTGCCGTAGAGCGCAGTGATCTGGTTCGTCCCCGGAAGCTCCATCGCCTTCCACTGGTACTCGGGATCGCTCGCCTCCCACGAAAGCCCGCGAACCTTCTTCGGGTCCCAGTCCAGCGCAGCCGTGGTCCAGACGCGGCCGCGGGCGCTGCCCAGCCACAAGTTGCCCGCGGGTGAGGCCCAGATTCGCTGCAGCGAGTCGTTCGTCGTCAGGCTCATCGAGCTGGTGGCGTCGTCGTCGCCGATCTCGAAGCGCACGACCGCGCCGGATGCGTCGCTCGGGTCGGTCAGCACCGCGTACGGGGTGCGCTTGTTCGAGGGCTCCGCGACATCGATGAAGTGCTGCAACGCTTCTTCCGTGTTCATGCGCGGCAGCCTAGTACGACTGCCGCCGGAGCGAGCGATTTGCATGAAACCGGCCAATCGGCCAAAATATCTGGAGCCATGTCCATCCCGACTGGTATCTTCTTGCAACTCCTGGCCTTTCTGCTGCTGTGCAGCTGGTCGGCGCTGAGCGTCGTCGCCCTGCTGAAGCTGCGGCGGCGCAAGCTGACCGCACCGCCGCGGTTCGACGGCGTGAGCGTGCTGAAGCCGCTGTCCGGGGTCGACCCCGCGCTCGAAGCCAACCTGCGCTCGTTCTTCGATCAGGACCACCCCGTGTACGAGATCGTGTTCGGCGTCCAGAACGAAGCCGATCCCGCACTCGTGCTCGCGCGCCGCTTGAAGCGGCAGTATCCACACGTGCCCTGCCGGATCGTCGTGCACGACCGCACGGGCATGAACCCGAAGATCAGCAACCTGCGCGCGATGTTGCAGGCCGTGCAGCACGACTGGGTGGTGATCAGCGACGCGAACGTGCGCGTCGGCCGCCAGTGGCTGCGCGAGCTGGCCTGCGTCGCGCACGAGCCGCGCACGGGTCTGGTGTTCAACCCGATCGCGGGCGACATGGGTCGAAACCTCGGCACGCAGCTCGAGACCCTGCAGCTGGATACCTGCGTCGCTGCCGGCTGCAGCGTACCCACCGAGTTGCTGGGTCACCCCGCGGTGATCGGCAAGTCGATGCTGTTCCGGCGCTCGCTGTTCGAGGCGCTGGGCGGCTTCGAGAGCGTGGCCTCGGTGTTGGCCGAGGACTACGTGATGGGGCGCATGTTCGGCACGGCGGGCTACCGCGTGCGCATCGCGCCCACGCCTGCACGCAACGTGCAAGCCGTCAGCCTGCGGCAGTTCCTCGCGCGCCAGCTGCGCTGGGCCACGTTGCGCTGCCGGCTGCAACCGCTCGCCTACGCGGCCGAGCCGCTGTTTGGACCGCTACCGCTGTTCGTGTTCGGCTGGCTGTCGGGCCAGTTGTACCTGCCGCTGGCAGCTGCAGCGGTCGCGATCTGCGTGCTGCGCGACGCGCTGCTACTCCTGCTGATGCGCACGGATGCGGGCGGGCCGCCGCGCATCGGCTTCAGCCTGCTCCTGCTCGGCGGCCTGCGCGAGCTGCTGATGTTCGGCGTCTGGGCCGTCGCCCCGTTCGTACGCCACGTGAGCTGGCGCGGTCACCGCCTGCGACTGAGCGCCGGCACTCGGCTCTACGCGGAACAGCCGTTGTTGCAGGGCTCATCGTATCGCGTGGAGTAGGCTTCGGGCTGCAGACTACAGGCTCCGGGGGGAGCCGAAAATCCGCAGATTCCGATCCGGTAGCCCGAAACACGGCGATGGGCTTCTGGCTGCATGACTTCGGAAAGAGCGGAAGAGCCGATCCCGGAGCCCGAAGTCCGGAGCCTGGAGCCCGATCAAACTTCGAGCTCGACGCGCGCGAGCGAGACGAGCTGCTTCTCCATCATCGTCGCGGGGCCGTGCATGAGCAGCCAGTCGCGCAGCGCGCACAACCACTTGTTCCGTATGCTGCCGGCGCGAGCGTTGCGGCGCGAGATGCGCACGAGCTCCGTCGTGCGCGGGATTCGGAGCTCCTCGTAGCGGCGCAGTGCGGCGGGAACATCCGCGCGGCCAGCCAGACAACGCCCCAGGACGACAGCATCCTCGAGCGCCTGCGCCGCGCCCTGTCCCGCATGCGGCAGCATCGGGTGCGCGGCGTCGCCCAGCAACGTGACCCGCCCCACTCCCCAGCTGCGCAGTGGCTCGCGATCGAACAGCTCGTCGCGCCGGATGTCGGCCGGATCGGTGCGCTCGATCAACTGCACCAGCGCCGCATCGAAGCCGCGCACCAGATCGAGCACGCTCTGCTTCGGATCGAGCTCGGCGCGCGCGGACACGTACCAGTACACCGAGTCACCGCCCGCGCGAGCGACTCCGGCCTCGACCCCGCGGCCGAAGTATTGTGCTCCGGTGACGTTCCACGTCGCAGGCCGGCAGACTCCACGGTACGCGACGAGGGCGCTCGGGCGCAGCGCGTCTCCATGCAACGCAGCGCGCACCGCCGAGTGCAGCCCATCCGCCCCGACCAAGAGCGAGCCGTGCACGTGCTCGCCACTCGACAGCTCCACGGTAACGCCGTCGGCGGTCTGCGTGAAGCGCACCGCCTGCGCGTCGGTCCGCAGCTCATTGCCTTCGAGCGCATCCACCAACGTTCCATGCAGCACCTGGCGCAGCGCACACACCGCATCTTCCCCGGTGGCGCGGCGGATCGCGTCGAGCACCACGCGCTTCAACACCCGACCGTCGGTCGTGCGCAATTCTCCCTCGCGCCCCAGCTCGGACTGCGCGATCACGCGCTCCGCGACTCCGAGCATCCGCAACGCCTTCACGGCGTTGCCGGCCAGGAGCAGCGCGAATCCCACCTCGCGCAGCTCGCGCGCGCGCTCCAGCACGACCGGACGCCATCCGGCGCGCTGGAGCGCGATTGCACAAGCGAGGCCACCAATCCCAGCGCCCACGACCACGGCTCGACGGTCAGTCATCGGGCCGGCAGTATGGCATCACTGCGGCGCAGGCGTCATGGCAGGCGGCGTCGCGGGCGGTGTAGCTGCCGGCGGTGTAGCCGCAGCCGGGGGCATGGGCGGCGGACATGCCGGCCGTGCATCACATGCGGTCGGATCCAGCGAGTCGATCCAGTCGCTGACCGCAGCGAGTCCCACGTCGTCGACCACTTCGGTGCCGAGCGGAGGCATCTGCTCGCCCGCGCCGCGCACGCTCATGCGGCCGACGATACCGCTGATCTCGGAGTGGCCCGAGACCGCACGACGCACGTAGGGCTGGCCGTCGGGGTTGCTGCGCCCGGTCCAGCGCCCCAAGCACGCACACACACCGGTCTTGACGGTCGGCGCGTCGTCGAGCGTCGTCATGCCGACCTTGGCCGTCATGTTCAGCCCGGCACGCGGCGAAGCGCCGCCGTGACACTGCGCGCAGTTCGCGTGGAGATAGCCGAGCGCTGCTTGCGCCTTCGCATCCCCGGGGATGTGCGCGGCGTCGACATCCACGCCCGGACCGCCCGTGCTGTTGAAGAAGACGCCTCGGAGCTTCAGATCGCGGAGGGTCACGCCCGCGCCTGCGTCCGGATGGTTCAACTGGATGGAGCCGAAGCCGTTCACGGCATCCTGGTTCTTGGTCACCGCCGCCGTGGTCACCGCGCCCGTCGTCGCATCGGTGATCGTCGTCGGGACCGACGTCGTCATCGTGTGGCAGCCCTTGCATTGAGTCTGGGACGGGATGTCGTGCTGCGTGCCCAACACGTTGGACTCGCCCGCCGGATCGGCCGCACTGACGCTCAGCTCATCGTCGCTCCAGCGATAGGCCAGGAAGGTCCAGCTCTCGACGCCCGGCTCGTCCTTGATCTTCTCGATCACGCGCGTCTCGATGCGCCGGCCTTCGACGCTGAACGTCTTGTACAAGCGTGTGCCGAGGGGGAACGTCCAGCGATCCGGGTTCGCGACGTCGATCTGCTTGCCTTCGGGCAAGAAGATGAAGCGATCCTTGGTGGCGCCGTCGCTCCACAGCTCGTACAGCGGCTCGTAGTGGCGCACGCCGGCGGCCAGTTGATCGCAAGAATGCTCGACGTACAAGCCAGGCGGTCCGTCGCAAGGCACGGGCGCTGGAGGCTCTCCCGCATCGACGGCGATCGCGGCGTCGTCGCCCGCGTCGGGTTCCTGCTCAGCACCGGCGCCCGCCTGCGGGTGGCCGTGGCCATGGTGATGTCCGTGCGGAAGATCGACTTCGGGACAACGCGTGAACCAGGTCAAGAGAACTGCGACTCCAAGAATAGGTTTCATGTCTGAGCCTCGACGAAATTTAAAGTTGTGCGCCAGCCCGGATGCGGGAGTCAGCGCACGCTGAGTCCTACTTCACGGCACATGTGATGCGCGCGAGCGCGCCTATGAGATGAGCAAGCTAAGTTGCAGGAGGAGAGCGCAGCCGTCAGCGACGCTCACAGAATAAAGTTCCAGTCTGACACCGAAATGGTCCAACGCTCTTTCAAGTGTCGCGATGTTTTAACTTCACTCGCACCGCGCGGTTCAGTTTCAGAGCTTTCGGCACACGGCGGCACAACTCGCTTGGCCGCGCTTGGCCTGCTTCACGTGACGATCGGCCAGCGCGGACTGACCAGACGCGCACCTGTCTCGAGCGCAGCCGATGTACCGACGTCTCTCACGCAACCAAGCGTTGGCGCAACATCGCCACCAACAAGGCAAATGCGACACACAAGCTGCTGCCCAGTCCGAACAACACGGGATAGCCGTAGGCGCCGGCGATCGCGCCGCTGAGGGCGGCGAGGGGTAGCTTGCCCCAGACCTCGAGGCTGGCCAGAAGCGTGTAGTGAGTGGCTCCGATCGCGCGGTCCGTGTGGCGCATCATCAGCGCGAACATCACCGTGGTGATCGCACCGCCGAACAAGTGCTCGGCGCAGGTGACCGCGATCACGGCCGCCGCGCTGGGCTGCGGGACCAGACTCAGCCAATATTCACCACCCACTCCTGCGGCCCGGAAGGCCGAAACCCACAACAGCGCAGTAGCCAGCGGCGACCGGCGCGCCAGCAAGCCCCCGGTGGCCGAGCCCGCGAGCGAGAACAGCATGCCGTAGGTGCCGCTCCACAAGCCGATCTGAGCGGCGCTGAAGCCACGGTCGAAGAGCATCGGCTTCCACATGGTGTCGGCCAACGTCTCGCCCAGCTTGTAGGTCATGACCACGGCGATCAGTGCCGCTGCGGGCGGCGCCTGCCAGGCGCTGCGCAGGCGCTGCAGCAGCTCGCGCAGCGGGACGTATCCTTGCTCGGCCTCGGCGTGTGTGCTCGGTGGCTCGCGCATACGCAGCGAGATCAGCAGCACGCCGAAAAGCAACACGGCCATCGCGCCGAACACCCCGTTCCAACCGACGTCGACGCCATACCAGCCCAGCACCTGCCCGCGAATGATCAGCAGCAAGCCGCCGCCGGTCAGCATGCCGAGCTTGTAACCGACCACTTGCAACGCATTGCCCGGCCCGAGCTCGGCTGGGTCGAGCCAGCTCACTGCGAGCGCATCGACCGCGATGTCCTGCGTCGCCGCGAACAGGTTCATCAGGAAGATCAGCGCGTACAGCAGCTCGGGTTGATCGACGCGCGCGGCAGCCAGCGCGGACAGCGCCATCGCCGCCTGCATCGGCACGATCCAGCTCTTGCGCCGGCCGAAGCGTGCGCTGCCGTAGCGATCGACCAGCGGTGCCCACAGCGCCTTGGCCAGCCATGGCGCGGACAACAGGCTCGCGAAGCCGATCGCTTGCAACGACATGCCGCGCTCGCGCAACAGCAGCGGCAACGCGCCGGCCTGAAAGCCGAACGGCAGGCCCTGGGCGAAGTACAGAGCCAGCAGCGGCAGCAGCTTCTTCACGCGGACCGAGCCATCACTCCATCACAGCCGGCTGAGCAGCTCGGACTTCTTGGCCTGGAACTCGTTGTCCGTGAGGATGCCCTTCTGGTGCAGATCGCCCAGCCGCTCGAGCGCCTGGAGCACGTCGTTCTGTGTGCGCGGCTCGAGCGAGGAAAATCCGCCGCTCGGAGCTGCAGCGGGCGGCGGCGCATACTGCACCTGCTGCTGATAGGGCGCCATCCCGCTGACCACGGGCAGCGAGTCCACGGTGAACGTGCCGCGCTGGCTGGTGAACGACAGCGTGCCGTACGCCCCACCCTGCTGTTGCTGCACGCCACCGATCGAGTGATCGAGCGTGTCGTAGACCGTGATCTGCCCGGCACGATCGATCGCCAGCCGGCGCGTACTCGGGAAGTAGGCGTAGCGCGAGTCGTTCTGGCCGCCGCTCGAGCTGGGTTGCCCGAGCTCTGCGGGCCACCAACCCGAAGAGAACTGCATGAAGCCGGAGCCCGAGGGCCCGCTGATCGGCGGTGGGGGCACGAACACCTGGCGCGAGCCGAGCAAGTTCGACAGCTCGGAGCACAGGCCACTGACCTTCGCCTGCAGCCCGTAGTTGAACATGTCGCCCACCATGGTCATGCCGCCCTGCATCCACTGACCGCTGCCGCCGAGCTCGGGCACGTTGAACTGCGCCATGGTGCCGCCCCCGTTCGAGACGGCGAACAGCATCGAGGTCGCCGCATCGACACTGACGCCGTAGCGTTGCGCGATGTCCTGGAGCGCGTGCTGCGCTTCGTTCGTCAACTGGTTCATGGTGGTCGCCTCTCCTTGGCAGAGGAAGCGATGCATACCACCGGTCCGGGTCGAACGCAGCGCGGCTGAATCAAGTCGGGCCGGGTAACGGCGGTGGCGGCGGCACGTCCTTGCAGCCGTACTCGAATGTGATCGATGCGAATCGGCCAGATTTCGCGTCTTCGCACAGCGTGCCCGTCAACTCGACGTTCAAGCCGTCGGCGCTGATCGTCCAGCCCCCGTTGGCGCCGAACGTGTGCTCGACGCGCTGGCGCTTGCCGCCCTCCTCCACGATCATCAGTAGCTTGTCGACGGGGTCGGCCGCGGGCTTGAGCGAGATCATGCAGGAGTCGAAGCCCATCTTGACCGTCTCGCTCACGACCTCGCGCAGCTTCGCCTCGAGCGCCGCGGGATCGTCGGGGACGATGTACTGCATGGTGCCGCCCTTGACCGCGACGTCGTTGAGCAGCTGAACGCCGCCCGCGCCCGGCAAACCGACCATGTACGTCTTCACCATCTTGGTCGACAACCAACCCGCCGCGCGATCGGGCTCGACCATGGTCGGAATCATCGTCATCGTGTCGTCGGGGATGCAGTTCGGGGCACCATCGGTGAACACCATCACCGCGAGCGGGCCGGTCAACTTCGCGCCCGCGATCGCCGCGTCCGCGCGATCGAAGGCTTCCTGCATCGGCGTGCCGACTCCGAGCAGGCCGTTCAGCATCGTCCAGTGCTGGTTCCAGGCCGTCAGGAAGTCCTTGCCGGGCCGGAACGAGATCTGGTTGGCCGTGTCGATCGGATCCACCGCGACGCTGGGCAGCGCGGGGATGCAGCCGAGCGTGGGGAAGAAGATCGCGCCGACCGTCAGCAGGTCCTGCAACGACGTGATCGCCTTGGCCACCGCATCCTGCGCCGCGACGATCTTGGTCGTGCCGTTCCAGGGCTCGCTCATGCTCACCGACTGGTCGAAGATGACCAGCAGGTTGCCCGGGTGGCGGGTCACCTTGACGTCCTGCTCCAGCCGCAAGGTGCCGCAGTTGTCCGGATCCGGGCCCTGCGGTCCGCAGAACTGTCCGACCTGACAGGGCCCGCCATCGATGCTCATCATGCCGCCTGCGCCAGCCATCTCCAGCGGGATGACGGGCGCCAGGCCTGGCTGATCGTTGCCGAAGCCTGCCGCCCCCCCGCCCGGGATTCCGCTACCGCTGGGGCCGCTGGAGCCCCTGCCCGCCATCGAAATGGGCGCTGGGCCTCGACCCTGGTCTTGGCGGACCATCATCGGATCGGACGCGGAACAAGCCACGAGGGCGAGAGCCCAGAGGGCGATGATGTGACGCATGGTTCCTACCCCTAGCCAGCGTACTCACCCGCGGGCTGATAGATCTGTGGCTCAAACCCGTGTGGCCCATTGCGCAGAATTGGCTCACCCAAAGCGACATCCTTTCGCGCCAAGTATTGGCGAGTTCGTGGCAGAGCGTCTCGCAGGCCCGCTCTTAACGCCGGTAGGCCGGAAGAGGCCCGCGTCCGAAGTCTCGTGTAGGCTCGCGGACCTGCATGCTTTCTTGGTTGGAACGGCGTCTGTGGCGCTGGCTGCCGCTTGCCTGGATCGCCGCTGCCACCTCGAGTGCTCAGGCCGAGATTCCCGACTACTTGCAGGACCAGCGCGTGGTCGCGGTGCGCGTGCAGGGCGACAACATCCCAGGAGGCCCGGGGGCGATCGGCGTGCGCATCGGCGCCAGCCTGAGCCGACAGCTGGTGCGCGATGCGGTGTTGCGCCTGCTCGCGCAGGGTCGCTGGCTGAACGTGCAAGTGGACGCCGAACCGGTCGCCGCCGGCGTGGCGCTGGTGTTTCACCTGCAACCGCGCATCGTGCTGCGCCGCGTCGAGGTCCGCGGCGCGGATGCGCTCGACGAGCAGGTCGCGCGCGACGCGCTGGGCGTCACGAGCGGCTCGACGCTGGCGTCGGATTCACTCGACAGCTACGCGGCGGCGGTGCGCAAGGCCTACGCCGAGCGCGGCTACCTGGGCGCGCGCGCCGATGTGCGCCTGCGCGACACCGACGACGCGGCGCAGAAGGTGCTGATGGTCGAGCTCGACGAGGGCCCGCCCACGCTGATCGACGAGCTCGTGTTCAGCGGCCAGGCACCGCCCAATCCGAATGCGCTGTTCGCCAGCATGGGCCTGTCGATCGGCGCAGTGCTGGATCGCCGCGCGATGCCCGATGCCGTGGCTCGCGCCGACCAGCGGCTGCGTTCTACGGGTTATCTCGAGGCCGAGCTCGACCTGCCGGTGATCACGGTCAAGGCCGCGCGCGCACGCCTCAGCTTTCCGGCGCACATCGGCCCGCGCTATCGCTTCGAGGTGCAGGGTGCGTCGCCGTTGGCTGCACTCGATGTCGTGAGCGCGCTTTCCATCACCGAGCAGCCGCTGAACAACGCCACGCTCGAGACCCTACCCCCGCGCGTTCGAGACTTCTTCGTCAAGCACGGCTACCTCGACGCGAAGGCCTCGGTGCAGCGCAGCACACTCCCCGGCGGACGCGCGAGCCTGACGATCCGGGTCCAGCCCGGACCGCAGGTGGAAGTCGTAGCGGTGTCCTTCCTCGGGGCCGAGCACTTCAACGACGAGTTTCTGCGCGATCAGCTGACCAGCTACCTCGAGGATGAGCTGCCGGGCACCGACCTGGTCGAGACGGTCGACTCCGAAGTGGTCGATCTGATCGCCTCGGAGGATCGCGAAGGCGTGCGGCAGGTGCCGCGGCCCTGGTCCGAGCAGGCGGCCGCCACGTTCTATCCGCCGCTGTACGAGCAGGCGATCAAGCACATCACCGAGCTCTACCAGGCCGCGGGATACCTGGCGGTCGAGGTCGGGCCGCTGGCCTTCGAACGGCTGGGGCCGCGCCACGCGACCGTGAACATCCCCGTGCGCGAAGGCCCCCGCAGCATGCTGCACGGCGTGGTGCTGACCGGCACGAAGGCCATTAGCAGCCGTGAGCTGCTGGTGGCCTCGGGGCTCAAAGACGGCGATGCGTTCTCGTACCTGGGGCTCGAGGAAGCGCGGCTGCGCATGCAGGCGGTCTACCAGGAGCACGGCCACATGTTCGTGCGCATCGAGCCCAGCGTGCGTTTCTCCAACGACCGCACCCGCGCGGAGGTGTCGTTTCAAGTCGTGGAGGGCTATCCGGTACGGGTGGGCGACGTGGTGGTGCAAGGTGCGGAGCGCACGAGCCCGTTGTTCATCCGGCGCTTGCTGGACCTGCGGCGCGGCTCGCTGTTTCAGCCATCCAAGGCGCGCGAGAGCGAAGCCACGCTGCAGGCGCTGGGCGTCTTCACGGGCGTCTCGGTGGGCCTGCAAGATCCGGAGCTGCCCGCGCGTGTGAAGACTTTGCTGATCACGGTCAGCGAACGACCCAATCAGTCGCTGGACTTCAGCGCGGGCTTGAGCACGGGCCAAGGCATCCGTGCCGGCTTCGAGTATGGCTACCGGAACCTGTTCGGCAGCGCCGTCGGAGTCTACCTGCGCGTGCAGTTTGCCTATCAGCTGCTGTTCCCGAACGAGCAGACGCGCAAGAACTACGAGGCCTTGCTGTTCCAGGAGCGCCTGGAGCGCAACATCGGCCTGGGCCTGACCATCCCTCGCTTGCCCGGCATGGGCAGCACGCGCACCAACCTCGACCTCGTGCACGTGCGGGACAACGAGACCGACTTCGGCCTGGACAAGAACGCCATCTCGCTGGCGTTCACCGAGACACCGCTCCACCACGTCACGTTGCTGGAAGCGGCCGACCTCGAGAACAACAACGTCGACCTGTTCAACGGCGAGGAGCTCGACGAATTCCTGATGAACGAGACGGACCCGCGGCTGCGTCGCCTGCTCCGCGTGCCCGAGGGCGCCTCCACGCTGGTCGCGCTGCGTGGCGTAGCGAGCTACGACCGCCGCGACAACGCCTTCGTGCCGACCAGCGGCTACTTCATTTCGGTCTCGAGCGAGCTGGCGATGACCATCAGCACCGAGGACCCGGACCCCGGCAAGGAGAAGTTCTTCAGCCGCTTCCTGAAACTGCAGTTGACTACCAGCGCCTACGTGCCGTTCGGGAAATTCGTGCTGGCGGGTCAGCTGCGCGTGGGTCGCATCCTACATCTCGCCAACGGCTCGAAGACCTATCCCAACCGCTCGTTCTACCTCGGCGGCGTCGACACCATGCGCGGATATTTTCAAGACGAGCTCGTTCCGCAAGACTTGGTGTCACAGTTCTCGCAACCGAATCCGCCCGACGTGAACACGATCGTGCGGGGCGGCGATGCGTTCGTGCTGGTGCGCGCCGAGCTGCGCTTCCCGCTGTACGGCCAGCTCGGCGGCGGTCTGTTCGCCGACATCGGCAACCTGTGGGCCGACGCGGCCAACATGAATCCGATCAACCTGCGGCCGACGGCGGGCGCGGGTTTGCGCCTGAACACGCCGGTGGGTCCGATCGCGGTGGACTACGGCATCGTGATCTTGCGCCGGCCCGAGCTGCAGGAGCCTTTCGGCACGCTGCAGTTTACGGTGGGGCTGTTCTGAACCGGAAGGCTCGCGCCTCAGGGCGCGACCCTTCCGATGACTATCGGTCGCCGGCGCTACGCGGCGGCTCCCGCCTGCGTTGACAGACGCAAGGCAATTTTCAATGCTGCACGAACGCGCGCGGCACGACTCGGCCGCGCGCCGTTCACCCGCAAATGCGGCCAGAAAGGAGTTGCCTGATGCAGATCAAACAACATCTCCTCGACAAACGCGTCATCAAGCGTGCATTGCAAGAGGGTCTGGTCGACAAAGCCCTGTACCAAAAGGCGCTGGACGACCTGCCGGACTTGAGCCACCGCATCCAGGCGGCGGACGAGGCCGACTCTGCGCCGGCGTCGATCAGCCACGACGCGCCGCCCAACGCGGCTCAGAGCCCCACCAACTCGTTCTAAGTCGTGCGAGCTGCGCGCGGCGACGCATGTGACGTCGCCGCGCGCTTCAGCTGCGAGGTTTGACATGGTCGAGGAGAATGGAAGCGAAGTGGACGACGCCGGCAACGATGCCGACGACATCCAGCCGATGAGCTTCGATATTTTCGTGCTGTCGCTGAACGCCTCGGCGCTCCTGCACCTGGGCGACGCGCAAGAGCCCGGCGCGGCCAACCTGCCGCTCGCGCGTCAGACCATCGACATCCTGGCGATGATCGAGGAGAAGACGCGCGGCAACTTGAGCGGCGAGGAAGAACGCTTGCTGCACCAGATCTTGTTCGATCTGCGCATGCGTTACGCGCGCAAGGCCCAACGTTGAGCTTCGCTCAACGTGAACAAAAGTTGAGCGGAGGCGCTCAGCGGCGGGTGCGGGTACGGACTGGGACTGGCTCGGGCTGCGGAACGACCAAGCCTTCGAGGGAACCCACTAGATCGTCGACCAGGTCGCGTAGACGTTCTTTGATCCGGTCGGTGAGGGGTTTCTTGCGTCGCTCGTCTTCACCCATGCCCAATGCCTTATTTTTCAGTATGGGGGCGAGCCGCTTCGTGTCAACCGTTCGATTCCACGGACACAGCAAATTGCTGTGGGACAATGTGATTGTCGGCCAGTAGGCCAGAGAGTGATCAACACATGCATGTGCACTTGATCGGCGTTGCGGGCACAGGAATGGGCTCCCTTGCGGGTTTATTGCGCAAAGCTGGCCACCGCGTTTCCGGAAGTGACAGCGCATTTTACCCACCAATGGGGGACGCGCTACGCAACTGGGGCATCGAGACACATCAGGGCTTCGATCCTGCACACCTCACGCCACGGCCGGATTTGGTCGTGGTGGGCAATGTCTGTCGCTCGAACAATCCGGAAGCGCGTGCAGCCATCGACGGCGGCTTGAAATACACGTCGCTGCCGAAAGCGCTGGAAGAGCTGTGCCTGCGCGGACGACGCAGCTTCGTGATCGCAGGCACGCACGGCAAGACGACGACCACGGCGCTCACGGCGCACTTGCTCGACGCACTGGGCGCGCAACCTGGCTTCTTGATCGGAGGAATTCCGCTGAGTTTCCCGGAAAGCTTTCGACTCGCGCCGGAAGGCGCACCGTTCGTGATCGAGGGCGACGAATACGACAGCGCGTTCTTCGAGAAAACACCGAAGTTCTGGCATTACTCACCCGAAGTTGCGATTTTGCAGGCGATCGAGCACGACCACGCCGACATCTATCCCGACATGGCGAGCTATCGAGCAGCCTTCGCCGGCTTCGTGGAGCGCATTCCAGCGAGCGGCCTGCTGGTCGCGAACGCAGCCGATCCGGAGGTTCGGGCGGTGGCAGCGCGAGCCAAGTGTCGCGTCGCGTTCTACGCGCTCGACGGTGACGACACGGGCGAGGTCACACCAGAGTGGGTAGCTGCCAAGGTCGCGCCGTCGGAGGAGCTCGCGGCGTTCGACCTGTTCGCGGCGGGAAGCTCCTGCGGGCGCCTGCACTCGCCGTTGTTCGGCGCGGCCAACCTGCGCAACACGCTGGCAGCGCTGGCATTGTGTGCGAGCGCAGCGGACGCGAAGATCCACGCCCTGAGTCAAGCGCTCGTGTCGTTCGGCGGAGTGAAGCGCCGCCAGGAGCTGCGAGGGATTGCGCGCGGGGTAAGGGTTTACGACGACTTCGCCCATCATCCGACCGCGGTGCTCGAGACCTTGCGCGGCTTTCGCGAGCGGCATCCGGCGGGCAAGCTGATCGCGATCTTCGAGCCGCGCAGCGCGACCGCGTCCAGGCGCATGCATCAGGATGCGTATGCGCAGGCGTTCGAGCCGGCGGACATCACGTTGCTGGCGCCCGTGGGGCGACAGGAGATCCCCGAAGCGGAGCGGCTGGATACGCAGGCGCTTGCGGCTGCGATCGGCGATGGTCGGCATCGCGCGGAGGCGCATCCGAGCATCGACGCGATCGTCGCCCGCGTGGGAGAGATCGCGGAGCCGGGCGATACGATCGTGGCGATGTCGAACGGAGCGTTCGGCGGGATTCATGATCGGTTGCTGTGCGTGCTGGCGGGTCGGAACTGCTGAGACAGGTCCTGCTCGGACATCGCGGCCGGATGGTCTGCGGAGTCATCGCACCTATGGTCAGCTGCCTGGAGGGCGCACGAGCGGGGCGGAACTGCTGAGGAGAACTCGCGGCCGTTGCACTGATCCGTGCAACCCACATGGCGGCACGTCGAGAGGCGTCGCGTCGGCGCGCTACGAGCGCGGTGGAACGACTGAGGAGAACGAGTACTCGCGGCAGTTTCCTGGTCCCGCGCGTCCACCTCGCGACGCGAACTGTCGGCGGGGTCAGGCTTTGGAGGGAGCGGGCTGGCGTGGTGCTGCACGCAGAGGTTATCGACGCCATGTCGCGCCTTTGCGTGCGCTGAGCCGTAGCGCGGTAGCGGCGCTGCCATGCGAAACGCCTCGGGCGGAGGTCCTAGGTTTAGCCCGCGTGAGTGCTCTGCGGGCTTTATTGGGGCTACCCGCCCCAAACCCGGGGTTCGCATTCCGTCGACCACATGCTTACTCGTCGGCCGGAGCTGCACGCAGTTGCGCTGGATGGAGAAGATTCGAAGGCGGATCGAAGTCGATGCATTGGTTCCGGGACGAAACTCGATGTTGTGGTGCAGACGAAAAAGGTCGGAGACGTTCTGACTGGAGACGTAGGAGCACCTTTCGCGATTCGCTGAAGACGTGGCCCGCTGTGCATGCTGCCGCCGAACCCGCTGCAACGCAGTCGAGCGCTCGAGGATTTCGTCTCGAAACGCAGTCGCAGGAGACAACTCCGCTAAGCCCGGGCCGATACAAGGTGCAGTTCACGGCGACGCAAACGCTGCACGACAAGCTGCAACAGCTCAAGGACCTCATCCGGCACAAGATCCCGGACGGAGAGTTGAGCGCGATCATCGAGCGTGCGGCAGATCTGCTGCTCGAACAGCAGACGAAGCAGCGCTTTGCCCAGACCAAGAAGAGCTCACCTACAGTCACGCCGGTCGCACTGCCGTCCAAGCCTGGGTCACGCCATATCCCGCGTGCAGTCCGCCGAGCGGTCTACGCACGCGATGGCGGGCAATGCACGTTCGTCAGTCCAGACGGGCGCCGGTGCGCAGCACGCGGCAATATCGAATTCCATCACGTCGAACCATTCGCTCGCGCGAGTAGACGCTGGATATCCGCCCGAGGCGTTTCGCACGCCAGCCACGCCAGCGTGCTATCGCCTCGGCACGAGCAGACGCTGGACGTTCCGCGCGAGGCGTTTCGCTCGCCAGCCATGCTAGCGTGCTCCGGCCTCGCTTGAGAGTAGACGCTGGACCTCCGCCCGAGGCGTTTCGCACGCCATCGCGCTCCGGCGCCGGCGCACCCACGACCGCCCGCACCCTTCCCAGCCGCGCGCTCGCGGCGCGTGATCGCTGCCTAGATGTCGAGGTTTCGTACGTCCATCGCGTTCTTTTCGATGAACTCGCGGCGGGGTTCGACCTGGTCGCCCATCAGGATGCTGAAGAGTTCTTCGGCTTCCATGCCGTCGTCGATGCGCACTTGGAGTAGGACGCGGGTGTCGGGATTCATCGTGGTTTCCCACAAGGTATCCGCGTTCATTTCGCCCAGGCCTTTGTAGCGCTGGAGCTGGAGGCCTTTGTGGCCGCGTAGGTCGACGTAGTCCCAGAGGGCGTCTACCCCTGCGAGCTCTATGCCGGGTTCGCCGTTGCCGTCCGAGACGGTCGTGAAGGGGGGCGCGCCCAGGGCGTCGATCGCACCTTGCAGCTCGCGCAGCCGGCGCCAGTCGATCGTGCTGAGCAGGGCGTGGCCCACGCTCGAGGTTCGGCTCGCGACGCCCGCTCGCGCGAAGACGTCGATCTTTTTGCAGCCGTGTTCGGGGTCGTCTTTGACCTCGATCGTGTAGGTCACTTCGGGTCGCGCGCGCTTCAGCGCTGCGTCGAGCTGCTGGACTGCCTGCTCCATGCGACCGGCGTCGTGCAGGGCGTCGACGTCGAGCGAGGTTTCGCGCACCACCGCCTTGACCACCTCGGGATCTGCGAAGCGCCGCAGACGATCACTCAGTTCGCGGAAGCGGAGCAGCTCGTCGAGTAGGTTGCGCAGCGGTTGGCCGCTGAGCGTGACGCCGCCGTCGCGCGTGTGGATGGCGAGGCCGTCGCAGCCCGCATCGAGCACGAAGGTGGCGAGCGCCTGGTCGTCCTTCAGGAACAGCTCTTTCTTGCCGCGCTTCACTTTGTACAGCGGCGGCTGCGCGATGTAGAGGAACCCGCGCCGGATCACCTCCGGCATCTGCCGGTAGAAGAAGGTCAGGAGCAGCGTGCGGATGTGCGATCCGTCGACGTCTGCGTCAGTCATGATGATGATGCGGTGATACCGCACCTTGTCGATCTCGAAGTTGCTACCGCCGTCGACGCCGCAGCCGAGAGCCATGATCAGCGTGCCGATCTGCTCGCTGCCCAGCATCTTCTCGAGCCGCGCACGCTCGACGTTCAGGATCTTGCCGCGCAACGGCAGGATGGCCTGGCTCTTGCGGTCGCGACCCATCTTGGCGCTGCCACCGGCGCTGTCACCCTCGACGATGTAGATCTCGGAGAGCGCCGGGTCTTTCTCCTGGCAGTCTGCGAGCTTGCCCGGGAGCGAGCTCATCTCGAGCGCGCCCTTGCGCTGCACCATCTCGCGCGCCTTGCGCGCCGCGTCGCGTGCCCGCGCCGCCAGCACGGCCTTTTCGGCGATGCCCTTGGCGTTTTCCGGATTCTCTTCGAGGTAGTGGCCCAGCTTCTCGGCGACCACGGTCTCGACGATGCCCTTGACCTCGCTCGAGACCAGCTTGCTCTTGGTCTGCGAATCGAAGCTCGGGTCGGGGTGCTTGATCGACAGCACCGCGGTCAGGCCTTCGCGCACGTCCTCGCCAGACAGGCCGGACTTGAGGTCCTTGAGCACGCCGGCGCTGGTGCCGTAGTTGTTCACGGTCTTGGTCAGCGCCGCGCGCAGGCCGGTCAGGTGCGTGCCGCCGTCGCGGTTGTGCACGTTGTTCGTGTAGCAAAACACCTGCTCGACGTACGAGTCGTTCCACTGCAGCGCGATCTCGACCTCGACCCCCTCCTTCGTGTCCTTGAGGTAGATCACGTCGGGGTGCAGCGGCGCCTTGCCCTTGTTCAGGAGTGAGATGTAGTCGCGGATGCCGTCGTCGAAGCGGTGGCGCTCCATGCGGCCGATGCGCTGGTCCTCGAACAGCACCGACAAACCGGCGTTCAGGAACGCGATCTCGCGCAGGCGGCTGTGCAGGATGTCGAACGAAAACTCGACGTTGGTGAAGATCTCCGGGTCCGGCTTGAACACGATCTTCGTGCCGGTGCGGTCGGTCGGACCGGTGGCGGCGATCGGGCCCAACGGCGCGCCGCGCGAGTACTTCTGCTCCCAGACCTGGCCCTCGCGGTGGATTTCCAGCGTCAGCAACTCGCTGACCGCGTTCACCGCGCTGACACCCACGCCGTGCAAGCCAGCCGACACCTTGTAGCTGTCGTTGTCGAACTTACCGCCCGCGTGCAGCACGGTCATGACCACTTCGGCCGCGCTCACACCACGTTCGTGCTTACCCACCGGAATGCCGCGGCCGTCGTCCTCACACATCAATCCGCCATCGGTCAAAACCGTGACCCGGATGTTGTGACAATGGCCAGCCAGATGCTCATCGACCGCGTTGTCGACGACTTCCCAAACCAGGTGATGCAGGCCCGTACCGTCGTGCACATCGCCGATGTACATACCCGGGCGCTTGCGCACCGCTTCCAGGCCCTCGAGGACCTGGATCGATCCCTCTCCGTACTCAGACATGCTCGACTAGACGAAACTTTCTGGGTGGCTCCACACAGCGCGCCTACGAACGGAATTGCGTAGTTGCGGCGGCCAGGTGCGGCCCTGGTTGGAGGTTCCAGAGCAAGTGCCAAATCAGCTCTTGTTCTAGGGCCTGAGAGGGTACCTGTTCGCACCCGATCACGCAACTATCAAGAGCGTCTGATCACGCGGAAAATGCAGGCTAATTGCGCCGCTTTCGCGGCTCGATTAGTCACGCGCTCGGAGGCTGCACAGCAGGGCCTTTCGAAGGCGCTGCGCCTCGCACGGCGGCGGCTTGTGGACCCTCCGCAACGACGGACGCGAGCGCATCGCGCTGCAGCACGCGAGCGCCCAGTTGGCCATCCCAACCGCACAGCCGCGCCTCGGCGTGACCGCTCTCACCCTGTCGGATCACGAGGTGCGTGCACGGCGCAGTCATCGCGCCCTCGTAGAGCAGGTCCACGGTCCAGTTGCCGAGATTGACGTAGGTCGTAGCCGGCGTGAGCGCCTCCATGGCCGGCTTGTGCGTGTGCCCCATCACCACGTAACGCGCGGGCATCAGCTCGGCCAAACGCTTGGCACCGAGCCTGAGCGCGACGTGCGCATCGAGCACGCGCGAGAGCTTCATGTAGACCACAATGCTGACGAGCAGCGCCACGAGCACGGGCGGCAGCCACATCCAGGGCAGCACCTGCAGCGCCGCCAACAGCGAGAACACGCTGCACGCGGCCAAGCCAGCGGCCAGCCCGTCCAGGAACACCGTGCGGAAGATCGAGGTCAAGCGGCCGGTGACCGGCGTCGCCCACAGCTTCGTGATCGCGCGCAGCTTGTCCATGCTCAGCCGGAAGCCGCTGGAGATCTGCTGCATCTGGCGCTCGTGCTCGGCCTTGACGTTCTGCGCGTGCTCGCTGACGTGGTCGCGCCAGGCCGAGACCATGCGGCCCACTGCGCTGAAGAAGCGGTAGCCGAGCTTGGCGCAGCCGTGGGCGCCGAGCGAGAACGCCAGGCGCACGTAGCTGAACATCGACGCGTTGTCGTGGCCTTCGGCTGCGAGCTCGCGCGTCGGGCGCACCACGTAGCGCAGCAGGATGTCGGAGAACGAGTAGCTGAGCCGGCGTGGGTCGCGCGGCGAACGCGGCGCGAGCACGTGGTGATACGCACAGGTTGCGTCGTACTGGTGCCCGTGCTCGACGTAGAGCAACCCGTCGACGTAGAAGAACCAGTGCCGGAACTCGATGCGTGACTCGAACATGCCGCGCGCCGCCGCGTCGTCGTTCGCGAACGAGGCACGCGTCACCAGCGCATCCAGGAACGCGCGCTGCACCGACTCCCAGTACATCTCGACGTCGTGGTTGCCGCGGATGAATACCAGCGAGTGACCCGCCTCGACGAACGCCGCCAGCCTGCGGAACAGCATGTCGTGGCGCTGTGCGACCGCCCGCATCTTGAACGCGGCGTGGTCCTCGGCGCTGCCCAGACCGTGCTCCTGGTCGTCCTCGCTCAGCGGGGTCTGGAGCACCTCGTCCGGCGCGGCCGAGATCGACATGCCGACCAGGTCGATGAAGTCACCGGCGATCACCACGCGCCACGGGCGGCCGTCCTCGCGGTGCTCCCGGTAGTGGTCGAGCATCGAGCCGAGCTGGGTGTCGATGATGTGCGCCGCCGAAAGGCGCGAGGCTGTCCACGGTCGCGAATGCTGAACCAGATCCGCTCCCAGATGTACGTCTGAGAAGAGCAGGTAGTTGCTAACTTCCTTGGCCTCGGACATCAGTGAGAACCTCGAGCCCACGACGGAAAACGGAAGCACTCCGAACCCGTTTGCGCACGGATTCGAGACAAAAACTCGCCTGCTTCGTCGCGTGTTCGGCGATGCGGTGCGAGCGTTCTATGCTGAATTTATGGGTAGATTCGGCCTCGAGAGCAAGCCGAATCACCGCAATCTGGCGGAATTTTTCTCACGCGAATGAACGGCAATTCGCGGCAAAACCTGACACTGATCCGCGGATCATGGTTGGGCTTCATCGCCGCCGAGCGAATACCCGCGTAGGCGCGCCGTAACGGTCAAGGTTCGGCCGCGAATCACCATCTCGGACACCACGATGGCCGGGCCCACGCCGGGGCAATAGGTAGTTTTGACCCGTTGGCCGGAGTTGGTGTTCTGCTCCTCGACCAGCACACAGGCCGAAAAGGCGCCCGCCTCGGTTTTGACCTGCTCGGCGACCGAGAGCACCCGCGCCGTGACGCCTGGCGCGCTCTCCCAGCTCGCGCCGGCCTCGATGGGAGCCTTGAGCAGATAGCCCGGCTCGCCGGCGCGCTGCACGCCCTGGGCGGTGGTGGCGTAGCGCTGGGCAGCATCCGGCCCAGTGGTGACCGTCGCCACGCCGGCCTGGAACTCGCTGACCCGCGCGATCGCCAGCACCGGCTCGCCATCGCCGCTGTCGACGTCGTAGGACCAGGCGTAGCCGGCCCCGAGCGGATACAGCGAGGTAGGCGACTGGTCGGGAGCGCTGGGCTTCACCTCGGCGGCCGTGCCGGCGCATCCGCCCGACAGACAGGCCGCCGCGTACAGCTGCAACAGAATGGCCGCCAGCCGCTCAGCGCGCATATACCACCACGATGCCGGCGAACAACGCCAGCGCCAGGCCCAGCACGATGCCGCTGCCGGGATCGACCGCGACACGCGCCGCGAGCTCGCGCGCACGGCGTGCGATGTCTGCGTCGCTCGAGCGGATCAGCTCTGCGGTGAGCGTGCGTACGCACGCAAAGTCACCGGTCGTGTAGGCGTTCTCGGCGCGGGTCATGCTCTCTCTGTCCGACATGCGCGAGCGAACCTACCACAGCCGGAAGTCGTGCTAGCAATGCGACCGCCATGCGCCTCGCTCGCGCCGACGTCGAGAGGTACGCCATCGCACTCGCCAAGCAGCGCTGGCTGTGGGCCGGCGTGCTGTCGGGCGCGGCCTTCCTGGCGATCTTCGGGTACGCGAACCCGCTCCCGCACGACGCCTACAGCTACCGCGACGATGCCATCATCACGCTCAGCCACGCGCGCAACCTGGTCGATTACGGCTCGATCGGCGTGGACGGCGCGGGCGCGCGCGTCGAAGGCTTCTCGGCGCCGCTGCAGTTCTGGATCTTCGCCGGCGTCTACGCGCTGACCCACTGCGGCTACCCGGCGTTCCTCGACTGGCAGACCTACGTCTGCACGTTCCTGCTCGGCTTCGCGGTCGTACAGCTGTTCCGCGAACGCTGGCTGCTCGGAGTCGTCTGCGCCTGCGCGATCGCCTGGTCGCTGGCGAAGGCGGTGCGCTTCATCGGCTGGCACGGCTCCGGCATGGAGAACGCCTACACGCACGTGCTGTTCAGCGCGTGCGTGGCGGCAGCCTGGGTATCGATCGAGAGCGCGCGGGTGCGCTGGTACTGCGCGCCGCTGTTCGTGCTGGCGTGCCTGACGCGGATCGAGAGCGTGGTGCACGTGGCGCCGCTGCTCGTCGTGTGGTCTCTGGCGTTTTGGTACGCCCATCGCTCGTTCGGCGCGCTGCGCGCGAGCGGCGTGGTCCTGGCCTGCTTCGCCGCGTACCAGCTGTTTCGCTTCCTGTACTTCGGCGATCTCAGGCCCAACACCGCGCTGGCCGAGGGCATCGACGTGGTCGCGCGGCTGCGCGCGTTCTGGCGCGGGGATACCGACCTGCAGCTGCGAACGGCGGGCCTGGTGCGACACATCATGAGCGAGCACCGCGGCTACCTGGCGCTCTTCGCCATGCCGCTGCTGATGCTCGTACCGCGCCGCACCGGCAACGTCGCGCTGGTGGGCATGCTGGTCTGCCTGTTCGCCAGCGCGATCGCCCACCCCGTCGTGTTCGGCCCCGCCCGGCTCGATCCGGTGCGCACCACCAGCCACCTGGCGCTGATCGCGCCGCTGCTGATCGCCACGCAGTGGATGGCACTGCCCACGCTGCAGGCGCGCGCGCTGAGCTTTGCGGGGCTCGGTTTGGCGATCGGCTTGTACGCAGCAGTCGAGCCGCCGGCCGAGACCTTCTTCTGCTGTCCGATCGGCAAGGCGGATCGCATCGCCGAAAAGTGCCTGCAGCACGCGCAAACCGAGGGCCTGACGCGGCCGAGCCTGGCGAGCCCGGACCTGGGCAAGATGAGCTTCAAAAAGTCGTTCCTGATGTTCGACCTGGGCCGACTCGGAAGCCCGCCCCTGGCCAGGCTGCAGGACGATCAGCGCGCAGCGGCGAACTACCTGCTGGAGCTCGCGCAACCGGACTATGTCGAGCTACACGGCGGCTGGACCTGCGAGTACGGCTTTCTGCAGCAGGATCCACGCTTTGCCGAGCGCTACGTGCTGATGCCGGGCATGTCGAAGCTGCGCTTGAAGACCAGCTGCCGCGGTATCGAAGCCGGCGTCTGGTTTCGCAAGGACATGGCGCATGACAGTGGAAGCGCCGAGCGCAAGCTGGTGGATGACCTGTCACGAACGCGCGATGCGAGCCGCGTCGCGGAAGAGCTCCGCCGCTGTAAGCTGCAGCCCGGAGAGAGCGCCTGCGCCTACGTGAGCCGCAGCGTGTACCGATTTCTGCCGGAAATTCGCCGGGATGCGCACGGCGATGAGCTGCTGGCGCTGTTCACGAGCCGCTACGACCGCGGCGTCCTCGCGCTGCGCAACCCGTCCAAGTGGTACGTGCCGGTGATCGACCTGGCCAAGCGGCTCTAGGATCGTGCGGTTTTTCGTTGCTAGCTCGCGTTTCCGTTCCTAGTTGCTAGGTCCTCTCGTCCAGGCAGAAAAACTAGCGACTAGGAACATCAACAGGAACTTAAACTAGCAATGGTGCGTCTCCCTCCTCTTTAGAGGCCTGCGAGCGCGCGGATGGCGATCCAGAGGGCGAAGGCGTCGAGGGGGACGAGCAAGAGCATGAACAGGCGCGTGCTGCGGACGCTTCGCTGGAGCGCCAGGTCCAGCACGTCGTCGCTCGGCCTGCGATCGCCGAACTTGCGCACCGCGAGCTGCACGCGCCCCAGGCGGTTGAGCACCGGCACGGTGCCCAACGTGGCGAAGAACGGGAATAGCAGCACGAACGCCAGCTCGCGCAGGTCGACGCGATCGACCAGCCGAGCGCGCAGATCGTCGTCGAGCCGCACTCCGGCGCGGTCGATCCAGGTCAGCGAGGCGCCGCGCTGCTGCCGGACCTCGATGGCGAATGCATCGCGGACGCGCACGACCTTCACGCCAGTGATGGGCCCGGGATCGTGCAGCCCGAGCTGACCGGTCCCGCCGCCGTCAGCGGCCACGACCGAGACGCTCTCCGGCGTGGCGCTGAGCTCGAGCGAGGTGTTGTCCAGCGCGACGCGGCGGGTTTGGCCGGCCTGGGGCACGAGCTCGCCGATGAGCTCGCCGTCGCGCGGCGCGCTGCCCGGGGCCAGGCTCGAGGGGCGCAGCAGCGAGACGCCGAGGCCGAGCAGGCACACGATCGGCAGGCTGGCCAGCATGACCCAGCCTCGAGTCCAGCGGCTGATGCTGCGCAGCGGC
>DATEOF010000188.1:0-11251 GCA_035274465.1 Polyangiales bacterium
GTGGCTACTGTCGCGGCGCCGAGCGACGAGGTGGCTACTGTCGCGGCGCCGAGTGCCGAGCCGGCAGCGATCGCGACGCCGAGTGTCGAACCCGCGCCGGCGGCCCCGCCGAGCGTCGAGTCCAAGGCGCCGGCAGCGCCGAGCCCCGTCGTGGCCGCTGCGCCCGCCGAGGACGACGACGAGGATTCGGGTTGGCAAGAGCCGATCTGTACTCGGTCCATGGCACGGCTCCTGGCCGGGCAAGGGCATCGCGACCGCGCCCTCGCCATCTACGACGTGTTGCTCCGGCAGGACGCTGCGGATGCGTCCCTGCGCGCCGAGGCGGACGCGTTGCGAGCGCGCTAACGGGGCGAAATACGCGAATTCCCCGCGATCCGGCCGGAGCTTGCGCACCGATCCTGAACAACCAGCCAGGGTAGTCGTGGCCAGGCGTTCCCTGTGTTAGCGTTCGGCCCCGCAGAATCTTAGCGAGGGAGTCGGCGCAGGATGGGCTTCAACGACACGCAACGCGGGTATTCTTTCGAGTTCTTCCCTCCGAAGTCCGACGCCGCGCGCCAGCGCCTGTCGAAGACCGTTCAGAAGCTCGCGCTGCTGCAGCCCAGCTTCGTGTCGGTCACGTTCGGCGCGGGCGGCAGCACGCGCGAGGGCAGCTTCCAGACGGCCTCCGAGATCATCCGCACCACCGATCTCGACGTTACGCCGCATCTCTCCTGCATCGGATCGACGCGCGACCAGATCGCCGCGCAACTGGACACGTATCGCGCGGTCGGCATCCGGCGCGTGGTAGCGCTGCGAGGCGACGTGCCCGCGGACGAAGAGCAACTGCCGCGCGCGTTCGGCTACGCGAACGAGTTGGTCGCGTTCATCCGCGAGTTTGGTGGCTTCGACATCTCGGTCGGCGCCTATCCGGAGTTTCACCCGGAGTCGCCCAATCCGGCGACCGACGTGGAGAACTTCGTGCGCAAGGTTCACGCTGGCGCGACCGAAGCCATCACGCAGTACTTCTACTCGAACGATGCGTACTTCCGCTTCCTCGACTGGGTGCACCGGCTCGGCGTGGCGATCCCGATCGTACCCGGCATCATGCCGATGACCGACTTCGCGCAGGTCGAGCGCTTCTCGAAGTTCTGCGGCGCCGACATCCCGGCTTGGATTCGCAAGCGCATGCTCGCGCTGGAAGGCGACGCTCGAGGTCAAGAGGAGCTCGGCATCGAGCTCGCCACGCGCCAGGCCGAGCAGCTGTTGCAGAGCGGCGCTCCGGGCTTGCACTTCTATACGCTGAACCGCGCCGAGCCGACGCTGCGCATCTGGCACAACCTCGGTCTGTCGGAGGCCGCGCAGCCGGTGCTGGCGCAGCCGTCCGCGAACTGATTCACATCTCGAGATCGTCGCGCAGCACGCCCTCGAGCTTGTCGATGTAGGGGCTGTGCGGAAATTCGCGGCTGAACTTCCCGTAGCTCGCGCGCGCTCGGGCGCGGTGGCCCAAACGCCAGAGCGTCTCGACCTGCAGTGCCTCGCGCTCCTCGACGTAGTCGCCGTCGGCGAAGGTCTGGCGATGCTGGCGCAAGAGGCGCGCGGTGCTCGCAGGCGAGTTGGGTAGCGCGCGCCTGGCTTCGAGTAACAGCTGCACTTCGGGGGTGAAGAGCGCCGGCTGGATCGAGCTCCGGCCCGCGCTCGCCGGCAGCGCGGCGGCCGTGACCAAGAGGGACAGCACAGCCAGCGCGAGCGAGAGCCAGCCGGATCGTCGCGGGATCGAAGCACGTGCGCAGCGCGCCGATTCGGCGATCAGCCGTTCGAGCTGCGTCAGGTCCGGGCCCCACTCCGCCGTCTCGCGCAGCGCGTCGCGCAGGGCCGCGGGCACGTCCGAGCCGGCCTCCAACCAACGGGGCATGTCTCGAGCGCGCGTCACGCCGGACTGATCCGCGACACGCGGTCGCTGTTGGAGGGGCGCAGCAGTGAGCGGCGCAGGTGTTCGCGGGCGCCATACAGCCAGGTGTACGCGCGGGCCTGGCTGCAGCCGACGGCGGCAGCCACCTCTTTCATGGGCAAGCACTCGATCTCGAACAGCACGAACACCATGCGCGTGGGCTCGGACAGCCCCTGGAGCGCCCGGTGCAGACGCTGGGTGAGCGGCAAGCACGCCGGCTGCTCCGTCTTCGTCTCGCGCGTCGGTGGCCGCTCGTGCCGGAGCTCCGCCGCCAGCGTGCGGCAGATGCCGTAGATCCAGGTGGTGATCGACGTTTCGCCGCGAAACTCGCCCAACCTGCGGTGGACGCTGATCAGCACCCTTTGGCTCGTCAGCTCCAGCTGGTTAGCCGGCACACCGAGATGGCTCAAGATGCGCCAGACGAACCCGGCGTGCACACGGACGATCGCGTCAGCTTTCTCTGTGATGTCTGCGCGTCCCATAGTCCGGAGAGCCGCCAGATCCCCGCCGTGGCTCACCCTCCATGCATGTGTTGTCCGACGGCCGATTTTTTCCGGGTCTCTTTTCCGGACTCGGCTGTAGGCTGAGTGTATGGCACAGGAATTACCGCCCACCCGACGCATCGTGACTGCGAACGACGCGCAACGACGCTCGTTCATCGAGCAGGACGGTCCGTCGCCGGCAGAGCTCACGCTGGCGAGCCGACCGGGCTACCGGAACAGCAACCTGTGGAGAACATTCGGACCGCAGGCTGGGGTAGGCGGTCCGGACTCTGTGCTCGAGCACAGCGGTGTCCTGCCTCCGCGCGGTGGCACCATCCTGCGCGTCATCGACATCCCACCCGAGTCGAAGAACCCCGAAGAACGCCGGCGCGTCACCGCCGCAACGTTCAAGCAGATGTTCCCGGACGCCGAGCACAAACCGGACCTGCGCCACCCCGGGATGCACGTCACACAGACGATCGACTACGCCATCCTGCTCCAGGGCGAGCTGTACGCGGTCCTGGACGAAACCGAAACACTCATGAAGCCGGGCGACATCCTGATCCAACGCGGAACCAACCACGCCTGGTCCAACCGCTCCGATCAGATCGCCCGCATCGTGTTCGTCCTCGTCGACGCCCAGCCCTGAGTGCATGGCCGAGGCTGGCTGGCTGCGACACTGCCCACAGCGGCATACGCGTTTGATCAGGCGCGTGGCCGTGCGACAAATCGTGGAGGCGATGAAGACCTGGCACGACCCGTATATCCGCGTCGAGGTCGATGCGAAGCGGCGTTTGGTTCGGCAGACCCGGAGCGCGCGTGGCTACGAGGACGTCGAGACGTTGCGCAAGTCGATCGCCGCGGCCGTCGCGCAGATGGCCTCGGTCGATCGCGCCGAGTACGCGTTGCTTCAAGACATGCGTGCGCCCAAGGGTCGCAATGATCCAGAGTTCGAAGCTGCACTGGCTGCCGTGCGTCCGACCTTGAGCACCGGCTTCCGTCGCATTGCAATCCTGGTCGCGACCAACGTCGGTCGGCTACAGGTCCAGCGCTACCTCGACAAGGACAAGTCGCCCGCCCGAGCCTATCTGGACGAACAGACTGCACTGCGCTGGCTCGAGCAGGACTAACCTGTTGCTCACCAGGTGGGCCGAATCGGAGGCAGGTTGCCGCCGTGCGTGGCCCGGAGCACTTCGTTCAGGTCGGAGCGAAGCGCCTCCAGGCGGCGCTTGCCGATCACCTCGGCCCACTCGGCTTCGAGCTCGACGTAGATGTCCTCGGCCGCCTTGAGCGCGCGCCTGCCGCGGGGCGCGAGGTGCAGCAGCTTGGCGCGCGCGTCTTCTGGGTGGGGCTTGCGGAGCAGGTACTCCTCACGCTCCATGGTCTCGGCGAGCTTGGATGCAGCTTGCTTGGTGATGCCGAGCAGCTCCCCTACTTCGTTGACGGTGAGCGGGCGTTCTCGCGAGGCCAGCAGCACGAACGCGTAGACCGGCTTGATCTCCATGCCGCGCCGTTCGAGGCGTTCGTGCAGGGCATCGATCAGCGATCGAAGGCCCATGGCCATGAGTCGCGCGAGCGGGACCTGAGTCGGGTCGGTCACCGCGCGGAACTTACTCGGCCCACGGTGGCGTGAACAACGGGCCGTCTTCGATTTGTGCTTGTCCACCGACCGGCAGACAGCACAGCACCTCGGCGCCTTCATCCAGGCAGGACAGCGTGACTTCGGTGTCGCGCGGCACGACGATCGCATCGCCCGCATGGGCCTCGCCCACGTGGCCCGCGAACGCGACGCGCAACGTGCCGGAGAGCACGACGAAGATTTCCTCGCGCGTCAGGCGGTGGGGCGCGGTGCTGGATGCGGGATCGAGCCGCGCGCGCCAGACGCTGGTCTCGTGCGAACCGCGGCTGGGCGTGGCCAGCGAGGTGAACCGCGCGTGGGGCAGCTCGTGCGTAAAGGTCTCGGGGGCTGGAATGACGGGCATGGAACAGCTCCTTGGGCTTCGGGCTGCGGGCTTCAGGCTACCGGTTCAGATCTCTCACCGAAGTCTGAAGCCTGGAGCCTGGAGCCCGATCAGCAAATGGTCAATCTGGTTGACCATATTGCGAGGGCGCACGACATTAGTCAAGTAGATTGACTTTCTGCCCCCGGACTCAGTCCCCGATCAGCCCGATGGCCTGCAGTTGATCGGCCACCGCCGCCGCAACCTCGGAGACGAGCTCGTCCACGCGCTCGGGGTTGGTGGTCTTGCTGCGACCTTCCCAGACAAGCTGGTTTTGCGTGAGCGAGTAGATGCGCGTGTCCACGAAGACGATGGTGTCGGTGGTGGCTTGGTAGCTCGGGCCGTACACCGTGTTCCAGCCGGCGCCGTAGTAGCCTCCCCAGAAGGGCCCGACGCTGGCGGTCGAGTTGAGGTGAACTTCCTGCTTGGTCCCCGCGGGTCGCAACACCACTGCGCCCTTGAACCCGGCCGCTTCGAGCGCCGCGCGCACCTGCGACTCGCCCTCGGGCGTCGCGTTGGGCACGATCGTGTAGAGCGGCACACCGATCGCACCGCGTTGCGTGATCTCGCGCGCCAGCTGATCTTCGGCCGCCTTGCGCGGGGTGCTGTCCTTCATCATGACCACCGCGGCGACCTTCTCGCCCTTGAGCTTGAGCGGCTGCGCCGTCGGCGATCTCCAGGCCGAGATGAAGGTGGTCGAGGCACACGCCCCGAGCACCAGCATCCCGAGCAACGGCGCTGCGATGCGCCGAAGCGATGTCACTGGGCCATCTTCGTGTAGAGCGCCCGGCGCGAGCGCGTGAGGGTGATGGCCGTCTGCGAGGCGGCGTTGTCGCCCTGCAGGTGAACCGCGAACTCGCCCTTGGTGGTGGTCTCTTCCATGGCGACCGGCAGCGCGGTGTCCGTCGGGACGACCATCTTGATCGTCGCCGTGACCTTGCCGTTGCCGATGCCCTGGACGTCCCACTGGTCGTCGATCGTGGCCTGGTCCGCGTTCAACGTGGAGCGCAGCTCGAGACACTCGTTGCCGCCGACGTTGGTCGTGCCCATCAGCTTCGTGTCGCCGTTGATCGCGGTTTCCTGAACCCGGTAGCCCTCGTCGAGCATGCTCTCGGCGACGTTCGACTTGGCGAAGGCCCAGGTGTCGCCCACCTGGCGCGGCGTCTTCGAGCCGAAGAGCTCGTCGCCCATCGGGCTGCCCGGCCGATGCAACGGAAACGCGAGACGCAGCGGCCGCTGCAGATCCGCGCGCGGCTCACCGTTCACCATCATGGAGAACTTGCCCTGGCCGAGGACCGCATCGATGCTCGTGCCGGTCGGCACGATGTCCTTGCCCGCCGCGGTGTCCTTGAACTGCTCGATTTGAAGCAAGGCCGACGTCGCGCGCCCATCGGCGTCGACTTCGCGGATCTGGATCGTGCCGACGAGCGAGAGCTCCGTGTTTCGCGAGATGGCGTTGCTCGTCGAGGCGGTGCCGCCGCTGACGGCGTCATCGCCGGAGATCTGTTCTTTGGCTTCGACTTGGATGCGGAACTTGTCGCCGGCCTTGAGCGGTCGGTTCAACACGATCTGGTACTCCGGACCGGTGCCCGGCGTCGTGGTGGCGGCCGCCGGCGTCGTGCTGGCTGCGCCGCCGCACGCCATGCAAACCCACAAGCTCGAGACGACAAAAACTTGCTTGACCTTGGTCTTCATGGGCGCGGACGCTACCACGAGGCCTCACGGCAAGTCGCATCTTGCCGCGCGTGATGCGCGCGTGCGTTCGGCGTCACCAAATCGTAACTCGCGCTACAATTCCTGGCTCTCCAGGTTATGCCTCGGCGCGCGCGGGCTCCGCGAGTCGCGCCCGCAGCAGCGCGGCGACGTCCTGCATGAAACGCAGCGCGGAGGCCTCGGCGATGCGGTGTCCGACGAGCGCATCGAGTGCGTCACCCAGCAAACCCAGCGGCGGGTCGTAGCCGCCTTCGAGCTCGAGCTGGGTTTCGCGCGACGAGATCGGATAGACCCGAAGCTTCGCCTTCATCTTCGGGAACAGGCTGGGGTTCGACAGCGAGCCCCACTCCAACGGGAAGACGCTGATTTCGTAGCCCCACGGCGAGGACATCTCGCTCGTGGGCGAACCGACGTCGATTCGGACCTCGGTCGCGACCTCGAGAGCGCCCACGCGTACGCGCAGCTGCGCGCCGAGCGAGTGCGCGCGTTCGCTCGCGCTCTGCGTCGCAGCGTTGAAGATCCCGGCCGCGTCGTTCTTCAGCGCTTCTTGCACGCGCGCGAAGGGTTGGTTGACGTAGTCGTAGCAACGAAGTGTGTGCTCGGCCGACATGGCTGGCTCCCGGTGCAATGGTGTTCGAACCCGTGTAGAGCAAGCTCTGGACCAGCTGAATTCCCGCGGAAAATGCTCCCGGCGGCGCAAGATTTGCGGCAGCCCCGCCCCCGCGCGCGTAGTTTGCGCCGCGCACTATTCGAACTTGGCCGCCCACACGCTGTATTGGCCGCCGTCGTGTACATCCCAGATCGCCATGGCGCCGCCTTGCGCATCGATCGCGATCTGCGGTGGCGAGTTCTGCGGTGGATCGGCAGTGGTGTCCGAGGTGAGCGCGAGGCCGCCCACGAATCCACCGTCTGCCTGCAATCGCTGCGCGCGCACGCTGCGTGCGGTGCCCGTGATCTCGGACCACACCGCGAAGCCATCCCCATTCGCACCGACTGCGAGCTGCGGAAACGGCACGGAGGTCGAGCTCTTCGTGCTGAGCTGCACCGCCTCGACCCAGCTGTCCGCGCTGCCGTCGTAGCGATTCGCCCAGACCTCGTACGCCGACGACTTGCCCTGCGCCCAGACGGCGGCGCCCTGGCCCGAAGGCGAGAGCACGACGCGCGGGATGATCGTCAGGAGCTCGGAGTCGCCACGCACGATCTTGGTGGGTTCGCGCACGCTCGCCTGCAGCGTATGGCTGCGGGCCCAGACGGCCGCTCGGCCCGCGCTGGCGCGCGTCCAGACCGTCAGGCCGCGATAGCCCGGCTCGAACAGCGCGACGTCGGGGACGCCCGCGGTGCCGCTGAGATCCAGCACGACAGGGGCCACCCAGCGTGCAAGCGCGGCGTCGTAGCGCGCGCTCCAGGGAGCGATGCGCGCGCCTTCGCTCTCGTTGATCACCGCCTGCGTCCAGGCCACGCTGGCGTTGCCAGCGGCGTCCAGTGCGATGCGCGCGCCGAAGGCATCTGCGGTGGAGTTCTGGATCGCTTGTGCACCTTGCCAGCCCGACTCTGCGCGCAAGCGGTTGACCCAGATGCGCGCCTTGCTCCCGTCCGATTGCGTCCAGACCGCGAAGCCGTCGCCTGACTCGCCGATGGCGAGCGAGGGATCGAGCGCGCTGGCCGCATCCTCCGTTTCAATCTTCTCCGCGGGCTCGAAGGCTTGCCCGGTGTACCGGGCAGCCCAAAGATCTCCGAGCGACTCGTTCGTCTGCACCCAGATCACCGCGCCGCGACCACTGGGGTCGAGTGCGACGCGCGCAGCGCTCGCGTCTCCCGCCTCCGGCAGCTGCAACCTGGCCGGGTAGGCAGCCCAGCCTTCGGCGGCACGGTAGCGGCGCGTCCACACGTAGGAACGCGTGCCATCGGACTGTGTCCACGCGGCGAGCCCGTTGCCCGCAGCGTCGAATGCAAAGCGCGGCTGTGCGGGCTCGCCCGAGGACGTCAAGCTCAGCTTCTTCGGAGCACCGAAGCTCCCGCACGCCTTGCGATCGGACTTGAGCCAGCTCGCATCGCCCTCGCACGCGCACGCGACCGAACCGCTCGAGTTGTTGCAGAGGACCTCACAACCCCCATTGTCAGTCTTACACTCGTCGATGTCGACACAACTGCGGTCCAGGCTCTGGTAGCCGGCGTCGCAGCTGCACTGATAGCTGCCGGGCGTGTTCTCGCAGTGCCCGTGCTCCCCGCACGGGTTTTCGTCCGCGCATTCGTCGACCTCGCGGCAGCCTCCACCGGTGATCGGCACGTACCCTGCGTTGCAGCTTACAGCCGATGTGTCGCTCGGGCCGACGGGCTTCCCAGCCGCGCCCGAGCCTGCACCCGAGCCCGCGGCCGAACCGGCTCCTCCGCCCGCTGCACCCGCCGCGACAGGAGCCTCGCTACCGGCAGTCCCGCTCGGCTGCTCGGGCACGTCCTCGCCGGGCTTCACCGGCGCCTCGCCGCACTGGACGTCCACACGGCGCGGCTTGCTCGCGCTCGTGCCGAGCTCGGCGGCGTCGACGTCTCGCATCCACACGTTGCATGCCTGGTCGACGCCGCAGCCGTCGCTCCGTCGCACGGCGCACGCGTCCGGGATCATCAACCTCGCGTAGCGCGTCTGCTCGCGCACGAAGCCGGTCTGAAGACGCAGCGAGATGAGCCGAACGTCGTGTTCATCGCGCGCCTCGACCTGCAGCACGAACGTGCGGCGCGGATCCTCGTACTTCGGCGAAAACACCAGCTTGATCGGCCACTCGGGATGCTCGGTAGTGACCTCGGGCAAGCTGCCGGTGGGCCCGCTCGACTGAATCGTGACGCGCGCGAGCGTGGCGCGCGCGCTCGGTTCGGCGTCGAGCCACACGACCGTCTGCGAGACCGGCTCGGATTCCCTGCACGCGCACGCGAGGACGAGCGCCCACCCGATGTTGCAGATGTGTCTCACGGTAGCCGCCCCAGAGGCATCATTACCCCGCCGAGCCCATGTTGTTCGTATGCGGGCTCGGGCTCCTTCGCAGTCAATGCCACGGCAGTCGCCACTCCGCCCGCGATAAGTACGCCGACTGCCGTCCAGAACCACCAGCGTTCCAGGACTGTGGACGACTGCGGTGGATTCGGGTCGTGCTGCGGCGAAGAACGCTGCTCGTTCCGCCGCGCGTCGGCCGGTTTCGTTGCCGTCGATATCGGCGGCGGCGGCGGTGTTGGTGGGATCAGCGCGAGGAGCGCGATGTCCAGCGTGCGGTCCTCGCCCGCGCTCAGCTCGAGCGCTCGCGACTCCGCTTCATAGCCTTCCGAGGTCACGCGCAGCTGGTGGGCGCCCGGTTCGAGCACGAACTCCGTCGCGAGTGCCGGCTCACCATCCAGTGTGATCTGACTGTTGGACGGCTTTAGCCGCAGTCGAAGCGTCGCCAGGTCCGTCTCCATCCACGCAAGCAACGCTGCGACGCTCTCGCGCTGCGCCTGCGTGAGCGGCTGCCTGGTGTCCGAGAGTGCGGCCGTGAGCTCCTGCTTGGCTTGCGTGAACCGCCGCAGCTGCAACGCGCTCAGGCCCAGCCCGCGCAGCACCCGCGCGTTGGCGCGCAGCGCGTGGGCTTTCTCGAACAGCGTCCGTGCGCGCCCATAGTCGTGGCGATCGAACGCTTCCACCGCCTGGTCGAGCACCGCAGCGTAGTCTGCATCGGTTTGCGGGCTTACATCCTTGGGGTCGGCACGCGCCAGACGTGCATCGGTGAGCCACGCGGCCGAGATGAGCCCGAGCGCGATGCCGTAGCGGACGTACGCGTTCATGAGGTGGTTCGCGACTTTTGGTCGCATAGCACAGGCCCGACAGCGCGTGATACGTAGCGACTTGAACGATCGCGGGCTGAAAGTCCAGTGAGCCACGCATTGACACCGCCCAGTATCGGAGACGTGGTCGACGGCAAGTTCCGCGTCCATCGCAAGCTCGGCGAGGGCGGGACGAGCACGATCTACGAGGTGCGGCACGCGATCACCGACAAGAGCTTCGCGATCAAGTGGCTGTCTCCGGAGCTGGCGCAAAACGAGCTCGCGGTCGAACGCTTCGTCCACGAGGCCAAGGTCTGCGGCCGCTACGTGCATCCGAACGCCGTGCAGATCTACGACGTGTGCCACAGCGCCGGGTCGGTCTACCTGCTGATGGAGCTGCTCGAAGGCGAGTCGCTCGACAGCCGACTCGAACGCGTGCCGCGCTTCTCGGTGCCGGCCGCGTGCGACATCTTGTTGCCGTGCGCCGAGGCTCTGCACGCGGCGCATCGGCTCGGTATCGTGCACCGAGATCTCAAGCCGTCGAACATCTTCCTGTGCCGCGTCGAGGGGATGGCGGAGGAAGTGCCGAAGGTGCTCGACTTCGGCATCTCGAAGCACAGTCAGAATGGACACAACCTATCGTTGGTCACGACCACCACGCGCACGGTGATCGGCACGCCGCAGTACATGTCGCCCGAGCAGATGCGCGGGCTCCCGCCCGAGCCGCGCTTCGACGTCTACGCGCTCGGGGTCGTGCTGTACGAGATGCTGTCGGGCCGACTGCCGTTCGAGTGCGACACGTTTGCGGACCTGGTGTTCAAGGTGATCGAGGGCCAGCCCACGCCGCTCACCGAGCTCGCGGACGTCGAGCCCGCGTTCGCGGCGATCGTGGCGCGGGCCATGGCCGCCGACAGCGGCCAACGCTACGCGAGCATGGCCGAGCTGGCGGACGCGCTGCGGCCGTACAGCTCACACGGCAGCGTGCTCGCGAAGCACGCGATCCGGGCTGCGCCGAGCGTTCACACTTCGCCGCGAATGGCTGCACCCGCACCACCCGCACCTGAGCCTGAACCCGAGCCAGTCGCGCTCGCGGAAGACCTGCCGCGCGCGTCGCGTACGAACGGCAAGCGCGCCCTCGGATTGTCGCTCGCGCTGGGCGCGGCGCTGCTCTTGGCTTGGGGTACGGGTGCGTTCAGCCGACCGGCACCTGTCAGCATCGACAGGGCCGCGCCGATCAGGGCGGCTCCGGCGTTGGCGCAGCGCGCACTGCCGCCGCAGAAACCCGAGCCGCCAACGCACATCGCCGAGCCCAGCACCGACGCTCTCGCAACCCCGGCCGCCGCGGC
>DATEOF010000189.1:0-18898 GCA_035274465.1 Polyangiales bacterium
CGGGTAGCGGCGGCGTCGCGGCCGGTGCGGGCGGCTCCGCAGCAGGCGCAGGCGCAGGCGGCGCAGGGACTGCTGCTGGCAGCGGCGGCGCAGCCGGTAGCAAGCCTGCTGCTGGCAGCGGCGGAACCCTCGCAGCTGGTAGCGGCGGATCGGCTGGCACACCTGCCGCTGGCAGCGGCGGCGCAGCGCCTGTCATCCCCGCGAGCGAGACCGTCTACGTCAGCGGCGGAGGTCCCTCGATCCACGTCTTCAGCCTCGCGACCGACACCGGCAAGCTCACGGCCCGCAGCACGGTCGCGGCCGGCGAGAACCCCAGCTACCTGGCGATCGCGCCCGACAAGAAGCATCTCTACGCTGTGAACGAGGCCGACGGCCCCTCGAGCAAGATCCTCGCATTCTCCATCGACCCGAGCGACGGCCATCTGACGCCGATCAACAGCGCGAGCAGCGGAGGCAACGGCGCGCCGCACCTGGCCGTCCACCCCAGCGGCAAGTGGATCGCCGTGGCGCACTACAACAGCGGCCACACCACGATCCTGCCGGTCAAAGCCGACGGAGGCGTGGGCGAACCGATCGCGACCGAGCAGGGCCCCATGTCCGGTTGCAAGAACGCGCACCAAGCCGTCTTCGATCGCAGCGGAGCCCACCTGCTGGTGCCCTGCCTCGGCTCGAACTACGTCATCCAGTTCAACTTCGCCGACGGCAAGCTCACGTACAACGATCCGCCGACCGTCACAGTCCCGGGCGGCCCACGCCACCTCGCGTTGGATCCGAGCGAATCGAACGCCTACCTGCTGTCGGAGCTCGAGAGCAAGCTCACCTGGTTCAAATACGACAAGACCACCGGCAAGCTGACCGCCCCGCAAACCCAGAACAGCTTCAAGACCACGGCCGGCAGCAGCGCGCACATCGTGGTCCACCCCGCTGGCCACTGGCTCTACCTCTCCAATCGCACTGAAAACAGCCTCGGCCTGTTCTCGATCGACGGCAGCGGGAAACCCCAACCCGTCCGCTTCGAGACCGAGATGATCGCCACGCCGCGAGACTTCAGCGTGGATCCTTTTGGCAAGTACCTGTTGCTTGCGAACCAGAAGGGCAGCCAGAACGTGCTCGTGTACGAGATCGCCGAGGCAGACGGCAAGCTGACGCGCGTGCAAGTCGTTCCCGTCGGCGACAGCCCGACGTTCACCACCGCGATCACGCTGCCGTGAACTGAGCGACTAGGTTCGGACCACCAGCACAGTCAAGTCGTCCAAGGCTTCGCGCGATGCTGCGAGCGCGATCAGCGCGGATGCCGCTTGTTTCACGTCGCCGGTCCCGCTACAGGCGTGCAGAAGCTCATCGTCTGAAACGAAGTCGTGCACGACCGCTGTGAGGACCAACGTGTCTCCGCGTTGCACGCTCCATGCAGCCCAGTCGGGCTCGGTATCCATACCGATGGCTTTGATCACGAGGCTGTGACCCTTGGCAGCGTGTGAGACATGGTCGGAAGTCTCTCGAAGCACCTGGCCATTGCGAACCTGAGTGACGCGGCAATCGCCCAGATGAGCGACGGCAGCCACATCGCCGCGCAATAGAACCGCGGCGATGCTCGCGCCCACACCTCTCAGCGTTCGATCCTGGGCGACGCGCTCCTGCCAGCCGAGCGCCGCGGCACGTACCGCGGCCCCCAAGACATCGCGGGGCGCGCGCTCGATGGCGGAAGCATCGGGCTTGGCAAGCTCGAAGTGCGACACCAACGCCTCGAACGTGAACGTCGCAGCAGCGTGAGTCGCTCCCATCGGCGAGGCCACGACGAACAACCCGAGGTCCGGGCGCGCCAGCAGCGTCGCAGGTCCGTCCGGTGGCCGAGTACCGCCCGCGACCGCAAGCTGCATGACCCAGGCTAGCATGGCGCCAAGCTCCCACCGACCCGGGTTCCCGGAGTAGACAAGCTCCCTACCCCGAGCTATGGGTTGCACCCGATGGAGGCCCGAGTCGTCCTGTGCGCGAGTCTGGTGCTGCTCGGCTGCACCGCACCGAGGAACGAATCTCGGCCACGCACGAACACACCTGGCGTGGATGCGTCGACGGCAGGATGTCCATCCGGCCACTGCCCGGACCGAACGGCGTGCACGCATCTGCAGTGCGATGAAGACGGCTGCGCTTCGACCGGCAAGACTGGAAGCATCGCGCTCGTGGCCGAGGAGCAAGTCGAAGGCGACTGCAAGAAGCTCGTGTGCGAGGGCGGTGAGATTCGCGCGAAGGACGACGATAGCGACGAGCCCGATGGCGACGGCAACCCTTGCCACGGTCTGTCGTGCAAGGGCGGCGTCATGCGCATCGTCAACGTGGAGAACGGCACGTCGTGCAACGACACCGGCACGTGCCAGGCTGGGCGCTGCACGGTGTGTAACGAAGGGCAGGAATGCACGCGCTCGAGCGATTGCACCGTCTTCAAGATTCGCTGCGTCGACGGCATGTCGGTCTGCGAGGACACGCACGTCCCGCGTGAAGGGCGAGCCGCTTGTCAGTCCGGCAAGGTCTGTGATGACGGCAGTTGTGTGCCGTGTGTCGTTGGCGCTCAGTGCGACGTCGCAACTCCCTGCTTCATGGGGCGGGTCAAGAGCTGCGAAGATCACATGGATTGCGAGCCGCTACCCCAGAGCGGAACGGCCTGCGGCAAGGACGCCGCCGGCGTCATGATGTACTGCGTCAAAGGCCTGTGCATGGCGCCTTGTCGCGAGGGCCCGTGCATGACCGGCACCGCAGAGTGTCAGACGAGCTTGTGGGATTGTTCGGGGAGCTCGTCACCGACCTGCATGTCCGTGCCGGCGGAGGACGGATCTCCGTGTGGATACGGTGGCGCGTGCCGCGATGGGTCGTGCGTGCAGCGTGCGCTGGTCAACGGTGACTTCAGCAAAGGCCTGGAAGGCTGGATGACGTCCGGCCAGGCCGATAGCTTCCGAATCCAGCCCGATCCCAAGAACTATCAGCGCATCACGCTCTCGACATCGCCTGACGGTACACACACCGGGGGACCGACGCGCGGTAGCATTTCACAGAGCTTCAACGTCCCGCCGGATGCGCTCGCGCTGCGCTTCAACCTCACCGGTGGCCACGCGCACGTGCGACTGAAAGACGCGAGCGGCAAGGTGATCGAAGACGTGATGGGCGTCGACGACGAAAGCTGGTTCATCCCCGTCAACTGGGAGCTCGCGACCCGTCGCGGGCAGAAACTCACGCTCGCGATCGAAGACGACGTCGACAAGGGTGACTACGCGTACGTCAAGACCACGGGGTTCGACATCGTGCGCGACGTCGAGGTGCCGCTACGCAACTCACAGTTTGCACGCGAGTATGATGGCTGGGAGACCAGCGGCGACGGGCTCTACTTCAACGTCTACACGGACTACGCCTACTACACGACCGATTCACTCGACAGCGGTGTCGCGAGCTACGGCACCCGGCGCTCGGTCAGCACCTACTCGCGAAACGCCATCGCCGCTGCCTACGGAGCGGCGACCCGCGGCACGGTGAGTCAGATGTTCCTCGTGCCGAATGACGCGGTCGCGCTCCGCTTCGCGGTGTGCGGCGGGCGGCTCGCCAACATCAGCTTGTACCGAGGAGCCGAAAAGCTTCGCACCGTTGCGGCCGCCGACAGCGATACGCACAAGGTTCCTGTGAGCTGGGATCTGCAGCCGTACCGCGGAATGATGCTGAAGCTCTCCATCGAGGACGGCTCGACGGCGTTGTCGTTCGGCTACATCGGCACGACCGGCTTCGATGTGATCACGAGCTACAACGGCCCCTGAGCGTCGGTGCGTGCAGGACCGAGTAGGTCCCAGCGATTGCCCGCGATGTCCAGAAAGACTGCGACCTGACCGTACGGCTCCGTCCGAGGCGGCCGGACGAACTCGACTCCTGCTGCGATCATTCGCTGGTACTGAGCGCAGAAGTCGTCGACGCGCAGGAAGAAGCCCACACGACCGGCGTGCTGGTTTCCAACGACGGCAGCCTGGCGCTCACCGTCTGCACGAGCCAGGAGCAGTCCGGTCTGAGCGTCCGGCGGACGAACGACGACCCAGCGCTTCGGCTGACCGTCGGTGGCTACCGCGGGCGAGTCTTCGACGAGCTCGAACCCCAGGATGTCGACGAAGAACCGAATGGCAGGGTCATAGTCGCGGACCACGATCGCCACGAGTTGAAGAAAGGTCATCCAAACGCTCCCGCGCTCTCACATCTCTTCGTTCGAGCCGCTGAGCGCGCAGACCCCGTCGCGGCAGACCGCGTGCTGGCCGCGGCACGGCGCGACGAAGCATTGCACGGCTGCTCCATCGCACGTGGGACGCGGCGCGCTCGCAGCGAGTGGGATACAGCGGCAGCTGTCGCAGTAGTGATCGACCGCGAGGCAATCGGCGTCGGCGCTGCAGCCGGGCGAGGCAGGTGCCTCAACCGCTGGCGACGCGGTCACGGTGGGTGCAGTGGTCTCGGCCGCGGGCTCCGGCGCACTGGCGTGGACCTCGGCGCTTTCAGCGGCGGGCACAGGCGGAGCGTGCTGACACGCGGCGCAGGCGACGAAGAGCAGCGAAACGAACAGGGGACGGAGCGGCATGCGCCGCAGCATGCCGGCTCTCACCGCGGATGACGAGTCTGCGCGGCTTCGCATTCAGCGCTCGCAAAAACTGCAAGGGCCGCCGGCGGGACCCCGCAGCCAAGCACTCGTTTTTACTGGAGTTTAGCTCGAACCTCGCGACGAATGCTGGCACAGGCCGGCACAAGGCCTTCGAGTCGGTCCATCCACTGCAGAACGCATACCAGCGCGCCGCGCCCAGCTTGCAGCGTGGACTCCACTCTGACTCGGCGATCATACCGTCGTCGCAGCGGCCGCCGCCGACAGCTGCCAACACTGATCTCGATGTTCCGAGTGGCAGCTTGCTGGCAGTGCATCATACTGAATCACAAGTACACCGTGAACACGTCGAGCGCGTTGGTACGGAGCGCAAAGGTAGCGGCTGGATTCGCGTTGTTGCCTGTCGGCATCGTGCTGCTCGTGCTGCCGGGTCCAGGGTTGCTGCTGATCGTCACGAGCTTGTTCTTGCTCGAGGGCGAGTTCCGCTGGGCCGGAAAGGCGCGCGAAACCCTGCTGGCGATCACACGGCGCGGAGTCAGCTGGCTGCAGCGAACGGTACGTTAGGCGCGTCTGCGAACGCCCACCGCTGCTTCCGACGTGCCGGTTGCATTGTCTGCGTTTCGTGACGTCGTGTGAGTCCGCTCATACCGGGCACTAGATCGACGTGCTAACTCGAGATGGTGCCGGTCGGTCGGGGCGAGCGCACGTAGACGGGGGCGCGATGCAGGTCGTCGTAATTCGGAGTGCAGGCACGCCTGCGCGCTCGGAGGTGAGCTGGCGTGCCGTGGAGTCCGAGGTGAACGCGCACGGTCGCGCTCTTCGACCGATGCATCCGTCCGCTCACGATCCCGAGTTGCGACGGTACTTCGTCGTCGAAGTCGAAGAGCCGAAGCACGGCGAAGAACTGGTGCGCGCGCTCGCTTCATTGCCGGACGTCGACTCCGTCTACCTCAAACCATCCGACGAAGCGCCGTGATCCGAACCAGCGAGGAACCACATGCCCGAGTCCAAATCCAACACTCCAGCTCCCGCTTCTGAACCCGAGTTGATTGTCGTCACACGCAGCACGTCGGGTCCGGCGACTGCGGTTGCAGCGGCGCCGAGCAGTCTCGATGCCCTACTCGCTCGCGAAGGCGCGGCCCTCCATCCGCTATTCGGCAGCACGCCAGCTCGCGCTCGAGCCGCGGCGGCCGGGTTGCCGCGTGCCGCCGCCGGTGGGCCGGATCTATCCAGGTTCCACCGCGTCGCGGCGCCCGGGGCTCAACTGGACACGCTCGCCGCCAAGCTCGCCGCCGATCCCTCGGTCGAAGCGGCCTACGTGAAGCCAGGTGCCGAGCCGGCGCGCATCAACGACATGATCGCAACCGCGGAAGTCGCCCCGGCGGTGACGCCGGACTTCACGACGCGCCAGTTCTATCTGCAAGCTGCGCCGGGCGGCATCGACGCGGCGTTCGCGCAGTCCGTGCCGGGTGGCAGCGGCGCCGGCATTCGCATCATCGACATCGAGGGTGCGTGGCGGTTCAGCCACGAGGATCTGCGCGCGAACGAAGGCGGCGTGGTGGGTGGAACGGAGTCGACTGATATCGGTTGGCGCAACCACGGGACGGCAGTCATCGGCGTCATCGGCGGCGACCGAAATCCACTCGGCGTGACGGGCATCGCACCCGACGCAGTGCAGATGGCGATCTCGATCTTCGGCGCGGGACAGGGGTCGTCGAAAGCCATTCGCGACGCAGCGGACCGCTTGAGCCCAGGCGATGTGATCCTGATCGAGCTGCACCGGCCGGGCCCCCACTTCAACTTCGAAGGCCGCAGCGATCAGCTCGGCTACATCGCGGTGGAGTTCTGGCCCGATGACTTCGCTGCCATTCAATACGCCACGGCACGCGGCGTGATCGTCGTCGAAGCTGCGGGTAATGGCGCCGAGAACTTCGACGACGCGCTGTACCAGGCCATACCGGCGGGCTTCCCCGCGGACTGGGCCAATCCGTTCAACCGTGCGAACCGCGACAGCGGAGCCATCCTGGTCGGAGCGGGTGCGCCACCTCCGGGAACACACGGGCGCGATTGGGGCCCTGACCGCTCGCGTTTGGACTTCTCGAACTACGGCGCGAGCGTCGACGTGCAAGGTATCGGCCGCGAGATCACGACGTGCGGCTACGGCGACCTGCAAGGCGGCACGAGCGAGGACGAGTGGTACACGGACACGTTCAGTGGCACCTCCAGCTCGTCACCGATCGTCGTCGGCGCGATCGCGAGCATTCAAGGCATGTTGGCCGCTGCAGGCCGCACGCTGCTCGACCCAGCCGGAGCGCGCGCACTGCTTCGCGCCACCGGTTCGCCGCAGCAGGACGGCCCGGGACGCCCCGCGACGCAGCGCATCGGCAACCGTCCGGACCTGAACGCGATGGCACGCGCGCTCGGACTCGGCCAACAGCGCGTGGTTCACGTCGCCGGTTGCACGGCAGATGGCAACCTCTGGCACACGATCCGCCGACAAGACGGAACCTGGTTCGGCTTCGGTGACGTCGAAGGTCAGGCGGGCGAGCGAGGCTTGCTGCGCGACGTGGACGCACAGAGCATCGGCCGAGACCTCCACCTCGGCGCGATCAACGGACAGGGCCGGTTGTGGCACACCATCCGTCGCAGCGATGGCTCGTGGCAAGCCTGGGGCGACATCGAAGGCCAGGCCGGCGATCGCGGCGAATTCCGGCGCGTCGCGCTGGGCAGCGCGGGCAGCGAGCTGCACGTCTGCGGAGTGACCACGGATGGGCATCTCTGGCACACGATTCGACGCTCGAATGGAGCGTGGACCGGCTTCGGCGACATCGAAGGACAAACCGGCGATCGCGGGAACCTGCGCGACGTCGACTGCGCAGCGATCGGCGGCGAGCTCCACGTGGCTGCCGTCAACGACCAGGGCCGCCTCTGGCACGCGATTCGCCGCACCAACGGCAGCTGGACGATCCTCGGTGACGTCGAACAACAAGCAGGCGAGCGAGGCAACATCCGCGAGGTAGCTTGTGCAGCCATCGGCGGCGAGCTCCACGTCGCAGCGGTAAACGCCCAGGGCCGCCTCTGGCACACGATTCGCCGCGCTGACGGCACCTGGACGGGCTTCGGCGACGTAGAGGGCCAAGCCGGAGACCGCGGCCAGTTCACCCGCATCTCAATTGGCGAGTCCGACGCCGAGCTCCACCTGTGCGGCGTGACCTCCGACGCTCACCTCTATCACACGATTCGCCGCGCCGACGGCTCCTGGACGAGCTTCGGCGACGTCGAGGGACAAGCCGGCGACCGCGGCCAGTTCGCGACGGTGACGGTCGCTGGACTGATCGATTGAGGGATAGGTTCGAAGCAAGCCGGCGTGGGCATGAGCGGTGCGTGTCCACTCCGGAATGCTTCCGTCTACAGCCGTCCGCCAAGCTCCTCATCGCCCGCCGAGTCCGGATTCGGGCTGACCGGCAGGCGTTGCAAAGCCTCGACCTTCGCCGGCTGGGCGGCGCGTCGGCGTTTGGAAGGGGCCGGCGATGGCTCCGGCTCGCGAACCACTGGGCTTTCCGGTGCGGCGCTGGGTGGTGCAGCGCTGGGCGGTGCACCGCTGGGCGGCGCCGCGTGAGGCTCGACCGCGTGCACAGGCGCGACCGGAGGAGGCTGGATGACCGACCCGCGCTCGACCGGCGACTGGCGGGTGAACCACCAGGCCGAGGAGACAGCGGCCACTGTCAGCAGCAAGGTCAGTCCCAGCGCCATGCGCTTCGAGAACGGTCGCGCACGCAGGCGTACGATCTCGGTCGGCGCCTGGCTGTCGGCGTGCTTCGACTCGTGCCGAAGGACGCGCTGCGAACGTTCTGCGTGTGCGCGCGCGCGCGCCGGAGCGAACTCAGTCAGTTGCTTCGCCAGCTCCGCGACATCGGCGAAACGCGCTGCAGGCGATTTCTCGAGGCAACGCAGGATCACGCGCTCCAAACGGCGCGGTACCTCGCGACGCAGCGCTCGCAGGGAGGCAGGCGGCTCCGTGGCGATCTCGATCACCAACTCGGGTAGTGTATTCGCCGAGAAGGGCTTCTTGCCGGCCAGCATCTCGTAGGTAATAGTGCCTAGCGCCCAGATATCGGTGCGTGCGTCCACATCTCTCGCGGAGCGCATCTGCTCGGGCGACATGTAGATCGGTGAGCCCATCGTCACCGTGCTGGTCGTGGAGGCATGATCGAGCTTGTGCCGCGACGCGTGCGTGATCTTGGAGATGCCGAAGTCCAAGACCTTGATCGCCAACAGCCCGTCCGATCTCATCACGCGCACGATGTTGGATGGTTTGAGATCGCGGTGAACGATGCCCAGCGCGTGCGCCTCCGCCAGCGCCTCACACATTTGCAACACGAGCTCGACCGTCTGTTCGATCGGCATCGGCCCGTCCTGCCTGAGTGCGCTCGCGAGATCCTGACCGTCCAAATACTCCATGACGATGTACGGTGCGCCGCCGGGCAGACTGGCAACGTCGGTCACGCGTACGACGTACTCGCTCTTGATCTTGGTCGCCGCCCACGCTTCGCGCAGGAAGCGGCCGACCGCCTCCGTGTTTTGGAACTCGGGCAAGAGAAACTTGATCGCGACCGGCTCGTGCAGTTGCAAGTGCCGGGCGGCGACCACGACTCCCATGCCGCCGCGGCCCAGCACGCGTTCGACCTGGTACTTCTCCCCCAACACGTATCCCTCTCGCGTGTGGGCGGGCAGCGCTTCGTCGATGATCGCGCTGTCGGGAACCGACCAGGTATCTTGATCGGACCGGGCCTTCGAGTGGCTCAGGTCGTCACGGAGCTCCGCATGCTCGTGCGGAGGCTCGGAGCCGCTCTTCGGTCGGACCATGGGGCGCAGCGTACTCGAATTGCATCCCATCGAAACACGTGTAGGATGGCCCACGCGACGTTTGGGGGTCCGGATCGTGCCCGCGAGAATCCTGTGTCTGATCGGTTGTCTCGCCAGCATGCAGTTCGCCGGGCGCGCCGCAGCCGGGGAAGACGAACGCGTGGCCGCGGCCTCGAGCTTGTTCGATGACGGGCGTGCGCTGATGTCCCGCAAGGAGTACGCGGCGGCCTGCGCGAAATTCGAGCAGAGCGAGCTGCTCGATCCACAGCTCGGTACGCAGCTGCACCTCGCCAGCTGCTACGAACGAGCCGGCAAGATCGCCAGCGCATGGCTCAAGTTCCGGGGTGCGGCCGAGCTGGCTGCGCAGCGCAAGGACCCTCGCGAGCAGGTCGCACTGAAGCGCATCGCTGCGCTCGAAGCGCGGCTATCTACCGTGCGGGTTACTGTGACGGAGCCCATCCCCGAGGGCCTGCGCGTGGAGTGTGACGGTCGCAGCCTGGAGCGCGCTACCTGGGGCGAGGCCAAGCCGCTGGACCCAGGCAAACACACCGTCACTGCCAGCGCTCCCGGTCGACAGCCGTGGTCGCAGCCGATCGAGGTGACTGGCGAGAAGCGCGAGATCCAAGCCATTGTGCCCACGCTCGCACCGCAGCCAGTCGCGCAGCGTCTCGAACCGATCGCACCGCAACCGCCGGCGCAGGTCGCGGTCGCGGAGCCTGCTGTTACGCTCGAGAAACCGCGCAGTTCGTGGATGCCGCTTACCGGATACATCGTCGGCGGGGCGGGGCTGGTCGCGATCGGTGCGGGCGTGTTCTTCGGTGTGGACGTCCAGAACAAGAACGAGGAGCTGGCAGACTTGTGCACCAGCGGCGAGGACTCGAACACATGTGAGTCTCGCGAGGAGCTCAAGCATTATCAGAGCACGCGCAGCAGCGCCGAGCGTTCGCAGACACTGCAGGCCGTGTTCCTGGTGACCGGCGGAGTGATGCTGGCCGCCGGGGTTACGCTGATCGCGCTGGCGCCACGCGCGGAGCAAGCGCCCAGCGTGGCGTTGGAGCTCAGCCCGACGAAGGCGGGACTCGTGGTTTCGGGCAGGTTGTTCTGAGCGAGCTCAGAGTCCACACTCAGTTGCGCAGTACTGCTTCGTGCAATCCCGGAACGCACTGGCTCGACCCAACGGATAGTTGGTGTCCTGCTTGCGCATGTCGATGGTGAGGAGATCACTGGACTTCGCCGCGCTCGCTGTTTCCGTCTTGCAGGGCCCGTCCGCAAGACCGCCGAGGCAGCTGAACAGGCTGTAGCTGCCGCAGAAACAATCTGGGTTGCCGCAGCCGGTCTTGAGGCTGCACGCGGCCAGCTCCCTGCAGAGGTTGGCTTCGTTTGGATCGGCATGCCTGTAACAAGCCAGAGCTGCACTCGTGCACTTGTTGCACTTGCACTGTGCACAGGCGTCGCTCTGTCCCAGCTCCATCAGGCAAATCTGTGTCGCACTCTCGTTGCGGCACTCGAAACAACTGTCACCCGCCGAGTCATTGCCGTCGTCACACTCCTCGCCTTGTTCCACGACCTTGTTACCACAGCGCGGCATGCAATCACTGTCGACGTTCGCAGTCGCATCCATCGGACAGCAACCGTCGCCGTTCGTCGGGCTCGTGATGCGCTCATGTGAACAAGTCAGGTTGCAGTTCTGAGCGCTACCTGTCGTCCTATCGCTCGTACACGCATTGCGATCATCGCAGTCGCTCGGGCACGGCTTGTCGGTCCCGTTCTCACACGTCTCGCCTGCATCGATCACGCGATTGCCGCACATCGAGGAGCAATCGCGATCATTGGTCGAGTTACAACCCGCGGGGCAGCATCGGTCGCTATTTCGACATTGCGTGATGGGCACGAGATCGCATCTGAGGTTGCAGGTGGTGGAGCTGCCAGTGCCTCGAGCAGACAGGCAGGGGTTGTCACTCGTGCACGGCGTGCACGAGCTGGGCGGATCGCAAGTCTCGCCGGTTTCAACCACGCTGTTCCCGCACATCACCGCGCAGTCGGGGTCCGTGGTCGAGTTGGCATCGGCAGGACAACAACCATCGCGAACCCCTATCGCGGTGACCGGTTGCGCTTTGCACTCCACAGAACAACCGGTGCCGCTCAACGCCCGCGGAGCACAGTCAGCCCCGGGAGAGCACGCGGTCGGGCACGCACCCGGCTGACCACTTTCGATCGCCGTATCGCATTTCTCATCGCCGCTCACTTTGCCGTCCCCGCAAGTAGAGCTGCATTGGTCCGTCGACTTACCCGGCGGACAACACTCGAGCGGGCGTTCGAACGCCGCGCTGCCCAATGGGCTGGCCTGCATGGCCTCGAAGCCGATGCCATAGCTCAGCGCATCGCACGCCAAACTTGCGTCCGAGCCACCGCCCGCGAGCAAGTCAGTGCTCTCATCGAGAAAGCTCACAAGAAACGAATATGCGAGGTCGCCCGCATCGCGCTCGCAGTAGCCGGTCTGACGCACCGCGCGCATCAGCTCGCCCGGTCGCACGCGGCCTGCTATCAGGCCGTCCGTCATGTGCCAGACGTCCCCGCGCATCCTGGCCAACCGGCCCATCCAGAATGCTCCTGCGATGGGCAGCTTGAACGGGCGATAAGGCGAAGCGTTCAAACGCAGCGTCGCATCCTCCGACATGCGGCTTACGAGCACGCCGTCGTGCACGAACGCGTGGCCATCCGAGTAACGCGAATCGGTCAGCTCCGTGGTCGCCGTCAGCGCCGCTTTAAGCTCGCTCGCGTCGACCTGCCAGAGCGTCGAAGGACTCCACTTGGGCTCCGCTGACGCATTCGCTCCGTCACACATCGGGGTAGCAACCTCTTTGTGCGGTCGTGCGCTGTACCAATCCACGCGGACCTCGGGATCATCGGCCATCCCATTGTAGCCGCGGATCCGGACCAGCACGTTGAACGTGCCCGCGCGCAGACCGCAATTGATCACGTCGTCACTCAGGCCAAAGCGAGGGCCGAGCTCGGTGATCTGGTTGGCCGCGCTGAGTGCGCTCGCCAGCGCATTGTCACGGCACGCGTGCCCGTCAGCAGGGAGGCGTTCGGTTCGAGGGCGGCACGAACCGGAGCTCTCGCTCTCCGGACAGTCCGGGACCTTGGTACAGCGGTCGTCGAGGTCCAAGCCCAACACATCGCTGCGCGTCGTGTGGGTACCTGTACCGAGCGTGATCTGGGTGAGGCCGAGGTATATGTCCTCGAGTTCAGGGCCGTCAGCGACGCTGGGCCGGTCTGCAGCGCCTGGCGGCCGCGCCGGGTCGCAAGGAGTCATGCTCGGCGCTCCCGCGTTGCCGCTCGGTTTCAGAGCCGCATCAGACTCCGCGCCGGAGTCGCGATCGTCCGAGGGTGCGGGATCCTTGTTCTGGTCGTTGCGTCGCAGTCCAGGCTCGCGATCGGACACGCTGCACGCGCTCCCGATCGCGCACGCCACGACGGCGAGACGAAACAAGCCAACCCGGGTCATCGACCGCGGAAGCTGCCATGTGAGAGGCGCTTCGCGCAATGATCTGGGCGACGCTGTCGCCCGGCGGCGCGCTGCCCGACAGTGCTTCCATCCTCGAATTCGCGCGTGAGCCATTTCACAGATCTCCCCACCCCTGCGCCGCAGCGGAGCGTTGATGCCTACGACTTCCAGAGCATGCGCGCTCCGATCGCGAGCGCGAGGACGCTCAGCGCGCCGCAGGCCAGGCCCCAGAACCAGTAGGGCAAGAGCAACGCTTGCGACATGACGGCGACGTCTGAAGGCATGGGGCCGCCGACGGTTTCGGCTGTGCGCGTGAAGAGGTAGTCGCTCTGCGCGAATACGCTGAGGCCGAGTTGTGTGCCCAGGAAGACGAGTACGGCCTGAGATGCGCGCGCGCTGGCCTTGAGGACCAGGACGCCGAGGAGGAGCGCGAAGCTTCCGACGAAGATCCAGCCGAAGGTGTTGCGTACGACGAGTATCAGAGAGGCCAGTGCGCCGACGCACAGCACAGTCAGGAACGCCCTCGCATACTCCGGCTTGCGGCCCACGACGAACGAGGCCGCGGCAGCGATCGCGGGGCCGATCAGTCCGCCTGCCGCGACGAATGCGGCCGCCAGCCGCGATTGGCTCGTCGTCGCCGTGTGCGCGACGCCGGAGCCGTCGCTGAACATTTCGAAGCTGACGAACGAGCCGCCGACGAGCAGCGCCGCCAAGCCGTGCCCCATCTCGTGCACCAGCGTGGCGAGCAGGCGGAGTGGGAAGGCCACGAAATACAGCTCCGGCAGCGCGTAGAGCACGACCGTCACGAGTATCGAGATGACGAACACGGTACGCGTGACCGTGTGCTCACGAGCAGTGGACGGCATCTCAGCCCAGGCGATCCAGCGTGAGGTACGTCGCGCCCTCCCCGCGCCGGCTCTCGCTCACTTGCCACGCGCCGCGATCCAGCTCGGGAAACCACCGGTCGCCTTCGACCTCGGCATCCAACTCGGTCAGGTAGATCCGCGTCGCCAGCGGCAGCGCCTCGGCGTACAGCTGACCGCCGCCGATCACCCGCGGCGCGTCGTCTGCCGTGCGCGCGAGCGCGATCGCTTCCTCCAGACTACCGACCACCTCGACACCCTCGATCCGTAGCCCCTGCTGCCGGCTCACGACGATGTTCCGCCGCTTCGGCAGCGGCTTGCCGATCGAGTCGTAGGTCGCTCGACCCATGATCATCGCGTGGCCCTTGGTCACTGCGACGAAGTGCTTGCGGTCCTCCGGCAGATCCCACGGGATGGTCTGCCCGCGGCCGATCACGCGGTTCTTCGCCATCGCCACTACCAAGACCAGCGGCGCCATCAGATGGACACTTCGGCCTTGATGCCCGGGTGCGGGTGGTAGCCCTCGAGCTTGAAGTGTTCGTAGCGGAACTCGAACAGGTCTTTCACCGCTGGATCCAGGTGCATGGTCGGCAGCGGTCGGGGTTCGCGCGTGAGCTGGAGCTTCGCTTGCTCGATGTGGTTGTTGTACAGGTGCGCGTCGCCGAAGCTGTGGACGAATTCACCGGGGCGCAGGTCGCTCACCTGCGCGATCATCAGCGTGAGCAGCGCGTAGCTCGCGATGTTGAACGGCACGCCCAGGAAGATGTCGGCGCTTCGCTGGTAGAGTTGGCAGCTGAGCTCGCCGTCCTGGACGTAGAACTGGAACAGGGTGTGGCACGGCGGCAGCGCGACCTGGTCGGCTTCACGCGGGTTCCAGCCGCTGACCAGCAGCCGTCGGCTGCTGGGGTTGTCGCGGATCTCCTGCAGCAAGCGCTTGAGTTGATCGACGCCGTCGCGCTCGTAGGTGCCGTCTTTGCGCGGGGTCGCTCCGAAGTTGCGCCACTGGTGCCCGTACACGGGGCCGAGGTCGCCGGCTTGACGGCCGAAGCGCGCGGTTTGCTCCGGCGTGGCCCACTCGTTCCAGATCGTGACGTCGTGCTGCTGGAGGTACTCGACGCGCGTGTCGCCGGCGAGGAACCACAGGAGCTCGTGGATGATCGAGCGCAGGTGCAGCTTCTTGGTGGTGAGCAGCGGGAAGCCGCTCCGCAGGTCGAAGCGCATCTGATAACCAAAGATGCCGCGCGTGCCCGTGCCGGTCCGGTCGGCGCGCGGGCGGCCGTCTTCGAGCGCGGTGCGGAGGAGGTCGAGGTAGGCCTGCACGCCCGGAGCATAGCTTACTCGCGAGGTCCACGCGCGCCGTGTTACGAAGCCCCCCGTGGTAGCCGCATTCGATCGTGTCGAGGTCAAGGGCCTGACGAAGGTCTACGGGCCGACGCGCGCGCTGAGCGGCGTGGACGCGAGTTTTCACGCCGGCAGCGTGACCTCGATCGAGGGTCCAAACGGCTCCGGCAAGAGCACGCTGCTCTCGCTCCTGGGTCTGCTCGCCACACCCACCCGCGGCTCGATCCGCTTCGGCGATCGCGAGGCCACACGCGCGCCCATGCTGCGCCGGCACATCGGCGTGCTCGCCCACGCCGCGATGGTCTACCCGGACCTGAACGCCTACGAAAACCTGGCCCTGTTCGCGGCCTTGCACGGCTTACCCGTCGCCGCCTCGCTGGAGCGCGAACGCGAGCGCTTCAGCCTGGGCGCCTGGGCGGGCCGCCCGGCTCGCACGTATTCGCGCGGCCAGCTGCAACGCGTGGCGTTGGCCCGCGCGCTGTTGCACGAGCCGACGTTGTTGCTGCTCGACGAGCCTTCGACCGGCCTCGACGCCGGTTCGGTCGAGCGCCTGATCACCGCGGTGCAGGTGGAGCGGGCACGCGGCGCGATCGTCGTGCTGGTCACCCACGATCCGAGCCTGTCCGAGCGGCTGGCCGATCGACGGCTGCGCCTGGCTCAAGGTCGCGTCGCCGAACCCGAGGCGGAGGCCAGCGCGTGAATCTCCTGCGCGCGGCCTGGCTCGTCCTCCGCAAGGACCTGCGGATCGAGATGCGCACCGGCGAGGTGGTCGTGACCACCGCGATGTTCGCCACTCTGGTCACGGTGATCGCCTCGCTGTCGTTCTTCGTGGAGCAACGCAGCGCCAAGCAGGTCGCGCCCGGTGTGCTGTGGATCGCCGTGGCCTTCTCGGGCGTGCTGGCGATGAGCCGCTCCTGGAGTCGCGAGCGCGATCACGACGTGCTGCGCGGGCTCTTGCAGTCGCCGATCCCGCGTTCGGCCATTTACTTGGGCAAGTCGCTGGGTACGGTGTTGTTCCTGGCGATCGTGGAAGTGGTGTTGGTGCTCGAGGTGGCGGTGTTGTTCAACCTGGATCTAGCGCCGATTGCGTGGCAGCTGGCTCTCCTGCTGGCCCTGGGCACGCTCGGCTTCGCCGCCACGGGCAACCTGTTCGCCGCCATGGGTACGCGTACCAGCGCGCGCGACATGGTGCTGGCAGTGGCCCTGTTTCCGGTGATCTCACCGGCGCTGTTGTGCGGGGTGGTGGCCACGCGCGAGCTGCTGGCCGGCGCGCCGATCTCCGAGCTGGGGGCCTGGCTGCGGATCCTCGGCGCCTTCGATCTGGCCTTCGTGACGGCGGGCATGCTGTTGTTCGAACCGCTGGTCAGCGATTAGCCATGTCGCTGAAACGGCAGGCGGTCTCGGCTTTCTTCGCGTTGCTCGCGCTCGGCGTGCTGGTGCTGTTCTGGGCGCTCGGCAGCGGGCGCATCAACATCTACGACGAAGGGCTGTACGGCATGTACGGCCGCACGCTGCTGCGCTACGGCGTGCTGCTGCACGCGGTCGACATCCACGGCGAGTTTCCGACCGGGCTCGTGAAATTCTCGAAGCCACCGCTGTCGGTCTGGGCGGTCGCAGCCAGCTTCAAGCTGCTCGGACCCTCGCTGTTCGCGCTGCGCTTGCCGTTCGCGCTGGCCTCGCTGGCCGTGACGCTGCTCGCCTTCGCATTCGGGCGGCTGCTCGAGCCCGGGGCGCGCGGCGTGTGGCTCGGCTTCGCCTGGGGCGTGACCTGGCTGATCTGCTACGGCACCTACGACCACGGCCGCACGGCCACGATCGAGCCGATGCTGCTGGCGTTCGTGATGGCCGCGCTGTACGCGCACGCACGCGCGCTCACCGGGGGCCCGCGCGCGCTCGGCTGGGCGCTCCTGGCCGGCCTGGCAGTGAGCGGCGCGTTCTTCACCAAGCAGCTGGTGTGCGCGCTGGCGGTCATCCCGATGCTGGTGGTCGAGTGGCGCCGGCGCCGCGAGCATCCGCGACGGCCACAGGTCTTGCGGCTGATGGCTGCACTCGGCACGCCGGCGCTCCTGGCTTCTGCCTGGATCGCGGCGCTCTACGCCAAGGTCGGCCTCGCCACGTTCCGCGTACTCTGGAACCACGCCATCGTGCGACGTGTCTCCGGCTTCGACGGCGTACACCACCAGAACTACTTGAACCGCGTGGCAGAGCTGCTCGATGTCGACGCCTTGCCGTTCTCCTGGCAAGTCGGCCTGCTCGGCCTCGGGCTGTTGTGGCTCTGGAAGGCACGCGCACGCGATGAAGCCAGCGACGGCGCCTGGCTGATCGGCAGCTACTTCGTCTGTTCGTGGCTGGCGTTCGACGTGGGCTCGCGCGCGATCTTGCCCTGGTATGCGCTCACGCTGCTGCCACCACTCGCACTCGGGAACGCCTGGCTCGCGGTGCGTGCGGTGTCGAGTGTGATCGAGCCGCAAGCCGAGCGCAGCGGGCGCCTGCCGGGGCTGATCGATGCCGCGGGCGCACTGGCGCTGGCGCTGGCCACGAGCCTCGCCGCTCACAGCATCATGCCCAGCATGCTGGCCCTGGGGCTTGCGCTGGGCGCGATCGTGTACTGCCTGCGCGAGCCGCCGCCGCCAGCTGCACACGTGCGGGTCTTGCTCGCCGCTTTCGGCTGCATGCTGGCGCTGGGCACGTTCAGCCGCGAAGGCTACCGCGGCAGCGATCCGGACCCGCTCTCGGCGCTCGGCCAGCTGCTCTACGCGCGCGGCAAGACACGCGTCTCGGTCGACTCGCGCGCCGAGGTGCATCCCTACGTGCTGGCCACGTTCTTCGGCGCCGACGCCGAGGACTCCGCCACGCCCCCCTGGCAGCTGGAAGCGGCGGATGCCAAGGAGATTCAGGCGCGAGTCGAGGAGCTGACCTTCCCGGTCGAGGTCAAAACGCGCGCCGGTGTCGCGGTGCTGCGCGAAGCCGGGGTGCTGGCCTGGCTCGGCGATCTCACCCAGCCGCCCTACTCGAGCGAAGACTTGCTCCTCGCACTCGAGCGCGGGCCGCTCACCTTCGAGGCCGAGCACATGGAGAGCGCCCGCTTCTACACGCTGGAAAGAGACCCGCAGGCGTCGAACAAGCAGGTGCGCACGGCGAGCCAGCGATTGCTGGAACGTGTGGAAGAATTCAGCCTGGCCAAGGGCCACACGCCCGAGCTGCCGCGCGGCCGCTACGTCGCGAGCTTCTGGCTGAAGCTGCGCTGCACGGGCTACCGCGGCGAGAGCCTGGGTGAGGCGCGCGTCTCCGGCAAACGCATGCCCAGCAAGAAGAAGCTGCTGGACTGCCGCGCCGCGCGCACGCAGGACCCCGATACCTTCACCGCGCTCGACGTGCCGTTCAACCTGGTCGCCCCGAGCCCGATCGACCTCGAGCTGCGCTCCGCCCAGGGCGAGGTCTCGCTGGACCGGGTGACCATCCGCTTCGACCGCGCCACACCGGCGCCGCGCTAGCACTGTCGCAGCTGTACGCAAGGTCGACCCCGGAGTCGGGGAGTGTGCGCGGAGCTTTTCACTGGAACATTCAGGCCTTGCGCACAAAGACCGCCAGGTCCTTGAAATGAAGGCGCGTCTCACGATAGTAGCTAAGGTCGATGTGCGCTTGCCCGCGCTGATCTGCGTGGGCGGCCGCCCTTACCAGAAACGCAAATGGCTATGGGCGATTCGA